>NZ_JALQCX010000084.1:0-49724 GCF_023241665.1 Pseudomonas morbosilactucae | reverse complement strand
TCGCTGAAGGTGGTTCGGATCGACTGGTTCAGAACCGTGCATGAGTCACTCAACAGCGGTATCGGAAAAGAAGCCCGGCCTTATCAGCCGGGCTTTTTTCATTCTGATAACCGTCCAGCGCCAGGAAAGTCTCTAGCCGCGTTTCATGCAGCGCTGGTAGCGCTCGTCCACCCGCTTGGCGAACCAGGCCGTGGTCAGTTTGCGGGTAATTTTCGGGCTCTTGAGTTCGATGCCTGGCAACAACTGACGGGGCAGAGGCTGGCCGGCGGCGCGATCGGCCAGGGCGAACACCCGTTGGTACAGGCGGGTCTGCTCAAACTCCGCACCACTGCCCTTTTCCAATTGATCGCGCAGGGTCGGGTTGCGCATGTCCAACTGCTTGCCCAGGGTGCGCACCGCCAATTCGGTGCTGCCCGGCATCACCGAGTCGTAGCGGATCAGGTCGCCGTCCAGGGCCAGGGCAATCCCCGTGGCACGGCTGACGGCGTTCTGGAACGCGGCGTTGCGACTGGCGTACCAGCCGGCGTTGAAATCGGCGAAACGGTACAGCGGCTGCGGGTAATTCACTGGGTAGCCGAGTAAATGGGCGATGCCGAAATACATCCCGCCCCGGCGACTGAAGACTTCCTGGCGCACTGAACCCTGAACCGGATAGGGATAAGCCTTGGCCTGTTTTTCGGCGAATTCGATGCTGACCTGCATCGGCCCGCCGGTGTGCACCGGGTTGAAGCTGCCGAACAGGGTCTTGCCCATGGGCACCATGCCGATGAAGTCATCGAAAATCGCGCTCAACTCTTTCTCGGTGCGAGCCTTGGCCAGCCGCTCGCTGTAGGACTGGCCGTTGGGCGAGCGCACCTGCAGGGCCGCACTCACCAGCAGCGACGGCACATGCACCTTGGCCGCGCGCCGGTCGATCTCCTGGCGGGCGATTTTGCCCAACCCGGGCACCGGCGGGTCCACCTGAAAGGTCGACTCCTGCTCGGCCACCGCCAGCACCGCACACAGGTTGCCCTTGCTCGGCTCGATGCCCTGGGCGCTGAACGCCACCTGGATGTCCGTGGCCCAGCCCCGGCGATCCTGGGTCTGCGGCGGCAACAGGCGAACAACCTGCGCCTGCACCTCGGCCGGGCTTGGCGTCGGCGCCTGGGCACCGCGCTGGCCGGCGCAACCGGCCAGCAGCAACAGCGCCGTACTGGTGAAAATAACTCGATGCAGGTTCATGATTCCCCAAATACCGTGCCGGTCCACCCTGCTTCCAGTGAAGCAGGTTGCCGCGAATATCGACCGACAACCGCCAACGGCGTTCCCCCACGCCACCCGGCTAGACCAATAACCGCGAAGATCGGCGATTTTCACCTACGCTCAATCTGCAGCGCCCCGAGGGCGTCACGGGGCGCCGGCTGATCTGCCGTAAAACCCACTGTTCAAGGAGTTCGAACTGGATGTTAAGCCTGGATTTTCTCATCACCTCACTGCTCGTCGTGCTGATCCCCGGCAGCGGCGTGATCCTGACCATTTCCACCGCCCTGGTGGCCGGCAAGCGCGCCAGCCTGTTCACCGCCGTGGGCTGCACCGCCGGCATCGTCCCGCACCTGCTGGCCTCGGTACTGGGCCTGTCGGCGCTGTTGCACACCAGCGCCCTGGCTTTCCAGGGCCTGAAATTCGCCGGGGTCGCCTACCTGCTGTACCTGGCGTATGCCACCTGGCGTGATCGCTCGGCCTTCGCCGTGGACCGGCACACCGGCAGTACCCGCGCCGGCAGCCTGATGCTCAAGGCCTGCCTGCTGAACATCCTCAACCCCAAACTGACCATCTTCTTCCTGGCCTTCCTGCCCCAGTTCATCCGCCACGATGGCGCCGCCCCGGCCCTGCAAATGCTCAGCTTGAGCGCGGTATTCATGGCCATGACCCTGGCGGTGTTCGTGCTCTACGGGTTGCTGGCCAACCTGTTCCGCCGAGCCGTGATCGAGTCGCCCCGGGTGCAAAACTGGCTACGCCGCAGTTTTGCCGCGAGCTTCGCCGCCCTGGGCCTGAACCTGGCGTTCGCCCAACGCTGAGGGGGCGACTACAGCGCCCCGCCGTCCAGTGCATGCATTTGATTTCCCAGTGAGGGCAAGACATGAACTGCAGCGACGTATTGATCATCGGCGCCGGGCCTACCGGCCTGGTCCTGGCCCTGTGGTTACGCCAGCAAGGTATCCAGGTGCGCATCATCGACCGCACCTCGGGGCCCGGTACCACGTCCCGGGCCCTGGCCGTGCAAGCCCGGACCCTGGAGCTGTACCGCCAACTGGACCTGACCCAGGCCATCCTTGAACAGGGCCACCAGGTGCCGGCGGTGAATCTCTGGGTCCAGGGCCAGCGCGCCGCCCAGTTGCCCCTCAATGACATTGGCGAGGACCTGACGCCCTACCCCTTCCTGCACATTTTCCCCCAGGACCTGCACGAGCAATTGCTGGTGGAGCGCCTGGCGAGCCTGGGGGTGAGTGTGGAGCGCGACACCGAACTGCTGGGCTTCAACGACTTGGGCAACCTGGTGGAAGCCCGACTGCGCCATGCCGACGGCTACGAGGAACGCTGCCAGGCCTTTTACCTGGCCGGCTGCGACGGCGCCCGCTCGACGGTGCGCCAAACCCTGGGCAGCGGTTTTCCGGGAGGCACCTATCGGCAGGTGTTTTATGTCGCGGATGTGGACGCCAGCGGCCCGTCCATCGACGGCCAACTGCACGTGGACCTGGATGAGTCGGACTTTCTCGCGGTCTTCCCCCTGGCCGGTGCAGGCCGCGCCCGGCTGATCGGCACGGTCACCGGCGAACACGCCGAAGCCCCGGAAGAGTTGCGTTTCGAGGACGTCAGCCACCGCGCCCTGGACCAACTCCAGGTCGAGGTGCAACGGGTCAACTGGTTCTCCACCTACCGTGTGCATCACCGGGTGGCAGAGCAGTTTCGCAGCGGGCGGGTGTTTCTCTTGGGGGATGCGGCCCATGTGCACAGCCCGGCCGGCGGCCAGGGCATGAACACCGGAATCGGCGACGCCATCAACCTGGCCTGGAAGCTCGCCGCCGTGCTCACCGGCCAGGCCGAAGGACGCCTGCTGGACAGTTACGAAGTCGAGCGCATGGAGTTTGCCCGGCGCCTGGTGGCCACCACTGACCGGGTGTTCAGCTTCGCCACGGCCGAAGGCACCATTGCCAACCTGCTGCGCACGCGCCTGGCGCCGATGCTGATTCCCAAACTGGCGGCGTTCGAGGCGGCACGCGAATGGCTCTTTCGCACCGTGTCGCAGATCACCCTGAACTACCGCAACATGCCGTTGAGCAGCGGCAGCGCCGGCCAAGTGCATGGCGGTGATCGCCTGCCCTGGGCCCACGATGCGGAACACGACAACTTCACCAGCCTGACCCTGACCGGCTGGCAAGTGCACGTGTACGGGGTCACCAGCGACGAGCTGATCTCTTGGTGCCAGGAGCACAAGCTGCCCCTGAGTATCTTCGACTGGCGCCCGGCGCATGCCGCGGCAGGGCTGGCGCGCAACGGTTACTACCTGCTGCGCCCCGACACCTACGTGGCCCTGGCCGAGCGCAGCGCGGACCCCAAGGCCCTGGCACGCTATTTCATCGAGCGCGACATACGCCCCTGGCTTTGGGACAAAGGCCTTAGAAGCTGGCTTTGACCGAGACCATGAAGTTGCGCGGATCGCCGTAGAAGTTGCCGAAGTTCTCGGTGCCCACGGTGGCGTAGTAGCGCTTGTCCAACAGGTTGTTGCCGTTGAGCGCCAGGGACCAGGTGTCGTCGATGCGGTAGCCGATGCGCCCGTTCCAGATCGCATAGCCGGCCTGGGTGATCTTCTGCCCGGTGGTCGGCGAGCTGCGGAAGTTGCCGCTTTGCGCGTTGACCCCGGCACCGACGGTGAAGCGCTCAAGGGGACCACTGAGGCTGTAGTCGCCCCAGACTCGCAGCAGGTGCTTGGGCACGTAGCTGTTGAACGCCGCGCCATTCTTGCTGCTGTCCAAGTCGTCCAGAGTGCGGGTCTGGGTGAAGGTGTAGCCGGCCAACAATTGCAGGCGCTCGATGACTTCGCCACTGACTTCAGCCTCGAAGCCCTGGGCCCGGACCTTGCCGGCATTGGCGTAGCAATAGCCGTCGAACGATGCGCAACTGGACAGGTAGTCGGTCTGTGCCTGGTCTTTCTGAATCGTGCGGAACAGGTTGAAAGAGCTGTTCAGGCGCCCCTCGAACCACTCGCCCTTGATCCCCAGCTCGTAGCTCTGGCCCACCAACGGTTTGAGGGAAGAGCCGGATTCAGTGCGGTAACCGCCCTGGGGCGTGAAAATGTCCGAGTAGCTGGCGTACAGCGTCAGGTTGTCGTTGAGGTCATAGAGCACAGCGGCAAAGGGCGTGACCTGCCCGGTTTCCTTGGTCTCGGCGTGCTGGGTGCTGTTGTCGGAGATAAACAGGTAGTCGGTTTGCGACTTGTACCAACTCACCCGGCTGCCCAGAACCAGAGTCAGCGGATCGGCCAGTTTCAGGCGCAGGGTGGAATAGGCGCCGTACTGCTTGGTCACCGAATCCACCGGGCCGCCACGGGTCGAGTTGGCGTAGTAGTAGCTGTCGTCAGGCTCGGGGATGTGCTTGTTCGGGTTGAACACGTCCTGGCGCTGAGGAAGGATCGCGACGCTGAAAAAGTCGTCCTTGTTCGAGCGACTGGCGTTCACCCCCACCGTCAACTCGTGCTCCAGGCCGAAGGCATCGAATTTGCCGTCCACGTAGGCGTCGAAGCCGTAGTCCACTTGGTCGTAGTCGAACAGGCCGCTGATCAGCGGCGAGGTGGTGTTGGCCGGGGTCACCGAACCCGAGGCGAAGGCGTATTTGATGTCCTGGGTGTTCTTGGTATAGACCCCGGCCACCTTCAGCGACCAATCGTCATTGAACTGATGCTTGAGGTCGCCGAACAGGGTGGTGCGCTGGCTGCGCCAGGTATTCCACGACGGATTCAGGCAGGTGGAACGGCCGAGCTTGAGGTCGCTGCCATCGCGATAGCGCGGCAGGCCGCCCCAGCAAGGCGTGGCGTCCACGTCTTCATAGGCGATGCCCAGGCCCACGGTGGTGGCCGGGTCCAGGTCAACGTCCAAGGCACCGTAGTAGGTCTGGTCCTTGCGGCTGGCGTTGTCGTAGAAGTAGTGCTTGCTCTGCTCGGCCACCACCACCCGCCCGCGCACCGTGCCATCTTCGTTCAGCGGCCCGCCGGTATCGACCTGGCCACGGTAGTTGTCCCAACTGCCGCCGGACAACGAGAGCTCGGTGTGGGCCTCGCTCTGGCCGCGCTTGCGCACGAAGTTGACCGAACCCGAGGTGCCGCCGGCGCCCTTCATCATGCCCGCCGCGCCGCGGAGGATTTCCACTCGGTCGTAATAGGCCAGGTCGCCGCTGAAGCTGTCGGCCTGCACGTAGTTGTTGCCCATGTCCAGGGGCACGCCGTCGTACTGATACTGGCCGAGCATCTGGAAGCCCCGGGAATAGAAGTACTTGCCGCCCATGGGCGACTCGTAAAGGGTGATGCCGGGGGTCTTGGCCATCACGTCTTCGACCGTGGTGATGTTCTGATCGTCCATCAGCTTGCGGGTCATCACCGTGATCGATTGCGGGGTCTGCCGCAGGGAATGGGCGCCTTTGCCGATGGTCACCGCACCCGTGGTGTAGGAACCGGAGTTTTCGGTGGTGGCGCCCAGGGCCTGGGCCTGCACACTGGTCACCCCCAGTTCCAGGCTCGACGCGCTCTTGGGCACAGAACGCAGCACATAACTGCCGTTGCTCTGCGGCTCGGCTTGCAAGCCCGTGCCGGAGAGAATCCGTGCAAAGCCCTCAAGCACGCCGTACTCGCCCTGCAAGCCCGCCGAAGCCAAGCCGTCGGTTTGCCGCGCGTCGAAGGAAATCGCCGCACCCGCTTCGCTGGCGAAACGGCTGAGGACTTCACTCAGGTTGCCTCCGGCGATATCGAAACGCCGCACCTGGGTCTGCTCCCCCGCCGCCATGGCCGCCTGCGGCAGCGCTGTCGCGCCATACACCGCGAGCATGCCCCAGAGCCCGGCCTTCACCGCATTCGCCAACTTCGGCTTGTGAACATCCGACATGTCTTGCCTTCCCCCAATGATGAAAATGAATCCACTGGGGGATAAGCCGAACCAGGGGCGAACAAAGTGCAACGCTTGAGAAAAATATTTTCCGGCAGCCACGGGCTAGGCGCGAACCCGCACCCAATAAGGCGTATAGCGGCTGACTTTGAGGCCAAAACCGCTTTCCAGCGCCGCCAGGGCGCGGTCGGTGTTGTCGATGGGAAAGGCCCCGGAGACTTTCAGGCCGGCGATCTGCGGGTCGCAGTGCAGGAGCCCCGGCCGATAACGCGACAAGTCGGCCAGCAACTCGCCCAGCGGCCGGTCGATGGCAATGATGCTGCCCTGGCGCCACGCCCCTACCGAAGCATCGTTGCGCCGCACCGCGCCCACACTGCGAGCGTCGAAGTCCAGGCCCTGGCCGGCCTCCAGGCGCCGGGGTGGCGATCCGTCCGACAGGCTCAACTGCACCGCCTGCTCCAGCACCGCCACCTGGCCCCGAAGGGCCTCGGAACGCACCAGGAAGCGTCCGGCCAAGGTCTGCACCCGGCCGTGACGGGTGTCGATGCGCAACGGCCGCTGCAGCGAGTCCGGCGCCGCGCCGACCAGGACTTCGCCCCAAAGCAACTCCAGCACCCGCTGCTGGCCGTCAAACCGCAGGTTCACCGAGGTGTCGGTATTGAGCAGCAGCGAACTGCCGTCCGCCAGGCGCACTTCGCGACGCTCGCCCACACGGGTGCGGTAGTCGGCCATCAGGTTCTGCGCCGTGTCGCTGCGCCAGCCCAGCCAACCCAAGGCGCTGGCCGAGGTCAGCAGCAGGACCCCGCGCAACACCTGGCGCCGCGATTGCCCGGCACGGCGCAGCGCTGGGCCGGCCAAGCGTCCCGGCACCCCGGCCATTTGTTCGCCGACCATTTGCATGCGCTCCCAGGCCTGGCGATGCAGCAGGTCCGCCGCCAGCCAGTGCTGCCACTCCTGTTGCTCCTGCTGGCTGGCGCTGCCGGAACGCAGCCGCGCGTACCAGCGGGCTGCGGCGCTGATGGCCTGGAGTTCGCTGTCACTGAGCTGGGGGCTGGAAAAACTCATGAATACTGCATCCGGATCTGCATCAGGCAGCAGTGCTCCATGGCCTTGGCCATGTAGTTGTTCACGCTGCGCACCGAAATCTGCAGGCGCTCGGCGATGTGCTCGTAGGTCAGGCCGTCGCACTGGGACAGCAGGAACGCCTGCTTGACCTTGGTGCCCAGGCCGTCGAGCAAGCGGTCGATCTCCAGCAGGGCCTGAAGCAGGATGGCCTGCTCTTCCGGCGACGGATGCTCGCCTTCGGGCATCCAGGCCAGGGCTTCAAGGTAGGCCTGTTCCAGGGAGCGGCGGCGAAACAGATCGATCATCAGGCCTTGGGCGACCCGCGACAGATAGGGCCGCGGCTCGCGGATGTCCAGGGCGTTGCGCGCCTTGATGATGCGCACGAAGGTGTCCTGCACCAGGTCCGAGGCATCGCAGGCGTTGCCCAGGCGCTGGCGCAGCCAGCCGTGGAGCCAGCCATGGTGGTCGCAATAGAGGTCGTTGACGGCGCAGCGCAGGGACAGATCGTCGGCGGGCATGACAATAAAAGTTCACATTTGATAATGAATCGCATTGTCATGCAGACAGCAAAGGCTTGGCAATAGCCACGCCACCGGGAATCGGCGGCGCGGCTTTGTCGGGGCTCAAGAGCGCATCAGATGCCGCTCAGGGCCAGGTCCATGGCGAAGTAGGTGAAGATCAGGTCGGCACCGGCGCGCTTGATCGAGCCGAGGCTTTCACGCACCACGCGGGCTTCGTCGATGGCGCCGGCCTGGGCGCCGAACTTGATCATCGCGTACTCGCCGCTGACCTGGTATGCCGCCACCGGCAGCCGCGAGGCCTCGCGGATGTCACGGATGATGTCCAGGTAAGCCCCGGCCGGCTTGACCATCAGCGAGTCGGCGCCTTCCTGCTCATCCAGCAGCGATTCGCGCACCGCTTCGCGGCGGTTCATCGGGTTCATCTGGTAGCTCTTGCGGTCGCCCTTCAGGGCGCTGCCGCCGGCTTCGCGGAAGGGGCCATAGAGCGCCGAGGCGAACTTGGTGGAATAGGCCATGATCGGCGTCTGGGTGAACCCGGCCGCGTCCAGGGCCCGGCGAATGGCCTGGACCTGGCCGTCCATGGCGGCCGACGGGGCAATCACATCGGCCCCGGCGCGAGCGGCTGCCACGGCTTGCTTGCCGAGGTTGAGCAGGGTCTGGTCGTTGTCCACTTCATGACCGTGCATCACGCCGCAATGGCCGTGGTCGGTGTATTCGCAGAAGCAGGTGTCGGACATCACGATCATCTCCGGCACGGCGTCCTTGGCGATGCGCGACATGCGCGACACCAGACCGTTCTCGTTCCAGGTGTCGCTGCCGTCGCTGTTCAAATGGTGGGAAACGCCAAAGGTCATCACCGACTTGATCCCGGCCCGGGCGTAGCGCTCGATCTCCCCGGCCAGCCGGGATTCCGGAATGCGCATCACCCCCGGCATGCTCTTGATCGGCACGAAATCGTCGATCTCTTCTTCAACGAAAATCGGCAACACCAGGTCGTTGAGGGTGAACTCGGTTTCCTGGAACAGGCTGCGCAGTTGTTCGGAGCGACGCAGGCGACGGGGACGGGCTTCTGGGAACTGGCTGGACATGATTTTTCCTAAAGGCAGGCCGGGTGTGAAGCGGACCAAAGTCGAAAAAAGGCGCAAAGCTTATGCCCCAGCGCCGAGCGATACAAACCCCGGTTGCCCAAGAGTGCGTTGCCACTTTCGCAACAATGGGTTTTGCCCCTAGTATTTGCAGGTGTTAACCCCCCTATTCGTACCCGCACAGGAAGGCACCCGCGATGTTCGAGATCCAGAACTACGGCAGCTTTATCGCTGCCATCGTGATTTTCCAGATGATCCCCGGCGCCGGCACCCTGGCGATCCTCAATGCCACGGCGCGCAATGGCGTGGCCGCGGGGTTCGGTGCAGTGCTGGGGACCCTGCTCGGCGACATTATCTACATGGTGGCGGCGGTCGCCGGGCTGGCGGCGCTGATGCAGGCCAACCCGCTGCTGTTCCAGGGCCTGCAATGGTTTGGCGCGGCCTACCTGTGCTGGCTCGGCGTGCAACTGCTGCGGGCGCCGGCGGCCAGCAACGGCAGCGCCGTGGAGCCGAAGAAATCCGCCCGGGTGTACTTTCGCAATGGCCTGGCGGTGGCCCTGACCAACCCGAAAGTGATCCTGTTCTTTGTCGCGTTCTTTCCGCTGTTTATCCGCCCGGACGGCTCCAGCCTGACCTTGCTGGTGATGATGCTGCACATCACCCTGATCAGCCTGGTGTACCAGGTCGTGCTGGTGCTGCTGGGCAATGCCGCGGCCATCCGCCTCAAGGCGCTGCCCCTGGCACGGGCCATTGCCACTCGGGTGGCGGGCCTGGCATTGATTGGTTTCGGCATCAAGCTGGCAGCCAATAACCGCTGAACCCTGACCTGCCGCCGATGGCGCGATGACCGCCGCCATCGCCGGCACTTACAGCGACAACGTGCCCTGCAGGCAGGTCACGGCCGCACCGCCGATCCACACGTCATCCCCCACCTGCTCCACCTGAATCCACCCCGCGCGCCCCATGCTCACTCCCTGGCTGACCACATAACGGCTCGGCGCCAGGCCGGCACCCAGCAGCCATTGGGCGATACCGGCGTTCAAGCTGCCAGTGGCCGGGTCTTCAGGCATGCCGTCACCGGCAATAAAACCCCGCACTTCGAACTGTGCATCCGTGGCATCGCGCGCCGGGTCACAGCGGGCGATCACCCCCACGGCCAGGCCCAGCAGTTGCGTGTAATCGGGCTGCAAGTCCAGCACCTGCTGGCGCTCGGCAAGCATCACCGCCAGCCAGCCGGCGCCGTTGTCCACCCACTGGGCGGCAATGATCGCCTGCGGTTCCAGGCGCAGACCCATGCGCACCTGCTCCAGCAACTCGGGTTCCACTGGGCCGGAACGCAGCAACGGTGGCGCCAGGAACGCCAGCTCCGAACCCTGGCGCCGGATTCGCACCAGGCCCACACCGCATTCCTGAATGATCTCCTCGCCCTTGGGCTGGCCGCCGGATTCCAGCCAGGCATGGCAACTGCCCAGGGTCGGGTGGCCGGCGAACGGCAGCTCCTGGACCGTGGTGAAGATCCGCAGGCGGTAGTCGGCGCGCGGGTCCTGGGGTTTGAGGATAAAGGTGGTTTCAGCGAGGTTGGTCCAATTGGCGAACGCCGCCATGCGCTCGTCACCCAGCGCGTCGGCCTCGAACACCACCGCCACCGGGTTGCCTTTGAGCGGCTGATGACTGAACACGTCGACTTGTTTAAATGGCAAGGGGCCCATGAGCGGTCCTTGTAGTCAAAGCGCCCGCATCCGATGCGGGCGAGGTGCGCGGTCAGACCGCCTTGGGTATTTCCAGGCCACGAATCACCGCCGGCCGCGCCACGAAGCGCGCCAGCACTCGCTGCACATTGGGGAAATCGTTGATGCCCACCAGGTCCCCGGCTTCATAGAAACCGATCAGGTTGCGCACCCAGGGGAAGGTTGCGATGTCGGCGATGGTGTAGCGCTCGCCCATGATCCAGTCACGGCCCTGCAAGCGCCCTTCAAGCACGCCCAGCAGGCGCTTGGATTCGGCCACATAACGGTCCCGCGGACGCTTGTCCTCGTAATCCTTGCCGGCGAACTTATTGAAGAAGCCCAACTGGCCGAACATCGGGCCGATGCCGCCCATTTGCCACATCAGCCATTGCAGGGTCTCGTAGCGCGCCGCGCCTTCCTGGGCCAGCAACTGCCCGCTTTTGTCTGCCAGGTAGATCAGGATCGCCCCGGACTCGAACACCGCCAGCGGCTGGTCGCCCGGCCCGTGGGGGTCGAGAATCGCCGGGATTTTGTTGTTGGGGTTCAGGGACAGGAACTCGGCGGACAGCTGGTCATTGCTGTCGAACGCCACGCGGTGCGGCTCATAGGGCAGGCCGATCTCTTCGAGCATGATCGAGACCTTGACCCCGTTGGGCGTGGGCAGGGAATACAGTTGAATCCATTCGGGGAACTGAGCAGGCCACTTTGCAGTGATGGGGAATGCAGAGAGATCAGTCATGACAGGCTTCCGGTGACAATCAGGGGGCTAAGACGCATGCCGGCTAAGGCGCGGGGGATTATAGGCACGGCGCCGCGCCTTCTTAAATCGGCAACATTCAACCGTTAGGCTGCACCGGCATCGAACCAAACGGCGCCCAGGGACTCAGACAACTGCCTTCGGGCTGACGCACAGGTTCAACGACAGGGACATCACGGCACGCCAACGGCCACCGTGGACAGGTTTGTCAGCCTTAAACCGCTGCGCTGAAGAATGACTAACCCATGACTCGATTGCTGACGCTGATTCGCCGCCTGCCCCGTCGCGGCCCGCTGTTGTTGCCGGCCCTGCTGCTGGGCGGCGCCTTGTGCCTGTCCCTGGAATCCAGCGACAGCCGGGCACAACCGGCGGACGGCACCCAGACCCTGGTGTTCCTGCGCCATGCCGAAAAACCCGCCGGCGCCTTGGCCAGCTCAACTGCCAGGGCTTGAACCGCGCCATCGACCTGGCCTCCCTGCTGCCGGAAAAATTCGGCAAGGCCGACTACGTGTTCGCCGCCAACCCGACGCGCAATGTCGAGGAAGGCGAAGCCGACAACTCCTACAGCTACATCCGCCCGCTGATGACCATCAGCCCCAGCGCCATCAAGTTGGGCCTGCCGGTGAACATCGAGTACTCGGCCAACGACACCAGCGAACTGGCCGATGAACTGCTGGACGACCGCTATCACAACTCGATTATCTACACCGCCTGGTCCCACGGTTACCTGCCGGAGTTGATCAACAAAGTCGCCCGCGAAGCCGTGGGCGAAAAACGCAGCATCGCCGACGACTGGGCCTCCAACGACTATGACTCGCTCTACGTCTTGACCCTGACCTGGCACAACGGCAAAGCCAGCCTCGACAGCCGCAGCTACAAGCAAGGGCTGGATAACGGCGAACAAAGTTGCCCGAGCTGAGGCGATAGGGATCTCACGGGCCCTATCGCTGGCAAGCCGGCGCCTATAAAAAGCGTGACGCCTGCCCCGTGGCTCAGGGGATGAGGATGATTTTTTCGCCGCGGCCCTGATTCACTTCGGCATAACGCGCCAGGCCCTCGGCCAGGGGCGATTCGAGTAAGCCTTCGGGCAGGGGCAGCAAGCCCTGGTCAAAGAAACGGCCAAACTCTTCGAGCATCGCCGCGCAGGCTTCGACGCCGTACAGCAATGAGTTGATCCCCACCACCGAGCCGCCTTTGCGGTACAGGGCCAGGGCCGGCAGTTGCACCTGCCCGTCCACCGGCGCGGCAATGATGGCGATGCGGCCGAAGGTGGCCAAGGCCGCAACCGACGCTGGCAACCAGAACCCGGTGGTGTCGAAGATCACATCGGCACCGCCGGCAAACACCCCATTGACCTGCTCCTGCAAAACTTCCGGCCCCTGCAACTGCAACGTGGCATAGCCCTGGGCCTGCAAGGCCTGGACCTGCTCCGGGCGCCGCGCCGCAGCAAGCACCTGCGCCCCGCGCACCTTGGCCAGGGCCAGGGCGGCACTGGCCACGGCACCGCCACCGATCACCAAAAAACGGGTTTCAGCATTGACGCCGCTGCGTTGCAGGGCATCCCAGGCGGTGGTGTAAGGCACGCCGAGGCTGGCGGCCTGGGCAAAGCTCAGGTGACTCGGCTTGGGGCTCACGCCCTGGGCCGACACCACCAGATACTCGGCGTGGGAGCCATCCGCGAAAAACCCCAGTTCCTTGCCCGTGCCCCAGACCTCACGGCCCAGCAGCGCGTCGGGCCCCTGCACCACCACCCCGGCAAAATCGCGCCCCGGAATCCGCGGCAACGTGGTGTAGGGGAAACGCCCAAGGACGTTTTTCACGTCGCTGGGGTTCAGGCCGGCGGCCTTGATCTGCACCAGGACCTGGCCAGCGCTCGGCACCGGGGTCGGCACGTCCACCCATTGCAGGGAGGCCAGGTCACCGGTGGCGGAAAATTGCAGGGCTTGCATAAAAAACTCCTTCAACGAACACAGGGAAACCGCTTCAAGACAACCAACTGCTGAGCAACTGCCGGCCCCAAGGCCAGAGTTGCTCACCGCTCAACATGCCCAGCAGCCCCACCAGGGCGATGGCCGGGGGCGCCGGCGAGCGCACCTGCAGCGCGCCGTAGAGCAGCCCCACGGCGAGGCCGATGGCCAGGGATATCAGGTAGTTCATGCTCAGCTCCGGGCAAGGGACAGTCGATGCACGGAGTCTAGGGAGGGGCGCGGCCAGGCATCGGCCAAGTGCTTCAGGATTTCGGCCAAAGGTCCGGGTTCAGACTCAACCCTGTGTCAGGCCGACACGCCTTCGGCGGCGTATTGCGAGGGGGCCAGGCCCAGCTCCCGGCGGAACATGTCGCTGAAGCTGCTGGGGGAGTAGCCCAGTTCTCGGGCGATGCGGCTCACCGGCACGCCCTGGATCAACTCCGCCGCCGCAGTGGCCAACTGCACCTGGCGCCGCCACTCGGCAAAGCCCAGGCCCAACCCCTCTTTGAACAAACGCGCCAGGGTGCGCACGCTGGCCCCCGCTGCTGCCGCGTGCTGTTCAAAGGAAACCGCCAGGGACGGCGCCGCCATCACCGCCTGGCACAGGCTCATCAGGCGCCGGTCGGCAGCGTCCGGCAGGGCAATCTTGAGCTGCGAACGGCGGGCCCGTCGCAACTCCAGCAGCGCCAGCCCCACCAAGGCCTCGTAATAGTCCGCCGACGCCCCCTCGCCCTGCTCCACCAGCCGCAGGATCAGCTCGCGCAACAGGTTGTCCACCTGCAACACCTGAACCTGAGCATCGAGGGTGGCCGCCAGGGCCGGACGCAAGTAGATATTACGCATCTGCAGGTCGCTGACCACGCGGATCCCGTGTTCCACCCCGGGCGGCAACCAGACCGCTCGCTGGGGCGGCACCACCAGGGCTTCGTGGGGCGTCTCGACCCACATCACCCCGCTCATGGCGTACAGCAACTGGCCCCAGTCATGCTGGTGGGGCTCGATAAACAACCCCCGCGGGTAAGTGCGGGCCAGGGGTTGCAGCGGCACATCGGTGTCGGTGAGGTCGGGGGGCGCGGCAAGGGCCATGGCAAGGCGTCGTCACTGAACGGGCGGGCGCCCATGTTAACCAGCGCCCCGGGCAGTCGCCAGCATCGATCTATGCCGTGGTTCGCCAGCGTTTTCGGGGCACGTGACCGTTGGTAGCGGCGTCGGACAATCCGACTGAATTTTTCGCCACCACAGGGATCACTAAACCAACACAGGGAGGATCAACGGCTTTATGAACAACGCAAAACTCTTCGTCATCGAATACACCCTGCACGGCAGCCCCAAGTCTTTCATCATCCGCCTGGACAAGATGGACAACGCCGAAGCCTGGCACTGGGCAAGCTGCGACGCAGGGGTCGGTCGCATCGGACGCTTTGGCCGGGAACAGGTGAAAAAGACCAGCAAACCCATGGCAGAGAAATTCGGCATCGAAAACGTCACCTGGCGACCGTCGGCCTGAAGCGTCACCGGCCCCTCGGGCATCGCACCCGAGGGGTCGGCTACAGGTGACGAGGTCATCCGCCTTCGGAGCCCTCCGCGCATTTACACCCGTCGTGGGACACACAAGGTGCACCGTCGGCATGATGATCGGCACAGGCCATGCAGCAGTACTGCTTGCCGTGACGGACGATGGCATTGGGGCCGACCTTGCAGGTACAGGCCGGGCAGGCACAAGTCGAATCGGGCATGGTGCGGACTCCTATTGACTGAAGGCGCCCACTGGCTGAGCGCTTCCAATGGCAGAGGGCACTCATCGGCTGAGGCCCCCAGGCGCGTCAGAGCACGCGCCTGTATCCATGACTTTAGCCGGGGACGGCCAGATCATCGGCCTTTTTGCGTGACCCTCGTCTAGGCTCAGCGGCAACGCCCTCACAGCCACGGCTGGCCAACACACGCGGCGCGGCCGAAAAAAACAACACGATAAAAACAACAAGGGTCCTGACCGCCCATGAACATCCTCTACGACGAAGCCCTCGACGGCGCCTTGCCCAAGGTCGACAAAACCGCCCTGCTCCACGCTCTGCGCAGCCAATTGCCGGACTTGGATATCCTCCACCAGCCCGAGCAACTCAAACCCTACGAATGTGACGGCCTCAGCGCCTACCGAACCACGCCGCTGCTGGTGCTGTTGCCCCGGCACCTGGAGCAGGTGCAGACCCTGCTGCAGATCTGCCACCAGATGAAGGTGCCAGTGGTGGCCCGGGGCGCCGGCACTGGCCTGTCCGGCGGCGCCCTGCCCCTGGCCAGCGGCGTGCTGCTGGTAATGGCGCGTTTCAATCAGGTGCTTGAAATCGACCCGCAGGCGCGCACCGCCCGGGTCCAGCCCGGGGTGCGCAACCTGGCGATCTCCCAGGCGGCGGCGCCCTTCGGCCTGTACTACGCGCCAGACCCTTCGTCACAGATTGCCTGCTCCATCGGCGGCAACGTCGCGGAAAACGCCGGCGGCGTGCACTGCCTGAAGTACGGCCTGACCGTGCACAACCTGCTGCGCCTGGAAGTCCTGAGCATCGAGGGCGAGCGCCTGGTGCTGGGCAGCGACGCCCTGGACGCGCCGGGCTTCGACCTGCTGGCGCTGTTCACCGGCTCCGAAGGCCTGCTGGGCATCATCACCGAGGTCACGGTGAAGTTGCTGCCCAAACCTCAAGTGGCCAAGGTCTTGCTGGCGGCCTTCGACACGGTGGACAACGCCGGTCGCGCGGTGGCCGAGATCATTGCTGATGGGATCATTCCCGGCGGCCTGGAAATGATGGACAACCTGGCGATCCGCGCCGCCGAGGACTTTATCCACGCCGGCTACCCGGTGGACGCGGCGGCCATCCTGCTCTGTGAGCTAGACGGTGTGGAAGCCGATGTCCATGACGATTGCCAGCGGGTCCACGCCGTGCTGCAGCGCTGTGGCGCCACGGACGTGCGCCAGGCCCGGGACGAGGCCGAACGCGTGCGTTTCTGGGCCGGGCGCAAAAATGCCTTTCCCGCCGTCGGGCGGCTGTCGCCGGACTACTACTGCATGGACGGCACCATCCCCCGCCGCGCCCTGCCCCAGGTCCTGCGGGGCATCGAGGAACTGGGGCAGGCATACGGCCTGCGAGTGGCCAATGTGTTTCACGCCGGCGACGGCAACATGCACCCGCTGATCCTGTTCGACGCCAACCACCCCGGGGAACTGGAACGAGCGGAAAACCTCGGCGGCAAAATCCTCGAACTGTGCGTCAAGGTCGGCGGCAGCATCACCGGCGAACATGGCGTGGGCCGGGAAAAAATCAACCAGATGTGCGCCCAGTTCAACGCCCACGAACTGCACGTGTTTCATGGGGTGAAAGCCGCCTTCGACCCCGGCGGCCTGCTCAACCCCGGCAAGAACATCCCGACCCTGCAACGCTGCGCCGAGTTTGGCGCCATGCATGTGCACGCCGGGCAACTGCCCTTCCCCGAACTGGAGCGTTTCTGATGCTGGAGACTGCGGACGACGACACCAGTGCCGTGCTGCTGGAGCAAGTGCGCCAGGCCTTGGAAAACCGCACGCCACTGCTGATCCAGGGCGCCAACAGCAAGGCGTTCCTGGGCCGCAGCGGCGCCGGCGAGGTGCTGGACACCCGGGCCCATCGCGGCATTGTCAGCTACGACCCCACGGAACTGGTGATCACCGCCCGCGCCGGCACCCCGTTGCGCGAACTGCAGGCGGCCCTGGAGGCGGCCGGGCAGATGCTGCCCTGCGAACCGCCCGCCTTCGGTGAGGGCGCAACCCTGGGCGGCATGGTCGCCAGCGGGCTGTCAGGTCCGCGGCGCCCTGGGCCGGCTCGGTACGGGATTTCGTCCTCGGCACCCGGGTCATCAGCGGCCAGGGCCAGCACTTGCGCTTTGGCGGCGAGGTGATGAAAAACGTCGCCGGCTATGACCTGTCGCGCCTGTTGGTGGGCAGTTACGGCTGCCTAGGGGTGCTCACCGAAGTGTCCCTCAAGGTCCTGCCCAAACCCCGGCAACGCCTGAGCCTGGTGCTGAAAATGCACAGCACCGAAGCCCTGGCCAAGCTCAGCGAATGGGGCCAGCAGCCGCTGCCCATCAGCGCCGCCAGCCAGCATGACGGGCGCCTGCACCTGCGCCTGGAGGGCGGCGCGGGCTCGGTGGCCGCGGCCCATGAGCGCCTCGGCGGCGAGCCCCTGGCGGACCGCTATTGGGACGACCTGAACGAGCAGCGCCTGGACTTTTTCGACGCTGGCCTGCCGTTGTGGCGCCTGTCGCTGCCCAACCACTGTGGGCCCCTGGCGTTGCCCGGCGAGCAACTGCTGGACTGGGCCGGCGCCCAGCGCTGGCTCAAGTCCGAGGCCGACGCCGAACAGATCCGCGCGGTGGTCAGCGCGGCTGGCGGCCATGCCACCTGCTACAGCCACGGTCTGATCGACAGCCCGTTCCAACCCCTGGCGCCGCTGATGCTGCGCTACCACCGGCAACTCAAGGCGCAGCTGGACCCCCAGGGGATTTTCAACCCCGGCCGCCTGTACCGGGAGCTTTGATCCATGCAGACCACCCTGAGCGAACAGGCCCGGCAACTGCCAAGGGCCGAAGAAGCCGAGCGCATCCTGCGCAGTTGCGTGCACTGCGGTTTCTGCAACGCCACCTGCCCCACCTACCAACTGCTGGGCGATGAACTGGACGGGCCCCGGGGGCGCATCTACCTGATCAAGCAGGTGCTGGAAGGCGCCCCCGCCACGGCCCTGACCCAGCAGCACCTGGACCGCTGCCTGTCGTGCCGCAACTGTGAAACCACCTGCCCGTCCGGGGTCGACTACCACCACCTGCTGGACATCGGCCGCGCCGTGGTCGACGCCGCCGTGCCCCGGCCCCTGGGCCAGCGCCTGCTGCGCCAAGGCCTGCGCGCACTGACAATCAATGCCCTGGGGTTCAAGGCCCTGGTCAACGGCGCCAGCCACTGGCGCCCGCTGCTGCCCCAGGCCCTGCAAGACAAACTGCCCCAACGCGCCCAACCGGCTGGCGTACGCCCCACAGCACGTCATGGGCGGCGGGTACTGCTGCTGGAAGGCTGCGTGCAACCGGGGCTGTCGCCCAACACCAACGCGGCGACGGCGCGGGTCCTGGATCGCCTGGGCATCAGCGTCGACAGCGTCCCCGAGGCCGGCTGTTGCGGCGCCGTGGACTATCACCTGGACGCCCAGGCCACCGGGCTGCAGCGGGCCCGGGACAACATCGACGCCTGGTGGCCGCACCTGGAAAACGGCGCCGAGGCCATCGTCCAGACCGCCAGTGGCTGCGGCGCCTTTATAAAGGAGTACCGCTACCTGCTGGCCGCCGACCCGGCCTATGCGGCCAAGGCAATGCGGGTCAGCGAATCGGCCAGGGACCTGGTGGAGATCCTGCGTGACGAACCCCTGGAGCCCCTGGCGGTGTGCAGCGACCAGCGCCTGGCGGTGCATTGCCCTTGCACCCTGCAACACGCGCAACGACTGGGCGGCGCGGTGGAGGCGGTGCTGGTTCGCCTGGGCTTCAACCTCACCCAGGTGCCGGACAGTCATCTATGCTGCGGCTCGGCGGGCACCTACTCACTGACCCAGCCACAATTGGCCCGGCAACTGCGGGACAACAAACTCTGTGCCTTGGAAAGTGGTCGACCGGACGTCATCGTGACTGCCAATATCGGCTGCCAGACCCACCTCGGCGGCGCCGGACGCACCCCGGTGCGGCACTGGATCGAACTGGTGGACACCGCCCTTTCCCACACTGGAACCCCTCGATGAACAGCAAAGCCGTACTCAGCCAGCATGAAGTGCAACAGATTCTCCAGGCCGCCCGCGCCGAAGCGGTGCGCAACCAGTGGGCCGTGAGTATCGCCATCGTTGACGACGGTGGCCACCCCCTGGCCCTGGAACGCCTGGACGGTGCCTCGTCCATCAGCGCCTACATCGCCACGGAAAAGGCCCGCACCTCGGCCCTGGGCCGTCGCGAATCGAAGTTCTACGAAGAAATGGTCAACGGCGGGCGCACCGCCTTTCTCGGCGCGCCGACCCTCACGCCCCTGGAAGGCGGGGTGCCGATCCTGCATGAAGGCCAGGTGATCGGCGCCATCGGTGTGTCCGGGGTCAAGTCTGCGGACGATGCACAGATCGCCCGCTGCGGCGCTCAATGCCTGGGCTGAGCAATACCTGGGCTGAGCCGCCTCAGGCCTGGCGACTGCTGCGGTACATAAACACCAGGGCCAGCGCCAGGCACAGCATGGCCAGCAAACGGTTGGACGACAGCTCGATGGCCGGGTTGCCGAGCCAACCGAAGTTGTCGATCAGCAGCCCCATGGCCAGTTGCCCGAGAATCACCGCCACCGTGGCCACCGCCGCGCCCAGCCGGGGCACGGCGCCCACCATGACCATCATGTAGACCACGCCGAACAAGGCTCCGACCAATTGCCACTTGGGCACCTGGAGCAGGTTCATGGCCTGGGGCGGCTGGAAAAACAGGATCAGCAAGGCACTGACCACAGCCCCCACCACAAAGGTCAGCAGGCTGCTGCGCAACACCCCCACCGTCTCACCCAGACGGCCATTGATCGCCGCCTGCACACTCAACACCGCACCGGCGGCCACCACCAACAGCAACAACAGAAACACACTCATATTCAACCTCGGGCAATCAGGACAAGGGCCGCGACAATCAATACCAGCGCCAGCCAGCGCTCGGCATTGACCTGCTTGCGCGCCGCGCCGAACCAGCCGAAGTGGTCGATCAGCACGCTTTTGCCCACCTGGCCGGACAGGATCGCAATCATGGTCATGGCAATACCGATATGGGGCGTGGCCAGGGTCAGCACCACCACGTAGATCGGCCCGAGCAGGCCGCCGATCAATTGCCAGCGCGGCAGGCTGCTGAAGGCCGGCCCCGGCTGCGGACCGCTGAACAGCAAGAGCAGAAACAACAGCGCCGAACCGACCCCGAAGATGCTCAAGGTGGCCCATAAATGGCCAACCTGGGCCCCCAACGGCCCGAGCAAACCGGCCTCTACGGAAAGGCCCATGCCGGCGAGAATCACCAGTGGCAACAACAGTAAACGGCTCAGCGAAGGGCGCGAAACCCTGAGCGACACGCGCTCATCCAGCGACGAAGACGGCATGCAACAACCTGCAATAACGGGAAAGAATGGCGGCCATTATCGATTGCCCAAGCTTTGCGATAAATGGGACCATCCCGACAACACCTTTGCGCATTACGCACAGCAGGACATTCCCATGCAAGGCTTCAACGATCTCAGCTTCAAGGCCCTGCGCCTGTTCGTGGCGGTGCTCGACCAGGGCAGCTTCTCCGCCGTGGCCCGCCGTGAAGGGCTGGCGCCGTCTTCCATCTCGCGGCAGGTGCAATTGATGGAACAGGCCCTGAGCCAACAGTTGCTGTACCGCCACACCCGCGCCGTCAGCCCCACCGAAGCCGGGCGTCTGCTGGGGCACCACGCACGGCGGGTACTGGCCCAGTGGCAGGAAGCGGAACAGGCCCTGCAGGAACAGGACAGCGAACCCAGCGGCCTGGTGCGCATCAGTGCACCGATGGCGTTCGGCCAGTTGCACCTGGCGCCGTGGCTGGGGGAACTGTGCGGGCGCTACCCCAAGCTGCAACTGGATGTGCAGCAGACCGACCGCTACATCGACCCGCTACAGGAAGGCGCCGACCTGCTGTTTCGCATCGGCAGCCTGAACGACTCCGGGATGCAGGCCCGGGTGCTGGCGCCCCAGCGCTACTGCGTCGCTGCAAGCCCGGCTTACCTGGCCCGATACGGCACGCCTCGGCACCCGCAGGAGCTGCACGAACATCAGTGCCTGGCGTACAAGGGCGAGGCCGGGCAACAGCGCTGGTTCTACCGCCAGGGCCAAGAGGATTGGGTGCCTTACAGCGTCAAGGGGCCGTTGACCGGCAACCACGCCGACACCCTGACCCAGGCGGCCGAACAGGGCCTGGGGCTGGTGCTGTTTCCGTCCTGGCTGATTGGCGAAGCCCTGCATCAGGGGCGCCTGGTGGCCTTGTTCGACGACTATCAAGTGGCCATCAGCCTGGAGCCACAACAGATCGCCGCACTTTGGCCCGGCAGCCGGCGCCTGTCGGTGAAAGTCCGGACAGTGATTGATTTTTTTGTCGAGAAGTTCGGCCCAACGCCCTATTGGGACCGCTAGCCTAGGCCGCGGCACCCGCCAGGGCCGGTTCAAAACAGCAGTTGGGCAATCAGCCAGGCATTGGCTGCGCTGATCACCGCGAACAGGCTCCAGGCCAGGACCCTGGTTGGCCAGCGGTTGACGAACTCGCCCATCAGGCGCGGATCGTTGGTCATGCGGATCAACGGGTACAGGGCAAAGGGCAACTGCAGGCTGAGCACCACCTGGCTCAACACCAGCAACTTGCCCACCGCGCCGTCGCCCATCAGCCACACGCCGACAAACGCCGGCACCAGGGCCAGGCCCCGAGTGATCAGGCGGCGCTGCCAGCACGGCAGGCGCAGGTCGAGGTAGCCCTCCATGATCACTTGCCCGGCGATGGTGCCGGTGAAAGTCGAGCTTTGCCCCGAGGCCAGCAACGCCACGCCGAACAGCACGCTGGCCAACGCCCCGCCCACCAGCGGGTCGAGCAAATGGTAGGCGTCCTGGATTTCCACCACGTCGCTGTGCCCGGTGCTGTGGAAGGCCGCCGCCGCAAGGATCAGGATCGAGGCATTCACCAACAGCGCCAGGGCCAGGGAGCCAATGGTGTCGATGCGCGCCAGCTTGATCGCGTCGCGGCGGCTCTCCAGGTCCTTGCCGATCAACCGGGTCTGGACGATGGAGGTGTGCAAATAGAGGTTATGAGGCATGACCGTGGCCCCGAGAATGCCGATGGCCAGGTACAGCGGCGCGGCATCGCTGATGGCCGACAGCGACGGGGTGAAGCCCCGGGCCACGTCGGGCCAGTAAGGTTTGATCAGCAGCAGTTCAATGAAGAAGCACACGCCAATGGTCGCCACCAGCGCCAGCATGATTGCTTCCAGGCGCCGAAAACCGCGGTTCTGCAAGGCCAGAATGAGCAAGGTGTCGAAGGCGGTGATGACAATGCCGGTGGTCAGCGACACCCCCAGCAGCAAATGAAACGCCAGGGCGCAGCCCAGCACTTCCGCCAAGTCGGTGGCGATGATCGAGACTTCCGCCAGCAGCCACTGAGTGCGCGCCGAACGGCGGCTGTAGCGTTGACGGCAGAGTTGGGCCAAATCACGCCCGGTGGCGATGCCCAGCCGCGAGCACAGGCACTGCACCGCCATGCCCGCCAGGCTGGCCAGCAACACCACGAACAACAGGTTGTAGCCGTAACGGGAACCGGCCTCAATGGCCGTGGCCCAGTTGCCTGGGTCCATGTAGCCAATGGAAATCAACAGCCCGGGGCCGGCAAAACGCAGGATGCGCTTGAACAGCGAAGCGTTGGGGTCGACGCTGACAGAGCCCGCCACTTCCGGCGGGCAGAACGGGGCGGTACCGATTTTGGGCAGGCTGAATTTCACACAAGCATCCGGGCGGCTGAAACGATGGCCAAGCTTAGACGTTTCAGCCCACGCGCCCAAGCCGGAAAATTCACCGTGCCACGCCGCCCGGGCGCGCCCCTGCCCGCTTAAGGCTGCTTGCGGAAGAACAGGGTGACCTGGCCCAGTTCGAAGCCGAACTTGGTCATGTAGGAGCGATTGGCCAGGGTGTTTTCATCCAGCAGGAACATCCAATCGTCGAAGTGCACCTGGTAGGTCTTGCCGTCCACCGGCAGGTTCAACACATAGCGCCAGCGCAAGGCATTGCCGGCCACTTCGCCCTCGGCCTCGCCAACCACGTCGTCGGCAGTGCCGCGCCAGCGCCCCGGACCGTCGGGGTGCAAGGTCCAGACACGGGTCTGGCGGGTGCCGTCGCTGTAGGTGAAGTCCTCATGCATGATGAAACGGTCGCCCTCGCTGCGGCTGTTGATCTGCACATGGAACCGCTTGATCACCTCCCCCGAACGCTTCTGGAACATGCCCCAGGCCTCGACCCGCCCCGTGAAGAACTGACGCAGTTCAAGTGCTGGGGTCTGCTCACGGTACTGGCTGACCTCAACGCCCCCACAGCCGGACAGCAACGCGGCGCATAGCAGCAAGATCCATGTCTTGAACATCAGCAAACTCCTCGATAAAGGCGGTTATTGCCCGAGCAACCGGGCGCGTAATTCCGGGTTGCGGGTGCGCGGGTCGAGCCAGATGGCGAAAAACGCCTGGGCGAACGCCGGGTCCTTCACTTCGTGCTGCAAGGTCTGGTCGACGAAGAACTGCGCGCCACGCCCGGGCAGAAACACCCCAGTAATGATCCGCCCCGGCACCACGTCGACAAACGAACGCTGCATCTGCGCCCGCCAGTCGCTGAGCTGGGCCGCGCTGACCGCCGGGCCCGACAGGCGCTGGATCTCGTCCAGGCTGGTTTGCACCAAGTCGTCGCGGCTGATCTTGCGCTGGTAGGTCAGTTCCAAGGCAAACGGCGTATCGGCCGCCAGGGGCGCCGCCGAGCTCCACAGCCGCGCCTGGTAAACCTTGAAGCCGAACCAGGTGAATTCACCGCTGCCCACCACCCGTGCGTTGGGCAAGGTCGCCTGCCAGCCGGCCGATGCCGTGGCGCTGAGCAGCACCAGGAGCCAGAGCGCACGGCGCAGGGCCGTCAGCGGTGGGCGCTGCACTTAGGGCTGCCTTCTGATCAGTTGCAGGAATTCCTGGCGGGTGCTGCTCGATTCGCGGAACGCGCCTAGCATCACCGAGGTGTTCATCAGCGAATTCTGCTTCTCCACGCCGCGCATCATCATGCACATGTGCCGCGCCTCGATCACCACGGCCACACCGGCGGCCCGGGTGACCTCCTGAATGGCCTCGGCGACCTGCCGGGTGAGGTTTTCCTGGATCTGCAGGCGGCGGGCGTACATGTCAACGATGCGCGCCACCTTTGACAGCCCCAGCACCTTGCCGGTGGGCAGGTAGGCCACATGGGCCTGGCCGATAAAAGGCAGCAGGTGATGCTCGCACAAGGAGTACAGCTCGATGTTCTGAACGATCACCATCTCGTCGCTGGTGGAGCTGAACAGCGCGCCGTTGACCACCTCTTCCAGGCTCTTGTGGTAGCCGTTGCACAGGTAGCGCATGGCCTTGGCGGCGCGCTGCGGGGTGTCGCGCAGGCCCTCGCGAGCGGGGTCTTCGCCAACGCCGGAAAGGATCTCACGATAGTGTTCTGGCAGCAGGTCGCTCATTACAGGGTCATCCGAAAGGCGATTGCAGCGCTCGGCAGATGAGCGCTGCAACGGGGGTAGCAAAGTGGACCTGAGGCGGTCGATTGCTCGTCTGACCGTGCCCAGGCAGTGCTCGGGCGTGGCCTCAGGTCCAAAACCGGGGGAACAGCACAACGCAGGTCGGGGAGTTGATCCCGGTAAAGGCGAGCTCGCTGTTCCCTGGGTAAAAACTTATACGCAAAAACAGATTCTGTACAATTTTTTTAAGCGATATAGCGCTTGAAATTGCAAAAACCTGTACATATCCGACTGAATACCTGCCCAACGACAAAATTCCTGTACAAGAAAAAACCAAACCCGCCCGTCCTCCGGGAGCGTCTTGCAAGACATACGCGCCAACACCGCGATTGGATGCTAGTTTTGCCAACCTCCTCCTTCAGGTCTGATCCCGTGCTGCTTGTAAAACTGCTGACGGTTCCCGGGTTTCTCTGGCTGATTTCCCTCGCCAACCGGCGCTGGGGCCCGAGTGTCGCCGGCTGGCTCGCGGGACTGCCTGTGGTGGTGGGGCCGATCCTGTTGTTCCTGGCCCTGGAACAAGGCCAGGACTTCGCCGCCCAGGCGGCGGTCGCGGCCTTGTCGGCACTGTTTGCCATGGTCGCCTTTAGCGTCGCCTACGCCCGGGCGGCACAACACCTGGCCTGGCCGGGAGCCCTGGCGGTCGCCATGCTGGTCTGGGCGTTGTTGGCCACAGCGATTGCCCAAGTGCCGACGTCCCTGGGGTTTTCCGTCGTCTGCGCCCTGTCGGCGCTGATCCTCGCGCCGCGCCTGTTTCCCGCCGTGGGCACGCTTGCCGTCAGCCCTGGCCCGGGCTCCGACAAACTGCCATACCGCATGTTCGCCGGGGCCCTGCTGACCCTGGCCGTGACCTGGCTGGCGAGCACTGTGGGCCAACAGTGGAGCGGCCTGCTGGCGGTGTTCCCGGTGCTGGGCAGCGTGCTTGCGGTGTTCTCCCATCAACGCCATGGCCCAGCCTTTACCACCGTGCTGTTGCGGGCCCTGGCCACCGGGCTGTATTCGTTCGCGGCGTTTTGCCTGGTGCTGGCCCTGGCGTTGCCACACCTGGGGCTGGTGGCCTTTGTCGTGGCAGTGCTGGTGTCGATGGCGGTGCTGGGCATCAGCAAGCGCTTGCTGGCAGGCCGCGCCTAAGCACTCGGGCCTGGGGCACAGGCGGTTTAGATGGGGCGGCTTTTTATCCGAAGGCACAAATCCCACTGGAGCGCTCAATCACGGCCATGGGATGATGCGCGCCTTTCGCGACCACCCTGGAGCCCTTCCCCATGTCATTGTTCGGCAAACACGCCGCAGTCCTGATCCTCGCGGCACTGGCCGGTTTCGGCGCCATGAGCGCCCAGGCGGCGGACAAGAAAAGCAGCAAGCCCCCTGCGGCGCAAAACATCTCGATGCTCAATGGCAAGTTCAGCTTCACCCTGCCCAAGGGCTTCACCGCTTCCACGCTGGGGGCCGGCGACGAGGCCAGTGGCACCGCCGGCGCCAGCGGCACACTGTACTCCAACGCCACGACCAAGACCGTGGTGATCGCTGCGCATAACACGCTGCCTAACGGCCAGCAGGTCGAAGACAACGACAGCGTCTTCCTCGATGGCGCGGTGGCGGGTTTTCTCTCGCAACAGGCCGCCGCCCTGCCGGACTTCAGCAAGCAGAGCGAAAAAAGCATGCGCGTCAAAAGCCTGGGCGTACGGCAGATCGACAGCACCGCAAGCATGGGCGGCGGCCTGACCCTGAACTCCACCCTGCTGGCCGGTTCGGGCAACAAAATGATGGTGATCCAAGTGATTTCCCGGGCCGGCGACAAGGCCGGCCATGAAACCCTGATGAAGCAGATCCTCGGTCAATAACCCCGCCTAGGGGTTGAGGGCCTGCAGCCAACGGCCCAGGTCCTGGACCTCGGCCGCGTTGATACCGTGGCCCATGCCCGGGTACACCTGCCACTGGGGTTGCAGCCCCAGCGCCCGCAGTAGGCTGTTGGCCTCGACGCCATCGCTGTAGGGCACCAGTGAGTCGTTGGTGCCATGGCCGATAAAGATCGCCAGTTGCGTCAGCGCCGGCCGGGCCTTGAGTTCCGCGCGCAGCACCGGCAGCACCTTGCCACTCAAGGCGGCGATCCCGCGTACCGCCTGGGGCTGCCGCAGCGCCAATTGATAAGCCATCA
The DNA here is from genome assembly GCF_023241665.1 of Pseudomonas morbosilactucae. Taxonomy (NCBI): domain Bacteria; kingdom Pseudomonadati; phylum Pseudomonadota; class Gammaproteobacteria; order Pseudomonadales; family Pseudomonadaceae; genus Pseudomonas; species Pseudomonas morbosilactucae. The sequence continues at coordinate 22,955 of NZ_JALQCX010000084.1, read as the reverse complement.
TCGCCCCCTGGCTGAAGCCCACCAGGAACACCTTGTCGGCCGTGGTGTGGTACTTGGCGACCGCTTTCTCGACAAAGCTACCCAGCACCCGGGTGCTGTCGGCCAGGTCCTCGGTCACGCCGTCATAAGGCCCGTCGCCTTTACGTCGGAACCACTGGTAACTGCCCTCTTCCAGGGTCAGCGGCGCCCGCACCGACAGGTAGTTATAGCCGCTCGGCAAGCCTTCCCGAAGGCCGAACAGGTCTTCTTCGTTGCTGCCATAACCATGGAGGAAAATCACCAAAGGCTGGTGGGGCGCCGGGTTATCGGCCTGCTCCAGGTAACGCAAAGGCAGGTCGTCGTGCAGCGGCGCCTGCGCCTGGACAACCGGCGCGGCGAGCAGCGCCAAGAGCGCTAGACAGCGGATCATAGGGGGCTCCTTGAGGGCTGAAAAAGACCAGGCCAGAGCCTAACACTCGACGCCCGGCTGAACCCAGGAGCGATTCGATCAGGCCGTTGGCCAGGTCTGGTACGGCGCCCGGCGCATCAACAGCAGCAACACCATCGCGACCATGACCCCGGGGCCCATCACCAGGGGGCTGAAGCCCACGGGCAGGTAGGCGCCGAACATCAGCAGCACCGAAACGCCAATGCCGCACCACAAGCCCAGGGCCCAGCGACGTTTGTGCTCGAACAGCGGCTGCGCGCTCATCAGGTGGAAATAGACGATCCAGCCACTGAGCACGCCGTACCAGCAGGCCAGCACCATCAACAGCAACCCCAAGGCGGCAACGGGGTCGCGGGCCAGGCCATTCAGGGCCGCTTGCAGCCCCATCAGCCCCGCCGACACGGCCATCAGGGTTTGCGGAAACACAATCAGCAGCACCATGCAGGTCAGGGCGCTTTGTCTCAGGGCAACACGGTTCATGGGTTCCATCCTTGGGGGTGAGGCCGGGGGTCAGTCGTTGATCAGCTTGCCGGCCCGTATCGCGTCGCGTCCGGCGACCTTGGCCAGCCAGGTGCCCGGCTGGGTGTAGCGTCCGCGATCCAGGGCAAAGAGCACGCCCGCGGTGCCGGCGCGCACGGTGCTGACCTGATCGCTGAGCGGGTCCACCACTTCGAACAGGGCATCGCCCTGCTCCACCCATTCTCCGGCGTCCCGCAGGAAGCTGACCACGCCGTGGTGCGGCGCAAACAGGTACTCGGTGCCCTCGAACGGCATGCCTTCGCAACAGTGTTCGGGCGCGGCTGGCCAATCACCGGTGATAAACCCCTGCTCCGCAAGAAAACCGAGGATTGCCTCGCTGTTGGCCCGCGCCTGCTCGACCCGGGTGTCGCCCATGCTGCCCAGTTCCAGGGTGGTGGCCAGGTTGGCCGGCGGGATCGTCGCCTTGGGGAAGTCCCGGGCCAGGCGCAACCAGGGCGAAGAGCAGGATTCATCGAACGAACTGCCGCCCGAGTCCTCGCACAGCAAAGCCACCCCAGCCTTGAGCCGTGCCGCCAGGGATTGCCATTGCGGCCAGTGCTGGGGCAGTGCGTACAGGTGGATCGCTGCCTCGAAATCACAGTGCAGGTCGAGGGTGATATCGGCGTCGCAGGCGTGGCGCAGCAACAGCCGGTGCAGGGCTTCCAACTGCGACCCCGGGGCTGGCAGCGCGTCCAGGACCTGGCCCATGGCGTGGCGAATCAGGACGATGTTGGCGGCCGCGTCGCTGCCCAGTTGCGCGCCGATCAGGTCGCCCACCGGACCGCTGAGTTCGACGAAGGCACGGTTGAAGTTTTTGCCGCTGCCCAACTCGAAACGCCCCAGGTGGCTGCCTTGCACATGCTGGTCGAGGCCAATGGGGTTGGCCACCGGCACCAGTTCTATCACCCCCTGCAATTGCCCGCGTGTTTCCAGCTCGGCCAGGCGTTGCTTGAGTTCCCAGGCGGTGCGCATGCCCGGCAGCTCGTCGGCGTGCAGGCTGGCCTGGATGTACACCTTGCGCTGGCCGCTGCCGAAACGGAACACGCTGAGCTGGCGCTGGCTGCCCAGGTGACTCCAGGGCAGAGAATGGTCGATGCGTTGCATGGGGGCTCCCAGGTAAAAAAAGCGTGGCGCAGGATAAAACACTGAGGCACAAAAAAGGTGGCCAACGGGTCAACCGTGGCCACCTTTTTACAACGAGGGAATTACTCGCCGTAGACGTCGAAATCGAAGTACTTGTCTTGCACTTGCTTGTACTTGCCGTTGGCACGGATGTCGGTGATGGCCTTGTTGAATTGCTCCGCCAGGGCCGTGTCCCCCTTGCGCACCGCAATGCCGGCACCGCCGCCGAAGTATTTCGGATCGTTGTACTCAGGGCCTACAAAGGCAAACCCTTTGCCGGCGTCGGTTTTCAGGAAACCGTCGTCGAGGTTGACCGAGTCGGCCAGCAAGGCATCGACGCGACCGGCGAGCATGTCCAGGTTGGCTTCCTGCTGGGAGCCGTAGCGCACCAGGTTGATCCCGGCCGGGGCCAGCACTTCAGTGGCGAAGCGGTCGTGGGTACTGGCGCGCAGCACCCCGACTTTCTTGCCCTTGAGTTCGGTCAGCGGGTCTTTGACAGTCGAACCGGCCTTCATCACGAAGCGCGCAGGGGTGTGGTAGTACTTGATGGTGAAGTCGACGTTCTTCTTGCGGTCGTCGGTGATGGTCATGGACGACAGGATGGCGTCGATCTTCTTCACTTTCAGCGCCGGGATCAGGCCGTCGAACTCTTGCTCGACCCAGGTGCATTTGACCTTCATCTGCTCACACAGGGCGTCGCCCAGGTCACGTCGAAACCGGTGAGTTTGCCGTCGGAGGTTTTCATCGAGAACGGCGGGTAGCCGGCTTCGATACCGATGCGGATCGGCTTGGCCTCGTCAGCGGTGGCGGTCAGGGAAAACAGGGACAGTGCCAGGGCACCGAACAGCGCGAACTTGTTCATTTATAACTCCAAGGGGCGGAGGTTTTTATTGGCTGGTTTCGACTGCCTGAGCAGCGAAGTGGCCAGCAGTCTAGAGGCGCCCCCAGGAATGAAATTATGTTGATGCGACAAATACTTATAAAAAAACCATGACCTCGCGCGCGTCCCGAAAAGCCTGCCCCGGTTCGTTGCAAAAGCCACTAAAAACCCCGCGGATCGCCACCAAACGGTGCACGTTGGCGGCCGAAATCCGACCCGCGAGTCTCGTTGAAAACCCTTGAACGTTGGAGCGTCACACGCGGACCGTCGTCAACGGTCCGCGCACTATCAAGCAGTGACCGCTCAGCAATCGCAGGCCAAGGTGACGGGTTGCTCGCGCAGCACGTCGGCGGTCAAGGCAAAGCCTTCATCCAGCCAGCCCGTGACGCCGCCGATCATCTCTTTGACCGGGTACTCCAGCGCGGCCAGTTTCACCGCCGCCTTGTTCGCCCCGTTGCAATGGGGCCCGGCGCAATACACCACAAACAAGGTGTCTCGCGGGTAGGCCGCCAAGCCCTCGGCGCTAAGCTGCCGTGTCGGAATATTGATCGCCCCCGGCACATGCCCGCGCTCGAACGCGCCAGGGCCGCGCACGTCCACCAGGACAAAATCCACCTCCCCGGCGGCTTGGCTAGCGTGTACGTCGGAACAATCGGTCTCGAAGGTCAGGCGGTTGGAAAAATGCATCAGGGCAATGGCCGAAGGGGCGGCGGGAATATCACGGACCAGGCTGGTCATGGGCGCTCTCCAGGAGTCGATAAGGGCTGGGAAGGACTTTATCCGCTGCGCCCCTGGCGCTACAGTGGCGGCCCAGACATTGACTGGTAACTTTCCGCCAAATGCACACTGCCCCCGGTTTGGTCGCCATCCTGGCCTATGACGGCCTCTGCACCTTTGAATTCGGCATTGCTGTGGAGATCTTCGGCCTGCCGCGGCCGGAGTTCGATTTCCCCTGGTACCGGCATTGCATCGTCGCCGTGGACAGTGGCCCGATGCGCGCCACCGGTGGCATCCAGGTGTTGGCCGATGGCGGCCTGGACCTACTGGAGCAGGCGCAGACGATAATCATCCCCGGCTGGCGCAGCCGCAGCGAGCCCTTGCCGCCCCTGCTGATCGAGGCCCTGCAGCGGGCTCACCAGCGCGGTGCGCGGCTGCTGTCGATCTGCTCCGGGGTGTTTGCCCTGGCCGCCAGCGGCTTGCTCGATGGCCTGGGCGCTACCACCCATTGGCGCTACACCGACGAACTGGCCGAGCGCTTTCCGAAGATACGAGTCGACCCGGATGTGCTCTATGTCGACTCCGGGCAACTGATCACCTCGGCCGGCAGTGCGGCCGGAATCGACGCCTGCCTGCATCTGGTGGCCCGGGATTTCGGCACGGCGGTAGCCAACAGCGTGGCCCGGCGCCTGGTGATGTCACCGCAACGCACCGGCGGCCAGGCGCAATTTATCCCGACCCCGGTGGGGCGCACGCCGCGCAACGATTTGTCGCGAGTCATGCAATGGGCCCGCGAGCACCTGCACGAGCCACTGGAAGTGCGCGACCTGGCCGGCCAGGCGCTGATGAGCGAACGCACCTTTCTGCGGCGTTTCAGCGACGCCACCGGCGCCACGCCGAAGGCCTGGCTGCAACACGAGCGGCTGGCCCGGGCCCGGGAACTGCTGGAAAGTGGCACCGACACCACCGAGCACATCGCCCAACGTTGCGGTTATCGCTCGGTGGAGAGTTTTCGTGTGGCCTTTCGCAGCGTGGTGGGCTTGCCGCCATCGGCGTACCGCGAGCGGTTCGGCCGAAGCGGCGCTGACCTCAACCCCTAGCGCCGAGGCTGGCAGCTGCGCCCAGGATGTGCGCAGCCGGTGCCTAGGGTTTGCGCAGCAGATACGTGTCCATGATCCAGCCGTTCGCGGCGCGGGCCGCCGTGCGCTGGCGCTGGATCTCATCCGCCACCTCGTCGAGGCGACCGGCCACCAGGATTTCCTCAGGTGTGCCCAGGTAGGCGCCCCAGAAAATATCCCAATCCTGACCACGCAGGTGCTGGTAAGCGTCCTCGGCATCGAGCATCACCACCAGGCTGTCGGCCTCACTGAACTGGCCCGCAGCCACACGGCGCCCGGTGGTGATTTCCAGGGAGCGACCGATGCGGTTCAACGGCACCCGGTGCCGCGCCGCCAGGGCCTGGACGCTGGTGATGCCGGGGATCACCTCGAACTCGAACCGGCACTGCCCCGCCGCGAGGAGCCCCTGGAGAATGCGGATCGTGCTGTCGTACAGCGCCGGGTCGCCCCAGGCCAGGAAAGCCCCGGTCTCACCGTCCGCCAGTTCTTCATTTATCAGCCGCTCGAACAGTTGCTGCTTAGCGAGGTTGAGGGCCTCGACGCTGCTCTGATAGTCCACCTCCCCACGCTCGCGCTCGGGGCTGGGCGCCTCGACAAACCGGTAGTCGCCGCCGGCGATGTGCTGCCGACACAGCTCGCGGCGCAGGTCGACCAACGAGTCCTTACGGGCACCCTTGTCCATCAGGAAAATCACCTGGCTGCGATTCAACGCCTTGATCGCCTGCACGGTGATGTGGTCGGGGTTGCCGGCACCAATGCCGATGATCAGAAGGGTTTTCATGGGGACAGGCTCTCGGGGCGGGTCGTGATCGGTGGGGCCAGGGGGCTGAGTCAGCATGGTTTGCGTCAGCGTCGGTTCAACCCTGCACATCCTCGTTGTTGGCTTGCAGGCGCAACCGCCACCCCCCATTGAAGCGCAATTCCAGGCTCGACAGCGGCTCCACGTCCATCTGCCGGCAGCTGTGCAACGGGCAATTCAGCACCTGGGCCAGCGCCACCCGGATCACCCAGGGATGGGTGATGGCCAGCAGATGCCCAGGCTGCGCAGAGACTTCCTGTAACCACCGCGCAAGGCGCGCCTGGAGTTGCAGCAAGGACTCACCGCCGTGGGGCGCCGCAGCGCTGTCATCAAGCCAGGCCTGCAAGGCATCGGGCTGCTGTTGTTGCACCTGATCGAGGCCCTGCCCCTGCCAGCAGCCCAGGTCGAGGTCCCGCAGGGCTGGAACGATGGTCGCCGGCCCGGCGAACAGCTCGGCGGTCTGCCGCGCCCTGAGTTCAGGCCCGCACAGCAGGCGCGGCGTGCCCTTGAACTGCCCGGCGCGGCTGCCCTTGGGGGTTGACCAGGGCATGTCCAGCGGCTCATCCAGGGGGAAACAGGCACGCTTCTGGGCGGCGGTGCGGCCGTGGCACATCAGGGTCAAGCGGGTCGCCTGCACAGGGGGGGTCTCGATAAAGGACAGCCAGGGTTGAGGCGGGGTTTGTAGCACGGGTCGAGGCCCGTTTCCCAGCCTGCCGTGTCAGCCTGCGACGGCCTTGAGCCCGGGCTGCGCCAGGTACAGCACTTCATAGTGCTCGACCCCGTGAGCAGGAACCGGCGCTCCGGACGACAGGGTAAAACGCAACAATCGCCAGGCTTGCAGGTCCAGGGCCACGAACACCGCAAAGGTCTCTGGGTCGGCGGCGATGGCCTGGTTGCGTTGCTGTTCCTCGGCCAGCAGTTGGGCCCGATCGGCCTGCGGATCGATGTCGCAGCTCTCGCGGTACAGCGCTCGGGCTTGCGTCGCCGGGCCGCGACGCCAGTCCAGGGGCAGCCAGGACTCGATCACCGGGCGGCCGAATGAATCGATCACCCCCTGAAACCCCGGGCCCATCAGGAACGCCCCCGCTGCCGAGGGATCAGCCCACAGGTAAATCGACGCATAACCGTTGTGCGACGCGCCGTGTACACCCCGCTCCTGGCCGGCGAAGACCTTGAACAGCAAACCCGGGACCTGGTCCCACAAAGGCCCCCGTTCTGCCGCCCGACGGCGGATCAGGCCCATGTCGTAATCGGCGGGCAGGCGGTGAGAATACTGTTTGGCAAACATAGCAGTGCTCCAGTGCACGGAAGGTGTTGCCAGCTTGCGCAGCCCTGATGATTACAACAAGATATCGCCAAATATATCTGTGATAAGAGATTGCTATGTCTGAGCCCACCAAGCCCCTGGACCTCGACACCGTGCAGGCCTTTGTCCTGATCGCCGACTTCGCCAGTTTCACCCGCGCCGCCCAGGCCCTGGACACCTCCCAGGCGGCCATCAGCCTCAAACTCAAGCGCCTGGAGGAACGCCTGGGCTACCGGCTACTCGAACGCACGCCGCGCCATGTGCGCCTGACTGCAGAAGGCGAGACCTTTATCGTCGCCGCCCGGGACCTGCTGCACGCCCATGAGCGGGCCCTGGACCACCAGCAGGCCGCGCCGAAACGGCGCCTGGTGATCGGCATCAGCGACCATGTGGCCGGGCCCGATCTGCCGCACATGCTGGGGCGCATCGCCACGTACGACCCCTTGTTGCTGATCGAAGTGCGCATCGCCGCGTCCCGGGAGCTGACCGCGGCCTTCGACCGCCATGAACTGGACGCCGCCATCGTGCGCAACGAGGGTGCCCGGCAGGACGGCGAAGTGCTGGTGGCCGAGCCCATGGGCTGGTTTGCCGCCCCCCACTGGCAGCATTCGCCGGAGGCGCCCCTGCCCCTGGCGACCCTGGCCGCACCTTGTGGCGTACGGCAACTGGCAGTGCAGGTGCTGGACGCCGCCGCAGTGGCCTGGCGCGAAGTGTTTATCGGAGGTGGCGTGATGGCCGTGGGCGCAGCGGTGAGTGCCGGGCTGGGGGTGGCCGCCCTGGCCCACCGCGTGGCACCGAGCGGCGCCGTGGAAGTGGGCGAACGCCTGGGCCTGCCGAGCCTGCCGCTGACGGAGATCGTGCTTCATACCCGTGCCGGCGATGCCCGGACCCAGGCCACCTTGCGCGCCCTGAGCGCAGCGTTCCGCGGCAGCCTGGTGCGCTAACTGCGCTGCTGATGGAGGGGAAACCAGGGAAATCAGCGTAGGGGGCGCCAACACCAGCCAGGGCGGCGTGGCGTCAGTGTGAGGTCATCAGGCGCAGCGACTGTTCATCCCAAGGCCGATAGGCGACCTTGTTGCGCCCCGTGCTCTTGGCCTCGTACAAGGCCAGGTCGGCGTCATTCAGCCAGCCGAGGGCATCCGCATGCAGAGGGTCGAACGCCGCCAGGCCAATGCTCAGGCTGACCTGCAATGCAGGGTTCTGCTCATAGCCCAGCGCGCTGAACCGGTCCCGCAGCGCTTCCATCAACTGCGCCGCATGGGCAATGGGCACATCCGGCAAAATCACGCAGAACTCATCGCCGCCATAACGCCCGGCCAGGTCGCTGACCCGCAGGTTCTGCCGGAGGATCTTGCTCAGTTGGCGCAGTACGATGTCCCCCGCCACATGGCCGTAGGTGTCGTTGATGACCTTGAAATGATCGATATCGATCAAGGCGATCGCCCCGCCCTGCTGCTGGCGCTTGCAACGCTGGAACTCGATGTCCAACTGGTCTTTCCAGGCACCATGGTTGAGCAGCCCGGTCAGGCTGTCAGTGCGACTCAGCGCCAGCAATTCACGTTTATGCCGGCCCAGGGTGAAGGCCTGCTGGTAGCAGATGTAACCCAGCACCAGCGGATACAGGGTCAACATTGGCAAGCAGGCATACAACTGCAGCGGCGTGGTGTCGGGCACCGAGGTCACGGGGAACAGCAGCAGGGATATGCCGATGCCCAAGGCCTGGGCCAGCGAGCCGAACAAAAAGAAACGCATGCCGCCAATGGCGACGTTGTGCATCGCCATCATCCCCAAGGTGGTAGCCAGAGGCAGCGGGTTGAACTGCATGGCCGCGACCCAGAAGCCGCCCATCAAGGAGTCCACCAGCAGATTGCGATGCTCAGCCCAGAACGGCACCCGCGCCCGACGCGCCCATTGATAAGCCACATGGGGCCAGATGAAGGCGTTGAACAACATGAGCCCCCACAGCCAAGCGGGAGGATGCAAGGGGTAAAGGCCGGCCGCGACACAAATCAGCCCCAGGCCGAGGCCCAGAATGCGCGATTTGTATAGCCTCTTGGCCAATGACAGTCCTTTGCCTTTGCTGTGCTGCGCAGGGCCCAAGGCTCCTCCGTTGAAACTGTGCGGAGAGAAAAAGCATGAAGGGGAATAATGCTAGGCAGTCTATCAGCGCACGATCAAATAGCCATCACTGGTCGAAGACTGTTTTATGGCCACGACCCGGCCCCTGATCGAGCGGTTCAATGGGCGCTGGGCCTCGCCTGGGGCGGCCTTTCCAACCGCCCAGGGCGCCGCCGCCCCCACGTTTGCAATCAGCTCGGCTCACACTCCCAGGACGCGGTTATCGACACCGTCTCGACAACGCTCGCGGGCAGCACGGCCAACGCCACCCTGGCTTCCTCGGCACTGATCAAGGCCGGTGAATCTGCCTCCCGTTGCTCAATCAGCACCCGCACCCGCTCCAGGCCCGTGCGCAAGGGTTCCGGCAGGTAGCCATCAAACAATCGCAGGTTGGCGATCACACACTGCCGGGCATCGCTCAGGTCAAAATCGCTTTCAAGCTGGTGCTCAACGTCCCTCGCGGACTCCACCAACAACCGATACACGAACTCAGCGAAGGACAGGTTCTCCACTTCGCTGGTCTCTTGGTCATGCCAGATAAAAGCCACGCCCATTTGCCCGTCGGCCATGGGCGTCAAGCAATACGCATCACCGGCACCTGATTGCGCAAAGGGCAAAAAGCGCCGTCCATTCTGATAGGCCGGATTGAGCCATTGCTCGACAAACTCAGCGGCCTCCTGAGCATCGATCCACTCTAGGTCATAGACACACGACAACGCGGGCTGCGCCGACAAGCTGTAGTTGCGCCACTCTTTCTGCCAATCAGCGCGGTCTTTGCCGTAGCGGGTCTTGCCATCCGCCAACAGGCGGACAAACACATCCGGCAACGCTATGCCGCAAGATTGGGCCAACGGTTGAAAATCACTCATGCGCACTCGCTCTGGAAAATTCGCTAATGCCCTATCGGCACCGCCCGTAATCGTGGGCAAGTGGGGCCGACGGCTTTTGACTTGAGGCTGATGCTACAAACATTCGAAGGCATTTTAGAGTAAACGCAAAGCGCTGCATTAAATGACCCGGGTGAAAACGCCTCCCACGGGCTGTCGCTCTTCACCTTTGGCCCACTTCAATCCCCCGACTAATGTCGCCCACTCAACATTCCGATACGAAAATCGCGCCCCCTCCTCCCCCTCTGCTGCTTACCTGATAGCCAGGCATTCGCCATGGACCGCCAGTCGGATCAGTTGCACGACGGCATTGTAATAAGTCTCCATATGGATACACTCCACCATGAACTACACCCTCCAGCAGACGCCCGTCTTTGCGCGCTGGCACTCCTCGCTTCGCGATCTGCGGGCCCGGATCGCCATCGCACGGCGTCTTGAACGTGCGGCGGCGGGCAACCTCGGCGACGTCAAGGCCCTGGGCGGCGAACTCTGTGAAATGCGTGTAGATATCAGCGCCGGCTACCGCATTTATTTCATCCGGCGTGGCACCTGGCTGATCATTCTGCTGCAGGGCGGCAACAAGGCCACCCAAGCCGCCGATATCCAAAAAGCCCGGGCCCTGGCAAAGGAGTTTTAAATGGCTGACACACTGATTCCCTTCGACATCGCCACCCTGCTCGACAGTGACGAGGCCATCAGCGAGTACCTGTCCCAGATCCTCGCCGACGGCGATACCGATGAACTGCTGCGAGCCCTGGGCCACGTCGCCCGAGCACGGGGCATGGCCCAGGTTTCCCGCGACTCGGGCCTGGGCCGCGCCAGCCTGTACAAAACCTTCGCTCCCGGTGCCAAGCCGCGCTTCGACACCGTACTCAAGGTCATGCGTGCCCTGGGAATTGAACTGCGCACCCATGTACCCCATGCCTGATCGGTGGCCTGGCTGCAGATAAAAAAGCCTGCCACCGGCTTGTAAAAAACACCGCATCAATTCAGGCTCCGCGCTCACCTGACAGGGACTGGACCATGGACGTCGCCCCCCCTCTGCAACAGCAGATCCGCGAGCTGATCGACGCACTGGTCGCGGCTGACTACACAAAAATCGCCACCGCAGGCTGGCTCGGGCGGCTGCGTGCAGACGACCTGCACGCACGCGTGCGTGAGTACGGCGCCAGGCTCGTCACCCCTCCCCCGACCTTTATGGACAGCATCGAGGCCTACCCCTACAAGGATGGTTCGGGCCTGCATCTGGATGTACCGCTGTGGACGGCAGAGGAAGGCCTGAGCGACCTGACCCTGTCCCTGGAGGTGCTGTTCCAGGGCGATGACGGCCTGTTGCACCTGCATGACCTGCGTGTGCTTTAAGCCGATGGTCATGGCCCGACGCGAGGTGTTCCCCCCATGCAAAGCAGTCTGAATATGCTCCATGCCGCCTACCCACAGGGCCTGCCCGATGGGGATTACCTGCCGCTGCTGGCCTTGCTCTACGAGCACTTTTCCGACCGCAATCTGGCCGAGCTGGTTGCCGCGATCTGCGGCCGGGATGCGCACCGGGTGCTCAACGATATTTACCGCGCGTGCAGCACGCACAAACCCGACGCTTCGCAGGTGGCGCGTGTGCAACAGCACCTGCAATCCCACGGTCTTTCCAGCCTGTGTTTGCAGCCATGAACGTTCGCCTCTTGCAGATCCACCCATCCACCCCACCACGGGTCAGTTTTTTCAGCGCGTGCGGTACGGGCGAAGCCAACTGGTCAGGCCCACTGCCTTCAGTCGACACCTGGTGCGAAGTCGAGCTCGACCTCGATGATGAATTCCGTTGGGGGCACAACCTGAAGCCGACTCAGCGCCACAGCGCCAGCCTGAACGTGCAGGCTGATGGGCTGCACCTGTGCGCCGAGCTGGTGGCCCTGGAAGCGGATGGCACAGCCGTGCTCAACCTGCATGGCTCTATCGTCCTGATCAGCCTCCACCCCCACACAGAGGCCCATACGGGATGGGTCGAACTGGTCGCCCAGGACCTGACCCTGCATGGCGTTGAACGATGAACCGGCCATCACACCCTCCCCTCCAGCCAGACGCGTCGTTCTCGGTGGTCGACGGTAGCATCCAAGGCATCAGCAGCCGCCCCGGGCTTTTGCGGGTTGAATTCATCGACTGGCAGGAGCAGCCATGGGTGCTGTCCTTCAACGACCTGGTGGCGTTCCAGAGCCTGGGCGCCGAGGGCTCGCAGATCGCCGAATTGAGTATGGCTGCCATGCCCCTGTTAATGGCCCAGGTCGATCCACAGGAACTGACATCAAGCCCCCACAGCTACAGCTTTATCTGTGCCTGGAGCGCTCGCCCGGTGCTGAGCGTCATTGCCGGCAGCTACCACTGCGAGCGGGCCAGCCAACCTGAGGCGGCAACTTGGTCAGGCAACTGACCATCAGCCCGTGACAGTCACGCCAAAGCGCCACGCCACCCACTTATCGCCACGGGCCCAACCCACCAGACCAGGTCCAGAACCGAAATGACCACTGCGCCACCACCGAACCGTTTTGAGCACTTCAACCGCCTCATCGACAGCGCACGCCAGGAGCAACCGATCTGGTTCGCGCTGGAGCCGGACCAGCCGCCAAGCGCCGGCCAGATCGAGCATGCCCAGCAGCAGTTGAACTGCCTGCTGCCCGAGGACTATCTGAGTTTCATCAGCCGCTACGGTGGCGGCTACTTCGGGCTGGGCATCGTCTACTCGCTGGATGAAGCCAGTGATTTCAACCTGATCCAGCGCAACCAGCAGTGCGCCCATTTGCGTGGGGCGCATGTGGTGTTTTCCGACAATGGCTGTGGCGACCTCTATGGCTTTCCCATCAGCAAGGGCCATTGCCTGCCTCAGGTGTCGATCTACCTGCACGACAACGACAGCTGGAGCCCCCTCGACGATAGGGGCTTCCTGCACTTCCTGCTGGGCCAATCCATTGATTACCGAGAGCACCCATGACCTATCACGATGTGTTCATCAACCGCGTCGAGCAGTTTTGCATCGGCATCGAAACGGAGTCGGGCAGGACCTATGTGTCGATGCCGTTGCGCCCCAACGGGTGCCTGATCGAGTTCGACCACTACTTCGAGCTGGACGCTGCCGCCTTCGAGCAGTTCCAGCGTGACCCGCAGGCGGCACTGGCGTTCGTCGAGCGCTGTCGCCAAGGCCAAGTCGCGCCCATGGTGATCGGCGTATGAAGCTCTACTACGTGATCGCCGAAAAAGACCTGTACCCCCAATACCCCCATCACGCCGACTGGCCCAAGCAGATTGCCTACTGCCTGCAAGACCGCAGCATCATGCTGACCGAGGGTAAGGGGCATGGTCTGGCAGGCAGCGTGATTACCCTGCCGCGGCCAGCGAGCCACACTGGTGGGCCGTGTTCACAGCCTTGCAGGCCGAGTGGTTTCTGAGCTTTATCGAAGAGGGGCGGTTTGCCGATGAGGGGGAATTTACGGCAGCGTTGAGCGAGAAAATCGGTCCATTGCGGACTGTGAAGTATTGAGGGCAAGCCCCCCACAAAAGGTGTTCGCCCAGTGCTATGGCCTCGGCAATCCATGCACTGGTAAAGAGCCTTTGCACCGGGCGAACGGGCGCTATTTTAATCGAATGAACAAGGAAAGTCCTTGCCCAGATTCTGAAAAAAACTGCACACAATTCCCGCCAGAATTGTTCGGAGTAGCCCGTAAAAACGGGTGTTTGACGGTCGGATTTTTCTTCGGCTGCCGCCTCAATAACCGGTCATTTCCAGGTAGCCGCTGCCACCGTGGCTGCCGCTGATGTGCACCGGCCCTTCCCAGTAAGGAATGCGCAGGTTCATCCAGGCCTTGGGGTTGAGTGCCTGAGTCGTGACGTCCAGGCCCTTGGAGGGAATTTTCAACTGCCAGCGGGTGGGCAATTCACGGCCCTCGACCTTGGAAACATCCAAGGGCAACAGCTCGATCTCCCCCTTGTGCAAGGTCCGGGTTCGCCCGTCGGCGCTGATCCAGGTGCCGGTGATGTAGTGCGCACCGGTGCTTTCTCGGACGCGGAACAGCATCAGCCGCTCGCCACTGTCCAGGTGCAGGGAGAACCAGTCCCAGCCACTCTGCCCGGCCGCCAGGGGCTGGCTGCTCCACTCGCGATCAAGCCAGGCCGGACCGCTGACCTGATAGGTCTGGCCATCGATCTGCAGGCTGCCCGTCGCCTGGAAAAACGGCTGGCTGTAGTAATAGGACGCCTGGCCCTGATCTGACTTTCGGCTATAGCCCTGCTCACCCTGCAGCACCAGCGGCTGCTGAGTGCGCAATTGCAGTTGGTAAGCGAACCCCGGCCCGTTGGCCTGCACGTGCAGGTGCGCAAGGGGGTCGCCTGCCGCTGACAGGCTGCGCACCCCCCAGTCATCGATCCAGGCCTGGAACGGCTGGGCACTCACCCCGGCCTGGCCAACGCCGCCCCGGGCGTAGCGCTCGGCCGCATGGTGGCTGCTGGCCGAGGTCGCCGCCGCGTGCCCCAGCCACACCACCGGCGAATGCCAGCCCGGCTGCTCGGGGCCAGGGCGCAAGGCGCTGCGAAACAACGTCCACTGCACCCCGAAGCGCTGACCACTCGGGTCCACCAGATCGGCGGTGAGGTACCACCATTCGATGCGAAACCCCTCATGGGCGCCGTGATCGGCCGGAAAGCTGAATACCCGACCGGGCACCACCTGAGTGAACTCGGCCGCCTGGTTGCCCAACCCGGCAAAGCCCTGCTGCGGTTCGCTCGACTGATCGCATCCGCTCAAACCCAGCAGCAGTAACAGCACCAGGCCCCGTGCCCATTCAACGCTCATCGGCAAAGGTCCTCAGCAGGTCCACCGGTTGCGTGCGGTAGAGTTTGAACAGCGGCCACGCCGACGCCAGCAAGGTGGCCAGCAGCGCCAAGCCCAACAACTGCGCGAGCTGCCACGGGAACACCCGCAATGGCAGGCGCCAGCCAAAGGCCTGGACGTTGATCACCGTATCCAGGCACCAGGCCAGGGCGATACCCAAGGGCAACGCCAGCACCAGGGTCAGCACCGCCAGCAGCCAGGTCTGGCCCAGGTTGAGCAGCATCAACTGGCGCCGGGTCACGCCCAGGGCCCACAGCGGCGCCAACTGGCCAAGGCGGCTCTGGCTCTGGGTCAGCAGGCTGATAAACAGCGCCACGCCGGCCACGCCCAGGGTCAGGCTGTTAAGGGCAGCCGTGGCGGCGAAGGTGCGCTCGAAGACTTGGCTCGACCAGCCCTTGAGTTGCGCCTGATCGACGATGCGGCTGTCGTCGAGCGTAAAGCGCTGATGCAAGGCGGCAACCAGAGGCCCGATGGCGGACGGCGCAATCCGCAGGTTGAAGCGGCTCGGCGCCAGCCCCGGCCAGTGCTGCAACAGGTGCTCGACATTAACCAGTACGTGGCCCTTGGGGTTGCCGTAGTCGGCATAGATCCCCACCACCTGCGGTGCCCATTGGCCGTCGGGTACCGGGATCGGCAAGCGATCACCCAGGCGTACCTTGAGCCGGCGCGCCAACTGCTCGCTGAGCATCAGGCTGTCGCCATGGGCCAGTTGCTCCCAGGGCTTGTCCCCCAGAGCTTCCAGCAGGGGCCAATGCTGGCGGTAGGTCGGGTGATCGATCACCCCGTACAGCTCCGCCGGCCAACCCTGCAATGGCAACGGCACCAGCCAACTGGGCAGCACTGCCTGCACCTCCGGCTGAGTGGGCAGCCACTGTTGCAGCTCGCGGGCCTGGGTCGGGTCTTGCGGGTTGAGGTACAGCTCGGCAGTCAGGCGTTGTTCGAGCCAGTCGTTGAAGGTCTCGCGGAAACCGGCGGTCATGCTGCCGGCACCGATATTGGCCGCCAGGGCCAGCAGCAGCGCCATCAACGCCAGGCTCAGGGCCGGCAGTTGCTGGCGGCAGTCGGCGACAAACCATTGCCCCAGCACCGAGCGACTGCGCCCCAACAACCCACCGAGCAAGGCATTCAGCAACACCGGCAGCGCCAGGGCAGCACCCAGCAACAAGGCCGCCATCAGCACAAAGCCGCTGCCCAGGCTGTCGCCCAACCACCACGCCGTGACAGCCACTACCACCGCCAGCGCGGCGACCCAAGCCTGGCGGCGCAGCCAGCGGGCATGGGCTTGATGCCAGGCTTGGGGGTTGGCCAGGGCCAGCAACGGCAAGCGTGCGGCACGCAAAAGGCTGTTGGCACCGGCCAGCAACGCGCCCAGCAGGCTCAAGCCAATGCCGCTGAGCCACCACCAGGGGCTCAGGCTCAACTGCCCCGCCACTTCGGCGCCATACAAACCGCGCAGGCTGGCGGCCACGTCGGGCAGCAACAGCGCCGCCAGCAGGTAACCACTGGCCACCCCGGCCACGCCGCCCAACAGGGCCAGAGCACCCAATTCCAGCCCCAGGCACAGGATCAGCATCCGCGCACTGACGCCGCAGGCACGCACCGTGCGCAACAGGCCACGACGCTGTTCCAGGGCCAGGCCGATGGCAGCGTGGACGATAAACAGCCCGACCACGAATGACAGGAAACCCAAGGCATTGAGGTTCAGGTGAAAGCTTTCGGTGAGCCGTGACAAGTCGTTGTCTTGCATACCCGGGCGCAGTTGCAACAACCCCGCAAGGGCCTCGGGCAACGGCGGCATTCGGCTGGCGAACTCCCTGGGCAGCAGCAGGCGCGACAGTTGCCCGGGCTGCCCCAGCACGGCCTGGGCAAAGCCGATGTCCACCAGCAACACGCCCGGGGCCATGCCCTCCTGGCTGCGCAACGGCGGCAAGCGCTGGCCCTCCAGGGCCTGGGGTTGCTCACCCGGTTGATAGCCGAGGGCCTGCAAGGTTTGCGGTGCCACCCAGGTGCTGCCCGGCGGGCTGAAGAACTCGACGATGCTGCGAAGGTCCAGGGCTTGCCCGGCCACCGCGGAACCGGCCGGCAGGGACAGCGGCTCGATGCCCATCAGTTGCAGGCGCTGGTCTGGGTGTCCCTTGAGCTGCACCCGGCCTTGCAGCACCGGCGACACCGGCCAGCCAGCCCGCCGCAGGCTGATGAAGAGGTCTTGGGAAAAGTTGGCGCCATTGGCGGTGGCCAGGCTGGACTGGGGTTCGCCGCCCAGCAGTTGGCTGGCCCGGGCATAACTGTCCCGGGCCTGGCTGTTCAGCGCCAGGACCCCGGTCAGCAGGCTGGTGGCCAGCCACAGTCCGGTCAGCACACTGAAAAACTGCACCGGGTGCTGGCGCCAATGGCTGAGCAAGGCGTCGAGGGTCCAACGCATGACCCGCACCTCAAGCCTCCTGCACAGCGGCCAGACGGCCACCCTGCAACACCACGGTCCGCGCCAGGCGGCTGGCCACCCGCTGGCTGTGGGTGACCATCAACAGGCTGGTGGAGCTGTCGGCCAACACCTCCAGCAACAGTTGCAGGACCTGATCGCCCGTGGCTTCGTCGAGGCTGCCGGTGGGTTCGTCAGCCAGCAGCAGGCCCGGTTTCGCCGCCAGGGCCCGCCCCAGGGCCACCCGCTGCTGCTGGCCGCCGGAGAGCTGTTCGGGGTAGCGCTGAAGCAAATCACCCAGCCCCAGGCGCTCCACCAACTGGGCTTGCCAGCGGGGATCGAAGCGCCCCGCCAGCCGCGCCTGAAACCCCAGGTTGTCTTCGACCCGCAGGCTGCTGATCAAGTTGAACTGCTGGAACACCAGCCCCACTTGCGTGCGGCGCCAGCCGGCACGCTGGCTTTCATTGAGCCGCTCCAGCGGTTGCCCGTCGATGCGAATGCTGCCGCCGTCTACCCGGTCCAGCCCGGCGACCAGATGCAGCAAGGTGCTCTTGCCGCTGCCCGACTCCCCCATCAGCGCCAGGCTGCTGCCCTGGGCCAAGTGCAGGTCCACACCCTGCAACACCGTCAGCGGGCCCTGGGGCGTGGCGTAACCTTTGTAGACCGCGTGTACATCGAGCATGGGTGGGTGAGTCCGCCGGCAGATGGGGCTCAAGGATAGCCCCTGTGACAGCACGGGCTGGAAGAAACCTGCGTAGGCAACGGCGACAGGCCGCCACGCCCCCAACTAAAAGGCCTATCGGCCAGCGGCCTCGAAATATAGTATTGCCGCCCGACTCGTCATGGCAGGAAGCACACATGAACTATCTACGCGCCCAGTTGCTCTACCGGCTCAGCATCGCGGCAGGCGCGCTGACCTTCAGCGCCGCGCT
This sequence comes from Pseudomonas morbosilactucae, assembly GCF_023241665.1. Classification (NCBI taxonomy): domain Bacteria; kingdom Pseudomonadati; phylum Pseudomonadota; class Gammaproteobacteria; order Pseudomonadales; family Pseudomonadaceae; genus Pseudomonas; species Pseudomonas morbosilactucae. Next base: position 4,838 of record NZ_JALQCX010000084.1, on the reverse strand, counting down.
GATTTCCACGGTCTTCTCAACCCTCAAGATGCTGCACTGGCGCCTGGACAACGGCACCGCCATGTCCGAAACCATCAATCGCCCGATCACCCAATTCACCGTCTGGCTTAACAGCAACACCCGTCCCCTGGACTGGTTCTGGGACAACAGCCCGACCCCGGATTTCATTCGCCTGAGCAACGCGTCGCACTGGAAATACCTGGTCATCTACCTGCTGATTTTTCTTGGCGCGGCCCTGTATTCCTGGGGGCGGACCCTGATGGTCAAAATGGAGGCCGTCGAAGACCAGATGGAGGCCCAGCTCAAGCTCGCCACGCCGGACGGCGAGACGGCCTTGACCCGCGAGCAGCTCGAAGACTCGACGGTGATCGACGAAATACCTTCGTTCTTTGCCCAGGTCAGCCTGCTGGTTGTGAAGCCGCTGACCATCGGCCTGATCGGCGTGGGCCTGCTGTGGATGCTGCGGATTATCTGAGCCGGCGTCCTAGCCCAGCAACTGACTGAGCACCGCCCGCAGCTTGCCCGGCTTGACCGGTTTGTTCAGCAGCGGCGCGCCGAGCTTCTGCAAGGCGCGGCGGCACTGGTCGCTGCGGTCGGCGGTGATGATCACCGCTGGCACCCGCTGCTGGAAATGCTCGCGCAACTGCTTGACCACCTCGCACCCGGTCACCCCGTGATCCAGGTGGAAGTCCGCCAGGATCAGCTCCGGCGCTCGTCCCTGCAGGACCTCCAGGGCCGCCGCCTGATCGGTAGCGGTGAGCACCTCGCAGCCCCATTGGCCGAGCAGCGCGGCCATGCTTTCGAGGATGCTGGTTTCGTTGTCCAGCACCAGTAGCCGGCGCCCCGGCAACGGATTGCCAGCGCCCGGTTGCGGCAGCGCCAGGCTGATGGGCAGTGGCACTTCCCGGGACAGTGGCACCTCAATGCCGAACATCGAACCGCGCCCCGGCTGGGAACGCACCAGCACCCGGTAACCGAGGATCTTGGCGATGCGTTCGACGATCGCCAGGCCCAGGCCCACGCCTTTGCGGTCGGCAGCCCGGCCCACGTCCAGTTGGTTGAATTCCAGGAAGATCGAGTCCAGGCGGTCGGCAGCAATGCCGCGTCCGGTGTCCCAGACTTCCAGGCGCAAAAACTCGCCCCGACGCCGCGCGCCCAAGAGGATGCTGCCCTGCTCGGTGTAACGGCAGGCGTTGCTGAGGAAGTTACGCAGGATCCGTGTCAACAGGCGCAAATCGGTGTGCAAGGCGAAGTCGCCGATCCGCGACCGCAAGGTCAGCCCGGCGGCCTCGGCCACTGACTGGAACTCCGACGCCAGGGGCGCCAGCAGCTCATCCAGGCGATACAGGGCCGGGTCCGGCTTGACCGCAGCCTGGTCCAGCTTGGAAATGTCCAGCAGATCGGTGAGCAGGTCTTCGGCGCCTTCCAGGGCCTGATGCGTACGCTCCACCAGCACCTGTTCGCTGGCCGGCAACTGCCGCTCGCGCAAGGTGGAAATCAGCAGGCGCGCAGCGTTCAAAGGCTGCAGCAGGTCATGGCTGGCGGCGGCCAGGTACTTGTCCTTGCTGCGGTTGGCGGCCTCGGCAGCGTCCCGGGCCTCGCGCAGGTCACGCTCGACACGCTCGCGCTCGGCAATCTGCTGCTGCAGGTTGCGGTTGGCCTCCAGCAACTCATCGGTGCGCGCCGCCACCCGTTGTTCCAACTGGTCGTTGAGTTGCTCCAGGCGTTGCTGGGCCAGCTTGCGCTCGGTGATGTCGGCGACAAAGCCCTCCACCAGGCCATCCTCGTCAGGCTTGAGCAGCAGGTTCATCAGCACATCGATGCTGCTGCCGTCCTTGCGCCGCAACTGGGTTTCATACCCCAGCAGGCTGCGCTCGCGCTCAAGCCGGTCACCGATGGCCTCCAGCTCCGCAGCGCCGCCAACAAACAGGTTGCCCGCCAGGTCCGCCAGGGAAAACAGCACCTCCTGCGGGTCGCTGTACCCGAGCATGCGCGCCAGGGCCGGGTTGGCCGCACGCATGCCGGCCAGCAGGCTGGCCTGGAAGATGCCGTGCACCGCATGCTCGAACAGCCATTTATAGCGATTGCGTTCGGTTTCCAGGTCTTCCAGGCGCGCCGCCAGTTCCGGGTAGTGACTCTTGCGCGCCGAATGGTTGCCCAGTCCCAGCAACCCGGCCAGGGCCCGTTGCTGCTCCTCAGAGGGCCTCGCCATACACGACCTCGACATCACGCTGGCTGGATTCACGCGGGTTGGTGAGGATGCACGGGTCGTCCATCGCGTGCTGCGAAAGGAACGGAATGTCGCTGCTGCTGACGCCATGCAGGCCCAGGGTTTCGTGGAAGCCGATGGCGTGCTTGAGGGCGATCAGGTGCTCCACCAGGCGCCCGCAAATCTGCCGCTGGTTAAGGCCCCGGCAGTCGATGCCAAAGGTCTCGGCGATCACCTTGAAACGCTCCGGCGCCGAGCTGTAGTTGAAGGCCACCACATGTTCCACCAACACCGCGTTGCACAGGCCGTGGGGCAAGTCGAGGAAGCCGCCGAGGCTGTGGGACATGGCGTGCACCGCGCCGAGAATCGCATTGGAGAACGCCAGCCCGGCCTGCATGCTGCCGAGCATGATCTTTTCCCGCAGGGCGATGTCCGCCGGGTTGGCGATCATCTGCACTAGGTTGCCGTTGATCAGGCGCATGGCTTCCAGGGCGTGGGGGTCGGTGAGCGGGCCGTGGCCGGTGGAGACGAACGCCTCGATGGCATGCACCAGGGCGTCGATGCCGGTGCAGGCGGACAGGAACGGGTCCATGCCAAGGGTGGTTTCCGGGTCGATCAGCGACACATCGGGCACCACCGCCTTGCTGACGATGGAGAACTTCATGCGTTCCTGCTGGTTGGAAATGATCACGAACTGTGACACGTCCGCCGAGGTGCCGGCTGTGGTGGGAATCATGATCAGCGGCGGGCTGGGCACGCGGATGGTGTCCACGCCCTCGAACTCGAGGATGCTGCGGCCGTGGGCGACCACGATGCCGATGCCCTTGCCGCAGTCCATGGGGCTGCCGCCGCCGACCGCGACAATCACGTCGCAACCGTTCTCGCGGTAAATCTCGGCGCCGAGCATCACCTCCTCGACCCTGGGGTTGGGGGAGACGGCGCTGTACAGGCAGTAATCGACGCCCTGGGCCTGCAGGCTGGCCTCGACATCGGCGACCCAGCCGGCGGCGATCACCCCGGGGTCGCTGACCACCAGGACCTTGCGCGCACCGAAGGTTTTGGCGTAGTTGCCGACGTTATGCCGACAGCCGGCACCGAAGATGATTTCCGGGGAAACGAATTTACGCAGCAGACTGAGATTCTGGCTCATGGCGGAAGCCTGTTTCTTATTGTTCTGAAAAGAGAACGCCAGCCTAAAGCAACGGCGCGCAGCGCGCTATGTGCGGTGTGGAGCTCGGAGCTTCAAGCTTCAAGCTTCAAGCTTGCGGCTTGCGGCTTACGGCTTACGGCTTACGACTGCCTCAAACAAAAACATCCATCCCGTCATACGCCACTTCAATGCCACGCCGCGTCAGCTCGGCGCGCTCTGCCGAGTCCTCATCGAGGATCGGGTTGGTGTTGTTGATGTGGATCAGCACCTTGCGCGCCCGGGGGAAGCCCTCCAGCACTTCCAGCATGCCGCCGGGGCCACTTTGCGCCAGATGGCCCATTTCGCTGCCGAGCTTGTCGCCGACCTCGCAAACGCGCATTTCGTCATCTCGCCACAGGGTGCCGTCCACCAGCAGGCAGTCGGCGCGACGCATCCAGCCCAGCAACGCGTCATCCACCTGCCCCAGCCCGGGGGCGTAGAACAGGGTGCCGCCGCTTTGCCGGTCCTCGATCAACAAACCGATATTGTCCCCGGGGTGGGGGTTGCCGCGGTGGGGTGAATACGGGGGCGCGCTGCTGCGCAAAGGGATCGCCCGCAACAGCAGGTTGGGGCAGGCGGCGATGCTGAAGGCCTCGCCGGTCAGGTCGATGGGCTGCCATTGCAGGCCGCCGTTCCAGTGGCTGAGCATGTTGAACAACGGGAAACCGCTGCTCAGGTCCTGATGGACCATCTCGGTGCACCAGACTTGATGAGGGCAGCCTTCGCGCAGGCTGAGCAGCCCGGTGCAATGGTCGATCTGGCTGTCCAGCAGCACCACCCCGGCAATCGCCGAATCCCGCAGGTGCCGGGCCGGTTGCAGGGTCGGAAACGATTCGAGCTGTACGCGGATATCGGGCGAGGCGTTGCACAGAATCCAGTCCACCCCGTTGTCACTCAAGGCGATGGACGATTGGGTCCGGCGTTGGGCGCGGACACTGCCGTTGCGCACACCGGTGCAGTTGCGGCAGTTGCAGTTCCACTGCGGGAAGCCACCCCCGGCCGCGGAACCAAGAATGCGGATATGCATGGGGGAAGCTCCCGTGATCGGAGGAGACTCCGGCCAACGCAACGATTGACCGGAGCGGAACGCATCAACGATTGGCGAAATACATCGTCACTTCGAAGCCAATACGCAGATCGGTGTACGCGGGTTTATGCCACATGGGTCAATCCTCTTCTTGTGCCGGGCGATTCCGGTAGAGGCATTAATGCACGGAGGGCGACGGGGTCGAATGCTACTTTCGAAGGAGCGCGCGGGGTGCATTGGTAGGGGGCGAACCGCGGCGCCGAGGACCATGGTCAAGGGACGCTCGCCATCGGGCAAAAAAGAATAGGAGCCGCCATGGCAGCGAGGGCACAGCACAAGCCCGGTCGCCGCCAGCCGACTCCTACAAAGAGAGAGCGATCACACCAGACGGCACGACGTCCACCCAAGGCGCC
>NZ_JALQCX010000083.1:0-3044 GCF_023241665.1 Pseudomonas morbosilactucae | reverse complement strand
TGCCGACCGCGATCCTCTCCGACCTGGACAAAGCCCGCTATTCAGTCCCTCAGACCTATCCGGATTACCCGGGCGTGTACTGGGGCGACGGCAACATGCTGGACGCCCCTGCCAGTGACTACCTGGTGATCGAGTACCTGCGCCTTGCTGACAAGGCCGCCCGCCAAGTCCGGCCGCTGCTGATTCGCCGTGTTGCCGATCGGCGCCTGAACAACTCGCCGGCGAGCATGGCCAAGGCTGTCAGCGCCCTGATGAAGCCCCTGCGCACCATGGCCAAGTCCACGACGTTCGCCGGGGAGGTTTTCCCGGGCGAGATCGAGGCGCCCAAGGACGGCGACATCGTCCTGGTCTGGAAGAGCAAAACCAACGTGGAGGTGTTCATCAAGATCAAGCCACTCAACTGCCCGAAAGACCTCACGGCGAACATCGCCCTGGACCTTTCCACTGACGATTCGGAGTAACTCCCATGTCCCGTATTGGCGGCAAGAACTTCGACATTGCCCTGGGGGATCTCCAGGCGCACGTCGAGAGCTGCACCCTGGATATCACCGACAACACCGCCGTGGCGCAGTCCCGGGGCGTGCCTGACGGGCACGTCGACGGCGACGTGGCGGCCAGCGGTGAGTTCGAGTTCGACAGCAATAACTTCAACCTGCTGATCGAGGCCGCCCGCGCTGCCGGCAGCTTTCGCCAGTTGGAGCCCTTCGACGTGGTGTTTTTCGCCCAGGCCGGCCAGGAAGAGCTGCGCATCGAGGCCTTCGGCTGCAAGTTGAAGGTGTCCAGCTTGCTCAGTGTGGATCCCAAGGGCGGCGAGAAGACCAAGCACAAGGTGCCGTTTGACGTCACCAGTCCGGACTTTATCCGCGTCAACGGCGTGCCGTACCTGGCGGCCGCCGAGATCGAGGGCCTGCGCTGATGGTTTGCCCGTTCGACCGCGCCCAGGCCCTGGAGCAACGCCAACGTGACCAGGCGATCGCCGCCCAGCTCGCTCTGTCGCGCCCGGACGGGCCGAGCCTGACCCATTGCGACGACTGCGATAAGCCAATCCCCGAGAAGCGCCGGGCGCTGGGGGGAATGACCCGCTGTGTGCCGTGCCAATCCCTTTTTGAGCAAGGAAACCGCCGATGACCACCAGTCCCCGGCCAAGCCTCAGTGAGGCGGATTCAGAGCCCGGCCGTTTGGTCGGCCTGGAGCGAAACATGGCTGTTATGGAATACCGTTTGACCTTCATGGAAAGCCGGCATGAATCCGTTCCCATCCGTGTGACCAAGCTGGAACAGCAGTTTGAGCACATGTCCGGCCAGCTTTCCGAACTCAACGAGGGCCAGCAGAAGCTGACCAGCGTGGTGGCGGGTATCGGCAACAAGATCACCTGGGCGCTGGCCGTGGCCAGCACCCTGTGGGCGATCCTGCAGATGTTTGGCCCGGTCCTGCTGCGGGTGTTTGTGCCATGAGCCTGCGCAACAAGATCGCCGCCGGCACCATCGCCCTGGCCAGCGCATCGCTGCTGACCTTCCTGGGCAAATGGGAAGGCAACGGCCAGAACGTCGTGTACGCCGACAAGCTGGCCCGGGGCCTGCCCACCGTGTGCAAGGGCATCACCCGGCACACAAGCCCTTACCCGCTGGTGATCGGTGACTACTGGTCGCCGGACCGTTGCGCCGAGGTGGAGCAACTGGTGGTCCGCAAGGGCCAGTTGGCACTCGCTGACTGCATTACCAACCAGGCCGTGGGCCAGAACACCTTCGACGCCCTGACCAGCCATAGCCACAACTTTGGCGTGCCGAGCACCTGCGCCAGTCGGGCCGTGGGCCTGATTAACGCGGGGCAGATCGCGGAGGGCTGCAAGGCCCTGGCCTGGGCCCGGGATGGCAAAACCCCGGTGTGGGCCTTCGTCACCGACTCGTTGGGCCGGACTTCGTTCGTGCGCGGTCTGCACGCCCGGCGCCTGGCCGAAGCGGAGATGTGCGCCCGATGACCATAACCCCTTTCCGTTTCGTGCTGGCGGTGATGCTGACGGCGCTGATCCCGCTGTTCTGGTTCGTCCAGGTCGTCCAGGAGCGAGACGTGGCCAAGCGTGAGCGCGACAGCGCCCAGTTTGAAGCGGCGGGCCTGCGAGAGGCTGTCCGCATCAGCGGCCAGATGCTGGCCGATCGTGACGATATCGACCGTGTCCGCACCCAGGAGCTGAACCATGCACGCACTGAAAACCTCGACCTGCGCCGCGCTGTTGACGCTGGCCATCAGCGGTTGCGCATCGCCACCACCTGCAGCACCGCAATGTCCCCCAACGCCAGCGCCGGCGGCCTGGCTGATGCAGGAGGCGCCGAACTCGCAGCAGACGCTCGATCGGATTATTTCACCCTCAGAGATCAGCTTGCCCTGAGCAAGCAAATGATCCTGGGCCTGCAAGACCACGTGCGCCGGGTTTGCCTGCGCACCCCCAACCTTTGAACGGAGCAATACACATGACCCAATCCCGCGAAATCACCCTGGAAGTCGGCACCAAAGACTTTGCTTTCACCCTGTCGCCCCAGGACGTGACCAAGTACTTCAACGCCATGACCGCGAACAACAAGGTGGCGCCGTCGTTCAACCTGCTGAGCACCACTGTCAAACAGGAACAACGTGCTGAGCTGCGCGAGCTGCTGACCAACCCGGTGATGACCATGCAGATCGCCGGCGCGCTCCTGGAGGAATACGCCCCGGACGTCGAGATCATCGTAAAAAAGTCCTCGAGCACGCCGACCGCCTGACCGAAGACGGCCTGGGCCAACTGATGGCCCTGACCCACCGCTGGCTGCCCGGCGCTGAGCCCTCAATCGAGAACATGGGCACCGCGCAGTGGCTTGAGAACGAGCACTGGAGACGCATGGAGATTGCCGTAGCAAACGGCATTGCCCATGCGTTGAACGGATAAAAACGCATGGCTGACCGTAGCGCCCGCCTGGACTTCATCCTGGCCCTGACCGACAAGATCACCGCACCGTTGGGCAAGGTCAAAATGGGCTTTTCCGAGCTGACCGAGCAAAGCGAAAAGAACA
>NZ_JALQCX010000082.1:0-32879 GCF_023241665.1 Pseudomonas morbosilactucae | reverse complement strand
AACGCCTTTTGTCGGCTGGGGGTTGCACAAACTCATGTCGGGGACTTGCGCTAGCGGTATTATGGTATACCATCATACGCACAGACACTCTTACCCTACATGGAGCCCGCTCATGAGTTTTGAAATCCGCAAGATCGTCAGCTACCTCGAAGAAACCCTGATCGAAGGCGGCAAGGCCACCGACAAGCCGGTGACCATGGTCGGCCTGGCGGTGGTGATGAAGAACCCGTGGCTGGGCCGTGGTTTCGTCGAAGACCTGAAACCGGAAATCCGCGCCAACTGCTCCGACCTCGGCGCGTTGATGGTGGAGCGTCTGGTGGGCCTGATCGGCGGCGCCGACAAGATCGAAGCCTACGGCAAGGCCGCTGTGGTGGGTGCCGACGGTGAAATCGAGCACGCCTCGGCAGTGATCCACACCCTGCGCTTCGGCAACCACTACCGCGAAGCGGTCAAGGCCAAGAGCTACCTGAGCTTCACCAACAAGCGCGGCGGCCCGGGCACTTCGATCCAGATCCCGATGATGCACAAAGACGACGAAGGCCTGCGCTCCCACTACATCACCCTGGAAATGCAGATCGAAGACGCCCCTCGGGCCGACGAAATCGTCGTGGTCCTGGGTTGCGCCGACGGCGGCCGCCTGCACCCACGCATCGGCAACCGCTACATCGACCTGGAAGAACTGGCCGCTGAGAAAGCCCAGTAATCCCGTCCCGGTCAACCACAATAAAAAGGCATGCAGGAGCGCTCCATGATTCGGCTCACCGCTGAACAAACACCGGCTGGCACCAGTTACCTGGCGACCGGCCAAGGCCAGCCCGTGGTCTTGATCCACGGCGTGGGCCTGAACAAAGAAATGTGGGGCGGGCAGATCGTCGGCCTTTCCAGCCAGTACCGGGTGATCGCCTACGACATGCTCGGCCACGGCGCCAGCCCGCGCCCGGACAGCGGCACCGGCCTGCTCGGTTATGCCGACCAGCTGCGGGAACTGCTGGAGCACCTGCAACTGCCCAAGGCCACAGTGATCGGCTTCTCCATGGGCGGCCTGGTGGCCCGGGCCTTTGCCCTGCATTACCCGCAGCACCTGCAAGGCCTGGTGGTGCTCAACAGCGTGTTCAACCGCAGCCCCGAGCAGCGTGCCGGCGTCATCGCCCGCACCAGCCAGGCCGCCGAACACGGCCCGGATGCCAACGCCGAAGCGGCCCTGTCCCGATGGTTCAGCCGCGAATACCAGGCGGCCAACCCGGCGCAGATCGCGGCGATCCGCCAGACCCTGGCCAGCAATGACCCACAGGGCTACCTGACCACCTACGAGCTGTTTGCCACCCAGGATATGTACCGCGCCGACGACCTGCACCTGATCCAGGCGCCGACGCTGATCGCCACCGGCGAACTGGACCCCGGTTCAACCCCGGAAATGGCCGAGCAACTGGCCCAGCGAATTCCTGGCGCACGGGTTGCCGTGCTGCCCGAGCAGCGGCATATGATGCCGGTGGAATCACCGCGCCTGGTCAACCAGGTGCTGCTGGAATTTCTTGAAATAGCGCACACCCGTCCAAATCCAATAAAGGGGATCGTTGCATGACACTCGCACGCTTCCAGATGTGCATCGGCGGCGAATGGGTCGATGCCCTGTCCGGCAAGACTTTCGACAGCCTCAACCCGGCCCTGGCCGAGCCTTGGGCGCAACTGCCCGATGCCGATGAAGCCGATGTCGAGCGCGCCGTGCAGGCCGCCCAGACGGCGTTCGACAGCCCGGCCTGGCGTGGCCTGACCGCCACGGCCCGAGGCAAGCTGCTGCGCCGCCTCGGTGACCTGATCGCCGAGAACAAGGAACAACTGGCCCAGCTGGAAAGCCGCGACAACGGCAAGCTGATCCGCGAGACCCGCGGCCAGGTCGGCTACCTGCCGGAGTTTTTCCACTACACTGCAGGCCTGGCGGACAAGCTCGAAGGCGGCACCCTGCCCCTCGACAAGCCCGACCTGTTTGCCTACACCGTGCATGAAGCCATGGGTGTGGTCGCCGCGATCATCCCCTGGAACAGCCCGCTGTACCTGACCGCCATCAAGCTGGCCCCGGCCCTGGCCGCCGGCAACACCATCGTGATCAAGCCCTCGGAACACGCCTCGGCGACCATCCTCGAGCTGGCGCGCCTGGCCCTGGAGGCCGGCATTCCCCCGGGCGTGGTCAACGTCGTCACCGGCTATGGCCCAAGCACCGGCGCCGCCCTGACCCGCCACCCGCTGGTGCGCAAGATCGCCTTCACCGGCGGCGCCGCCACCGCCCGGCATGTGGTGCGCAGCAGTGCGGAGAACTTCGCCAAGCTGTCCCTGGAACTGGGTGGCAAGTCGCCGAACATCATCTTTGCCGACGCCGACCTGGACAGCGCCATCAACGGCGCCATCGCCGGCATCTATGCGGCCTCCGGGCAGAGCTGCGTGTCGGGCTCGCGACTGCTGGTGCAGGACGAGATCTACGACGAGTTCGTCGCCCGCCTGGTGGAACGCGCCCAGCGCATCCGCATCGGCAACCCCCAGGACGACGGCACCGAAATGGGCCCCATGGCCACCGCCCAGCAATTGGCCGTGGTCGAAGGCCTGGTGGCCGACGCCCTGGCCGAAGGCGCCACCCTGCGCCTGGGTGGCAAGCGCCCTCAGGGCGTGGGCGATGGCTGGTTCTACGAGCCGACCCTGTTCGAATGCGACAGCAACTCGATGAAAATCATGCAGGAAGAAGTCTTCGGCCCGGTGGCCTCGGTGATCCGTTTCAAGGATGAAGCCGATGCCCTGGCGATCGCCAACGACTCCCAGTTCGGCCTCGCCGCCGGCATCTGGACCCGCGACCTGGGCCGTGCCCATCGCCTGGCCCGGGACGTGCGTTCGGGGATCATCTGGGTCAATACCTACCGTGCGGTGTCGGCCATGGCCCCCATCGGCGGTTTCAAGAACAGTGGCTATGGCCGCGAGAGCGGCATCGACTCGGTGCTGGCCTATACCGAACTGAAAACGGTGTGGATCAACCTGTCCCAGGCGCCCATGCCTGATCCGTTTGTGATGCGCTAGGAGTCCTGCGAAATGATCGAACCCGGCATTTACAAAGAAGTCATGAGCTCCTTCCCTTCCGGGGTCACGGTGGTCACCACCCTGGACCCGGACGGGCAGATCGTCGGCATCACCGCCAGCGCCTTCAGCGCGCTGTCGATCGACCCGGCGCTGGTGCTGTTCTGCCCCAACTACGCCTCGGACACCTACCCGATCCTGCGGGACAGCAAGCAGTTCGCCATTCACTTGCTGTCGGCCGACCAGACCGCCGAAGCCTACGCCTTCGCCGGTAAAGGCAAGGACAAGGCCAAGGGCATCGAGTGGCACTTGAGCGAACTGGGCAATCCGCTGCTGGCCAAGGCCACGGCAATCATCGAGTGCGAGTTGTGGCGCGAATACGACGGCGGCGATCACGCGATCATCGTCGGCGCGGTCAAGCACCTGATCCTGCCCGAGCAGCCGGTGACGCCGATGATCTACCACAAAGGCAAGCTGGGCCCCCTGCCCACCCTGGCGTAACGAGCGAAATCAATGCCCGGCGGGCGCGCTCGCGATCGCGGCGAGCCCGCCGGCAATGATCTCGAATCCAGGGCCGTCATCGCAGGCAAGCCTGCTCCTACCAAGCGATGGCGGCGTTGAATGGTGAGCGGTTCCCCAGGGACCGCACTGAGGACTGCGTGATGAGTAACGAGAAATACGAAAAAGGCCTGAAGATTCGCACCCAGGTGTTGGGCGAAGCCTATGTGCAGCGCTCCATCGAGAACGCCGACGACTTCACCCGCCCGCTCCAGGAAATGGTCACAGAGTACTGCTGGGGTCACGTCTGGGGCCGCGAGGGTTTGTCGCTCAAAGAACGCAGCATGATAAACTTGGCGATGATTTCAGCCCTCAATCGGCCTCACGAACTCAAGCTGCATGTACGCGGCGCCTTGCGTAACGGTCTGAGTCGTGAACAAATACGCGAAATCCTGCTTCAGGTCGGTATTTATTGCGGTGTTCCCGCTGCCGTAGACAGTTTCCGGCTCGCCCGTGAAGCCTTCGCCGAAGCCGATGCCGAGGCCTCCAGTTAACCTTTGGCTGTTGTGAGACCAGAGCACGATGATCCTCGATCGCAGTGCTCTTTTTGCATGGACAGCCACACTCAGAGCGGACCCCATGAAACGCCTGCCACTCGACGACAGCTTCAAGGTCAATCGCAACCCCGTTACCCTGCGCGAAATCGTGCTGGATAAACTGCGAAGCGCCATCATGAACTTCCAGCTCCTGCCGGGAGACCGTCTGGTTGAACGCGATCTGTGCGATCGCCTGGGCGTCAGCCGCACTTCCGTTCGCGAAGCCCTGCGCCACCTGGAATCCGAAGGCCTGGTGGAGTTCGCCGACGCCAAGGGGCCGCGCGTGGCCATCATCACCCTGGCCGACGCCGGGGACATCTACGAGCTGCGTTGCGTACTCGAAGGCCTGATCGTCCAGCTGTTCACCCTGCGGGCCAAGGCCAAGGACATCAAGGCCCTGGAAAAAGCCCTGGAAGAGAACCGCAAATCCCTCAAGGAAGGCGAGTTGCAACAGGTGCTGGATTCGGTCCAGGGTTTCTACGACGTGCTGCTCGAAGGTTCCGGCAACCACGTGGCGGCCACCCAGCTGCGCCAGTTGCAGGCGCGCATCAGCTACCTGCGGGCCACCTCGGTGTCCCAGGAAAACCGTCGTGGTTCGAGCAACCAGGAAATGGAACGCATCGTCGAAGCGATCAAGAGCGGCGATCCGCTGGCGGCCCACCAGGCCTCGGTGGACCACGTGCGGGCCGCGGCCAAAGTGGCCCTGGACTACCTCAAGCGCAAACAGGAAGAGACCGGCGACATTCCCGAGATCACCGCACCCATCGCTCTCAAAGAACCCCGTATAGGTCGCTGATATGTTCAGCCCGAGCTTTTGTCCAAAGTGCGGCGGCAGTGACCTCGGTCACCAACGGCCAGCGGGCGATACCCATGAGCGCCTGATGTGCCGCGGCTGCGGCTACATCCATTACGTCAACCCGAAGATCATCGCCGGCTGCATCATCGAGCAGGACGGCAAGTACCTTCTGTGCCAGCGCGCCATCCCGCCACGGCCGGGCACCTGGACCCTGCCGGCGGGGTTCATGGAAGGTAACGAGACCACCGAACAGGCGGCCCTGCGGGAAGTCTGGGAAGAAAGCGGCGTGCGCGCGGAGATCATCTCGCCGTACTCGATCTTCAGCGTGCCGAAGATCAGCGAGGTGTACATCATCTTCCGCGCCATCGCCCTGGAGATCACCGGGCAGTTCGGGCCGGAAACCCTGGACTACAAATTCTTCGCCCCCGAGGACATTCCCTGGGAGAGCATCTACTACCCGGCGATCCGGCAAATCCTCGAACGCTACATCGAAGAGCGCCAGGCCGGGGTCTACGGTATCTACATCGGCAACGACGACAGCGGCAAAATCCACTTCATTCGCTGACCTGCCACCGCGATCGTTCCCACGGGGGGCATGGGAACGAGACCCTAGCCCCCACGTGGCCGTCCGCGTTACAGCGGGGGGACGCCTTCGACGATGATCACTTCCGCCCGCGCCACGCCTTCGCGGTGACCCTTGGCTTCCTGGTACTGCTCGGAGTGGTAGCAGGCCAGCGCCTGTTCATAGGAATCGAATTCGATCACCACGCTGCGCTGCGGCGTCGCTCGCCCTTCCATGGCTTGGCTGCGCCCGCCCCGGGCCAGCATGCGTCCGCCGTACAGGGCGAACGCTGCCGGCGCGCGCTGGGTGTAGTGGCTGTATTGATCGGGGTCGGTGACATCCACGTGAGCAATCCAGTACGCCTTCATAGTGACCTCTCGGTTTATTTTGTATTATGGTATACCACAAAATAATTCATCCACACACCGAGATTCCCAGCATGGCCTTCAACAGCATCGAAGAAATCATCGAAGACTACCGGCAAGGCAAGATGGTGCTCCTGGTGGACGACGAAGACCGGGAAAACGAAGGCGACCTGTTGCTCGCCGCCGACCGTTGCGACGCCCAGGCCATCAGCTTCATGGCCCGGGAAGCCCGGGGCCTGATCTGCCTGACCCTGACCGACGAACACTGCCAGCGCCTGGGCCTGGAGCAGATGGTGCCGAGCAACGGCAGCGTGTTCAGCACCGCCTTCACCGTGTCCATCGAAGCCGCCGTCGGGGTCAGCACCGGCATCTCCGCCGCCGACCGCGCCCGCACCGTCGCTGCCGCGGTGGCCGCCAATGCCAAAGCCGAAGACCTGGTGCAACCCGGGCACATCTTCCCGCTGCGGGCCAAGGAAGGCGGCGTGCTGACCCGCGCCGGCCACACCGAAGCCGGCTGCGACCTGGCGCGCATGGCGGGCTTCACCCCGGCCTCGGTGATTGTCGAAGTGATGAACGACGACGGCACCATGGCCCGCCGCCCGGACCTGGAAGTCTTCGCCCGCAAGCACGGGATCAAGATCGGCACCATCGCCGACCTGATCCACTACCGCCTCAGCACCGAGCACACCGTGGTGCGTATCGGTGAGCGGGAACTGCCGACGGTGCACGGCACCTTCCGCCTGATCACCTTCGAGGACCGCATCGAAGGCGGCGTGCACATGGCCATGGTGATGGGCGATATCCGCCGTGAAGACCCGACCCTGGTGCGGGTGCACGTGATCGACCCGTTGCGCGACCTGGTGGGCGCCGAGTACCACGGCCCCTCCAACTGGACACTGTGGGCCGCCCTGCAACGCGTGGCCGAAGAAGGTCGTGGCGTGGTGGTGGTGCTGGCCAACCATGAATCCTCCCAGGCCTTGCTGGAACGGGTGCCGCAACTGACCCAGCCGCCACGCCAGTACCAGCGCTCGCAATCGCGCATCTATTCTGAAGTGGGCACCGGGGCACAGATTCTGCAGGAGCTGGGCGTGGGCAAGCTGCGCCACCTCGGCCCGCCGCTGAAATACGCCGGCCTGACTGGCTACGACCTGGAAGTGGTCGAGAGCATCCCCTTCAGCGAATAACGCATTTCTCCACACCCCGGGCAGGCCGCCAGGCGGTGGCCTACCGGTAACAAAAAGACCGCTTTGTGCGGATGGCCGGTAAGGCAAAGTGCTTGCACAAAGTTTGGAATACCATAATATGATATTCCGTAGACCGGACATTTTTGCCAAGTGCGCCCGCCAGGGACAGCACAAACAACAGCCCTTGGCACGGTCGCCTTTTCAAGGCCCCGATGGACCTACTGCTCCCGATAGGCGGGCATCAACAGCCCGCTCAAAAACACAACAAATGAGGGCGTAAAAATGGTGTTGAACAAAGGTACAACCGCCGTACTCTTCGCCGGCTTGCTGAGCACTGTCGGCAACCTGGCCATGGCGGCTGAAAGCGTCAACTTCGTCAGTTGGGGCGGCAGTACCCAGGACGCGCAGAAGCAAGCCTGGGCCGACCCGTTCAGCAAGGCCAGCGGCATCACCGTGGTCCAGGACGGCCCGACCGACTACGGCAAGCTCAAGGCCATGGTCGAGAGCGGCAACGTGCAATGGGACGTGGTGGACGTCGAGGCCGACTTCGCCCTGCGCGCGGCCGCCGAAGGCTTGCTCGAACCCCTGGACTTCAAGCAGATCCAGCGCGACAAGATTGACCCGCGCTTCGTCTCCGACCACGGCGTCGGTTCGTTCTTCTTCTCCTTCGTGCTGGGCTTCAACGAAGGCAAGGTCGGGGCCAACAAGCCTCAGGACTGGAGCGCCCTGTTCGACACCAAGACCTACCCCGGCAAACGCGCCCTGTACAAATGGCCCAGCCCCGGCGTGCTGGAACTGGCCCTGCTGGCCGACGGCGTAGCGGCAGACAAGCTCTACCCCCTGGACCTGGACCGGGCCTTCAAGAAACTCGACACCATCAAAAAAGACATCGTCTGGTGGGGCGGCGGCGCGCAGTCGCAACAACTGCTGGCCTCGGGTGAAGCAAGCATCGGGCAGTTCTGGAACGGCCGGGTCTACGCCCTGCAACAAGACGGCGCACCGGTGGGCGTGAGCTGGAAACAGAACCTGGTCATGGCCGACTTCCTGGTCATCCCCAAAGGTGCGAAGAACAAGGACGCGGCGATGAAGTTCCTGGCCAACGCCAGCGGCGCCAAAGGCCAGGCCGACTTCTCCAACCTGACCGCCTACGCCCCGGTCAACGTCGACAGCGTAGCGCGCCTGGACTCGGTCCTGGCACCGAACCTGCCGACTGCCTACGCTAAGGATCAGATCACCCTCGACTTCGCGTACTGGGCCAAGAACGGTCCGGCCATCGCGACACGGTGGAACGAATGGCTGGTCAAATGAAAATGACGGCCACTGCGTCCCGTCAATCCACCCCGACCGGGAGCGCCTCTGGCGCTGCCGGCTCGGCATCCGCCAAGGCCACCGTGATGACGCAATCTCCCTCCATGGCACAGCGCTGGCGTGGTGCCGGGAACCTGCTCCCGGCCCTGCTGTTCCTCGGCCTGTTCTTTCTCGCGCCGTTGATCGGCCTGCTGCTGCGGGGCGTGCTCGAACCCGAGCCGGGCCTGGGCAACTACCAGCAACTGTTCGCCAACTCGGCCTACGCCCGGGTGCTGTTCAACACCTTCTCGGTGGCCGGCCTGGTGACCCTGTTCAGCCTGCTGCTGGGCTTTCCCCTGGCCTGGGCGATCACCCTGGTGCCTCGTGGCTGGGGCCGCTGGATGCTGAACATCGTGCTGCTGTCGATGTGGACCAGCCTGCTGGCGCGGACCTATTCCTGGCTGGTGCTGTTGCAGGCCTCCGGGGTGATCAACAAGGCGCTGATGGCCATGGGCATCATCGACCAGCCCCTGGAGATGGTGCACAACCTCACCGGCGTGGTGATCGGCATGAGCTACATCATGATCCCGTTCATCGTCCTGCCGTTGCAGGCGACCATGCAGGCCATTGACCCGATGATCCTCCAGGCCGGCTCGATCTGCGGTGCCAGCCCCTGGACCAACTTCTTCCGGGTGTTCCTGCCGCTGTGCCGGCCGGGGCTGTTCTCCGGTGGTTTGATGGTGTTCGTCATGTCCCTGGGCTATTACGTGACCCCGGCGCTGCTCGGCGGCGCGCAGAACATGATGCTGCCCGAATTCATCATTCAGCAGGTGCAGTCGTTCCTCAATTGGGGCCTGGCCAGTGCCGGCGCCGCCTTGTTGGTGCTGATCACCCTGGTGTTGTTCTACTTCTACCTGAAGCTCCAGCCGGAATCCCCGGTGGGTGCCAGCAACGCGAGGTAAGCCGTCATGCTCCTGACCCCCAATGCCATGAGCCGGCGCATGCGAATCGGCCTCTACACCACCACCGGCCTGATCGCCCTGTTCCTGCTGCTGCCGATTCTGTTCATCGTCCTGCTGTCGTTCGGTTCATCCCAATGGCTGGTGTTCCCGCCGCCGGGCTGGACCCTGAAATGGTACGGCCAGTTCTTCTCCAACCCGGACTGGATGAGCGCAGCCATGGCCAGCCTCAAGGTGGCGCTGCTGACCACCTTCTTCGCCGTGGCCCTGGGCCTGCCCACCGCCTTTGCCTTGGTGCGCGGGCGCTTCCCCGGTCGCGAGATGCTCTACGGCCTGTTCACCCTGCCGATGATCGTGCCCCTGGTGATCATCGCCGTGGCGGTCTATGCGCTGTTCCTCAAGCTCGGCTACACCGGCACCCTGTTCGCCTTTGTGGTGAGCCACGTGATCGTCGCCCTGCCCTTCACCATCATCTCGATCATCAACTCGCTGAAGCTGTTCGATCAGTCGATTGAAGACGCGGCGGTGATCTGCGGTGCTTCGCGCCTGCAGGCCGTGTTCAAGGTGACCTTCCCGGCGATTCGCCCGGGGATGGTGGCCGGTGCGCTGTTTGCGTTCCTGGTGTCGTGGGACGAAGTGGTGCTGAGCGTGATGATGGCCAGCCCGACCCTGCAGACTTTGCCCGTGAAAATGTGGACCACCCTGCGCCAGGACCTGACGCCTGTGATCGCCGTCGCTTCGACGCTGCTGATCGGCCTCTCGGTGTTGGTCATGGTGATTGCCGCCGCCCTGCGTCGGCGCAACGAAATCAGCGCTTGAGCGCCTAGGAGTACAGCATGAGTGCCGTCAAAGACCCCGCACAGCAAAACAATAAAACCCTGGTCAGCCTGCGCAACCTGAACAAGCACTACGGCGACTTTGCCGCCGTGGACGATATCTCCCTGGAGATCCAGGACGGTGAATTCCTCACCTTCCTCGGCTCCAGCGGCTCGGGCAAAAGCACCACCCTGTCGATGCTCGCCGGCTTTGAAACCCCGAGCAGCGGCGAGATCCTGGTGGACGGCCACTCCCTGGTCAACGTCCCGCCGCACAAGCGCGACATCGGCATGGTGTTCCAGCGTTACTCGCTGTTCCCCCACCTCTCGGTGCGCGACAACATCGCCTTCCCCCTGGCCATCCGCAAACTGGCCCCGGCCGAACGCGAACGTCGGGTAGACGCCATGCTCAAGCTGGTGCAACTGGAGCAATTCGCCCATCGCCGCCCTTCGCAACTGTCCGGCGGCCAGCAACAACGGGTGGCGATCGCCCGGGCGCTGGTCTACGAGCCACGCATCCTGCTGATGGACGAACCCCTCGGCGCCCTGGACAAAAAGCTGCGCGAAGACCTGCAGGATGAGCTGCGCCAACTGCATCGGCGCCTGGGCATCACCATCGTCTACGTGACCCACGACCAGGAAGAAGCGATGCGCCTGTCGCAACGCATTGCGATCTTCAGCCACGGCAAGATCGTCGGCCTGGGCAGCGGTTATGACCTCTACCAGAACCCGCCGAATGCCTTTGTCGCGTCGTTCCTTGGCAACTCCAACTTCCTCAAGCTCAAGGCCCAGGGCAACGGCGCCGCCAGCTTCGAAGGCCAGGCACTGTCGATCCGCCTGACCTCCGGCCTGCACGCCGATCAGGATGTGCTGCTGATGGTGCGCCCGGAAAAAGCCCAGGCCCTGAGCGTGCAACAGGCCGAGCAGGACCCTCTGGCGCCGGGCTGGAACCAGGTCTCGGCCAAGGTCCAGGAAGTGCTGTTCCTCGGGGAGAGCCAGACTTGCAGCGTGGTCACCGACGGCGGCACGGCGATGACCGTCAAGGCCCTGTCCGCCGCCGGCATGCCGCTCAAGGCCGGCGACCCGGTGCGCGTGCGCTGGGCCACCGCAGACGCCTGCGTCTACACCCAATGGGCCGAAAGCGACCTGAACAAAGCCGCCGGCGCCCATTGATCTCAGGAAGCGCATAAGGCTTGCCGGCGCCATCGCTGGCAAGCCAGCTCCCTTCTCGTTGTAATGCGCGTCCCGCCGAAGATTGCCTATCCTGTGAACAGGCCCGCCCAATGGCCGTCAGAGGACTCACCCCATGCGCATCCGTTCCGGCACCCTCGCCTTGTGCATGGCGCTGCTGTGCACGGGCGCAGCCGCCCGCGAAGACTGGCAACTGGCCGAAGACCAGGACGGGGTCCGGGTCTACCTCGACCAGGCACCCGGCTCCCATTACCAGCGTTTTCGCGGCGTGGTGCAGATCCGGGCCGACGTCGACACCCTGAACAGCCTCCAGGAAAACCTCAGGGTCGCCTGCGCCTGGTTGTATGCATGCAAGGAAATGCGCCTGCTGAAAAACGACGGCGACGACACCTGGGTCTACCTCAGCACAGACTTGCCGTGGCCGGCCAAGCCGCGGGACATGGTGCTTTGGGTGCACACGGAACGGGCCGCCGATGGCAGCCTGACCCGGCACCTGCAGGCGGTGCCTGGCTGGGTGCCAGGGGAGCCGGGGCAAACCCGGATCCGCCAATTGCAGGGGCTGTGGAAGATGGAGCCCAAGGGGCCGGGGGCAACTGAAGTGACCTACGAACTGCAGGCCGAACCGGCGGGGGATATTCCCGCCTGGCTGGCCAACCGGTTTGTCGTCGATGCGCCACTGGTGACGCTCAAGACATTGCGCGCCGTGGCCGAGCGTCAAGCTTCGGCCACGGCGCCCTGATCACTCGGCCAGGGCGGCCTTGATCACACGACGCTGGGAGGGCTGGCTGCGGGTCGCCAGGCAGTAGTACAGCGGGCATGTCACCAGCAGGCCCACCAGCCACGACAGGTCTGCGCCATCCACCAGGTTGGCGTAAGGGCCGACATACAGCGACGTATTGGCAAACGGCAACTGGACGATGATGCCGCTGAAATAGGCGACGATCGCGTGCAGGTTGAAGCGCCCGTAAATGCCGCCGTCGGCGCGGAAGATCGAGGCGATGTCGTAGTTGCCGCGCTGAATCAGGTAGAAGTCGATCAGGTTGATCGAAGCCCAGGGCACCAGCACCAGCAGCAGCGCCAGGACCAGGCCGATGAACTGCGAGATAAAGTCCGCCGAAGCGCCCAGCGCCACCAGGCAGCACCCCGCCAGCACCAGCGCCGACAACACCACCCGCACCTTGATGCTCGGCGTCCATTGGCTGGCGAAGGTCTGGATCGAGGTGATGATCGACAGCACCGCGCCGTACAGATTAAGGGCGTTGTGGCTGATGATATTGAGCAGGAACAGCACCATCAGGATCGGCCCCAGCCAACCGGTGGACTGCTTGACTGCGGTCATCGCCTCGGTGCCTTCAGGGGTGGCCAGGGCCGCCACCAGGCCGAAGGCGAACGACAGGATGGTGCCCAGGGTCGCGCCCAGGTAGGTGGCGAGAAACGGCCGGGCAATGCCGATGTCGGCCGGCAGGTAACGCGAATAGTCCGAAGTGTAGGGCGAGAAGCTGATCTGCCAGATGATCCCCAACGACAGGGTCGCCAACCAGCCCGACAAGTTGAAACCGCCGCGGGTCAGGAAGTCCGCCGGCAGTTCGTTGGCAAAGATGTAGATAAAGCCGGCGAGCAAGGCGCTGCCCATGACCCAGGTGCCGATGCGGTTCAGGGTATGGATAAAGCGATAGCCGATCACACCGATGGCGGTGGCGCTCAGGGCGCCGATCAGGATGCTCGCCGGGACCGGCACCTCGGGCGCAATGCCGACGATGGATTTGCCGGCCAGGACGATGTTGGAAATAAAGAAGCCGATGTAGATCAGCGCAGCGAAGAACACGATCAGCAGCGCGCCATAGCGACCGAACTGGCCGCGGCTCTGGACCATTTGTGGAATGCCCATGCGCGGCCCCTGGGCCGAGGCCAGGGCAATCACCACGCCGCCGAGCATATGCCCGAGGGCAATCGCCAGCAGCCCCCAGAACAGGTTGAGGTGGAACACCTGGGCCACCATCGCGCCAGTGACAATGGGCAGGGGTGCGATATTGGTGCTGAACCACAGGGTGAAAAGATCGCGCGCCTTCCCATGGCGCTCACCCAGGGGCACGTAATCCACCGTGTGGTTCTCGATCAGAGGGTCTTGCCGGGACATCTGGGACATGTGCATGAACTCGAGTTTGTCTGTTCTTATCGTTGTTTGAAGCCAAACCGGGGGTGCTCTTTGGCAACCCCTCAGATGAAGACCATATTATGGTATTCCAAACTTTTAACAAGACTGATCCGGTCTTTGGTGCCCCATCTGATCTGTGATTCTCGCCTGCCAAAAGGCCACGCTGCTAGATAAAAGCCCCGTAAACATTGAATGAACGGTGAAAAAAGACGTTTATCGGCGGGTGTGAAAAAGCCCTTGCAAACGATGTATTACGGTATACCATCAGACCTACAAACTCATAAAAACCCGCGTTACAGCACCGAGGTACGAGCCAATGATCGACGCCGCCATCTACAAACAAGTCATGGGTTCGTTCCCGTCCGGAGTCACCGTCATCACCACCCTGGACGACGACGGGCAAGTCGTGGGCCTGACCGCCAGTGCCTTCAGCTCGCTGTCGATGGAGCCAGCCCTGGTGCTGTTCTGCCCCAACTACAGCTCCGACTCCTACCCGGTGCTGATCAAGAACAAGCGCTTTGCCATCCATGTGCTGTCCGGCGGGCAGCAGAACGAAGCCTATGCCTTTGCCCGCAAAGGCAAGGACAAGGCGCAAGGGATCGAGTGGACCTTGAGCGAACTGGGCAACCCGCTGCTGAACAACGCCAGCGCCATCATCGAATGCGAGCTGTGGCGCGAATATGAAGGCGGCGACCACGCCATCATGGTCGGCGCAGTGAAAAACCTGATCGTGCCGCAACAAGGCGTCAGCCCGATGGTGTACTGCAACGGCAAAATGGGCGCCCTGCCCCTCGTGGCCTGAACCGCACCAACGCGAAGCGCCCAACCTCTGTGGGAGCCGGCTTGCCGGCGATGGCGATCTCACGGGCGCTATCGCTGGCGAGCCAGCTCCTACATAAGCCTGCGCCTACAAACGGCGAGTGCCGCAATACCCTGGGGTGACGCTCTGCGTCCAACCTCTGTAGGAGCCGGCTTGCCGGCGATGGCGATCTCACAGGCGCCATCGCTGGCAAGCCAGCTCCCACATAAGCCTGCGCCTACAAAGGGTGAGTGCCGCAATGCCCTGGGGGTGACGCTCTGCGTCCAACCTCTGTAGGAGCCGGCTTGCCGGCGATGGCGATCTCACGGGCGCTATCGCTGGCAAGCCAGCGCCTACATAAAGCCTGCGCCTGCAAAGGGTGAGTGCCGCAATGCCTTGGGGGTGACGCGAAGCGTCCAGCCTTTGTAGGAGCCGGCTTGCCGGCGATGGCGAGCTCATGGGCGCTATCGCTGGCAAGCCAGCTCCTACATAAACCTGCGCCTGCAAAGGGTGAGTGCTGCAATGCCCTGGGGGTGACGCGAAGCGTCCAGCCTTTGTGGGAGCCGGCTTGCCGGCGATCGCGATCTCATGGGCGGTATCGCTGGCAAGCCTGCGCCTACATAAGCCTGCGCCTACAAAGGGTGAGCGCTGCAATGCCCTGGGGGTGACGCTTTGCGTCCAGCCGCTGTAGGAGCCGGCTTGCCGGCGATGGCGATCTCACGGGCGCTATCGCTGGCAAGCCAACTCCTACATAAGCCTGCAGCTACAAAGGGTGAGCGGTGCAGGTGATGCGGAGCGTGGGAACGATCAGGCCGGCAGTCAGGTGCGGAAGCGGCTGACCAGTTGGTTCAGGGTCTGTGACAGCGCGGTCAGGCTTTGCGCGTCTTGGCGGGTGGAGTCGGCAAGGTCGGCGACCAGTTGGGCGTCGCCGTGGATCTGGCTGATGTGGCGGTTGATGTCTTCGGCCACTTGATGTTGCTCTTCAGCGGCAGTGGCGATCTGGGTGTTCATGTCGCGGATCACGTCCACCGATTCACGAATCAATTCAAAACTGGCCCGCGCCTCATTGATGGACACCACGGTCTCTTGGGACACCTCCAGGCTGGCATGCATCTGCTTGCCCATCTGGTGGGTGCGCCGCGCCAGATTGCCCAACAACCCGTCGATCTCACCGGTGGAATCCGCGGTGCGTTTGGCCAGTGCCCGCACTTCGTCGGCCACCACGGCAAAACCGCGCCCTTGCTCCCCGGCACGGGCGGCTTCGATGGCGGCGTTGAGCGCCAGCAGGTTGGTCTGCTCGGCAATCGAACGGATGGTGCCGAGGATCGACTGAATATCGTTGCTGTCCTGCTCCAACTGCTGCATGGCCTCGGCGGACTGGCCGATCTCCTGGCTCAGGCGCCCGACGTTGCTCACCGCCGCATCGATCTGGGTCTGCCCGGTGTGGGCCTGGCGCTGGCCGTTGTCGGCGGAGTCGGCGGCCTGGCTGCAGGAACGCGCCACTTCATTGGAGGTGGCGACCATCTCATGGAACGCCGTGGACACCATGTCCACCGCTTCACGCTGGCGGGCGGCGACATCGGCCAATTCCACGGATACCTCGGTGGAGCTGCCGGAGGTGCTGTGGATCTGCCCCGCCGCCTGGCCGATGCGCTGGATCAAGGTGCGAATGGCCTCCAGGAACTGGTTGAACCAGCCCGCCAATTGCGCGGTTTCATCCTGACCGCGCACCGCCAGGCGTGCAGTCAGGTCCCCTTCGCCCTGAGCGATGCCTTCCAGGCCGCTGGCCACGCCCCGGATCGGCTTGACGATCAGCCCGGCGAAAAAACGCACCGGCCGCTGCGAACAACAGGCCACACACCAAGGCGATGGCGGCGATGATCCAGGTCAGGCGCGTGGCCGAAGCCATCACTTCACTTTCCCGGACCATGCCAATAAAGCGCCAGCCCAGGGTGTCCGACGGCCAGACATGGGCCATGTAGCGTTCACCCCCCAGTTCCAGCTCCACCAACCCTTTGCCGGCCTTGGACAGTTGGACGTAACCGTCCCCCAGCTCGCTGAGTTTCTTGAAGTTGTGCTCCGGCTGATGGGGGTCCACCAGTACCTGGTCGTTGCCTTCCAGCAGCATCAGATAACCGCTGTCCCCCAGCTTGATCTGCTTCACCAGGTCGGTGAGTTGCTTGAGGGAGACGTCGATGTTCACCACCCCGCCGCTCTGGCCCAGGCGATTGGCAAAACTGCGCACGGTGCTCACCAGCACCACGTCGTCGGCCGCCCAATAGTAGGCCGAGGTGCGCAGGGTCTTGCCCGGCTGGGCCATGGCGGCCTGGTACCAGGGGCGGCTACGCGGGTCGTAGTTGGCCAGCTTGGGATCGCCGGGCCAGAACACATAACCGCCCTGCTCGGTACCCAGGGACAGGTAAGCGTAGGCCGGGTGACTCTTGGCCAGCCCGGCAAACAGGTTGAACAATTGCTGGTCCTGCTCGCCCGCGACGACTTGCGGCGCATTGGCATCCAGGTAGCGTTTGACGCCGCCATCGATGGCCTGCAATTGCGGGTGCTGCGCCAGGTAATCGACGTTCTGGCTGATGCCTTCGAAGAACAGCTGCATGGCGCTTTGCACCTGGCGGATTTCCCGCCCGCTGCTGTCCAGAAAGTTGTCCCGGGCCTCGTTACGCAGGTTGAGCACGATCATCACGGCCACCAGAATCACTGGCAGGCTGGCGATGGCGGCAAAGGCCAGGGTCAGTTTTTGTTTTATGTTCATCAAGCTCGCCTTCCTTGTCGGATGCATGCGAAGTGTCGGAGAGAAATATTTTGCAGATATTCCATATTATGGTATACCAATAATCCATCAGCCGAACAGTCGTACTCACGGTACGCTTCAGGCAGCGACAACACCCGGCAGCGCCCCGCGCTCAATCCAGGCACCAGGCCCGCAATCGACCGGCCATCAACAAAAGATCCGAGGTAAGCGAGATGAAATTTTCCCTGTTCGTGCACATGGAGCGCTGGGACGAAAGCGTCAGCCATCGCCAATTGTTCGAAGACCTGACCGAACTGACGCTGATGGCCGAGGCCGGTGGTTTCAGCACCGTGTGGATCGGCGAACACCACGCCATGGAATACACCATCTCGCCGAGCCCGATGCCGCTGCTGGCCTACCTCGCCGCCAAGACCACCACCATCCACCTGGGCGCTGGCACCATCATCGCGCCGTTCTGGCACCCGCTGCGGGTGGCCGGGGAATGCGCGTTGCTGGACGTGATCAGCAACGGCCGCATGGAAGTGGGCCTGGCCCGTGGCGCCTACCAGGTCGAGTTTGATCGCATGGCCGGCGGCATGCCCGCCTCCAGTGGTGGCCAGGCCCTGCGTGAGATGGTCCCGGTGGTGCGCGCCCTGTGGAACGGCGACTACGCCCACGACGGCGACATCTGGAAATTCCCCACCTCCACCAGCGTGCCCAAGCCGATCCAGCAGCCCAACCCACCGATGTGGATTGCCGCTCGCGACCCGGACTCCCACAACTTCGCCGTGGCCAACGGTTGCAACGTGATGGTCACGCCGCTGATGAAGGGCGACGAAGAAGTCCTCGACCTGAAGAACAAGTTCCAGGCCGCCCTGGACAACAACCCCGGCGTACCGCGTCCGCAACTGATGGTGCTGCGCCACACCCACGTGCACGCCGTGGACGACCCGGAAGGCTGGAAAGTCGGGGCCACCGCAATCTCGCGTTTCTACCGCACCTTCGACGCCTGGTTCGGCAACAAACAGACACCGGTCAACGGCTTCCTCGACCCAAGCCCGGAAGAGAAATTCGCCGGCCGCCCCGAGTTCGAACTGGAAAGCCTGCATAAAACCGCGATGATCGGCACCCCGGAAGAAATCATTCCGCGCATCCAGTACTACCAGGAACTGGGGGTCGACGAGTTCAGCTTCTGGTGCGACAACAGCCTGCCCCACGCCGAGAAGAAAAAGTCCCTGGAACTCTTTATCAAGCACGTGGTGCCAGCGTTCCGCTGAGCCCTCCCCTACACTCCCCGGTACCCAGCCGGGGAGTCTGATGGATGCCTGGCGCAGACCTCCACATCCCTTGGCTGATGCACATAAAAAAGCCCAACCGCGGACAACGCCGCAGTTGGGCTTTAGTGGGTGATTGGCGATTCAGCGATGAACCTCCGTAGTCACGCCTCAATGGTTGTAGGCGCGCTCGTTGTGCTCGGCCAGGTCCAGGCCCAGCTCTTCCACCGAATCGTCGGCGCGCAGGCCGATCAGGGCGTTGACCCCTTTGAGGATCAGCCAACTGACCACGAAGCAATACACGGTGGTCATGGCCACGCCTTTGATCTGCGCCCAGACCTGGGCGCCCAGGGTCACGCCTTCCACCAGGCCGCCCAGGGACGGCACGCAGAACACCCCGGTGAGCACGGCGCCGATCATGCCGCCGATGCCGTGCAGGCCGAAGACGTCGAGGCTGTCGTCATAACCGAAGCGGCGCTTGAGCACGGTGACGCTGAGGTAGCAGAACACCCCGCAGAGCAAACCGATAGCCAAGGCGCCACCGACGCCGACATAGGCGCATGCCGGAGTGATCCCCACCAGGCCCGCCAGGGCACCGCAGGCCAGGCCTTGGGCGCTGGGTTTGCCGACCTTGAACCACTCGGTGAACATCCAGCCGAGAATGCCCGCGCAGGCCCCCAGCTGGGTGTTGAGCATGACGATGCCGGAGGTGCCGCTGAGGCCGCCGCCGGAACCGATGTTGAAGCCGAACCAGCCGACCCAGAGCATCGCCGCACCGGCCATGGTCAGGCTCAGGTTATGGGCCGGCATCGGGGTGTTCTGGTAGCCCTTGCGCTTGCCCAGGATCAGGCAGGCGGCCAAAGCGGCGACGCCGGCGTTGATGTGCACCGCGGTGCCACCGGCAAAGTCCAGCACGCCCCAGTTGTGCATCAAGGCACCCGCACCGCCCCAGACCATGTGCGCCACCGGGGCGTAGACCAGGGTGAACCACAGGGCCATGAACAGCAGCGCGGCGGAGAACTTCATGCGCTCGGCAAAGGCCCCGGCAATCAGCGCCGGGGTGATGATGGCGAAGGTCATCTGGAAGGTCACGAACACCCCTTCCGGAATGTCGCCCACCAGGCTGTCGGGGGTCATGCCGGCGAGAAATGCCCGGCTCAGGCCGCCGACGAAACTGTTGAAGGTCACTTCACCTTCGATCATGCCGCTGCTGTCGACCACCATGCTGTAGCCGTAGATCACCCAGAGCACGCCCACCACCCCGGCGATGCCGAAGCATTGGGTGAACAGCGAGAGCATGTTTTTTGCCCGCACCAGGCCGCCGTAGAACAGCGCCAGGCCAGGCAGGCACATAAACAGCACCAGCACCGCTGCGGTGACCATCCAGGCGGTGCTGCCGGTGTTCAAGGTGGGGGCATCGGCCGCCTGGGCCAACGGCGCCAGGGCCGCGGCGGCGAGTAACAGGGTGAGTTGTTTGCCGAGAAGACGATTGACCATGTTCAAAGCTCCTGCAAATGAAAGATGGGTGTCGGGCAGCGAGCCAATAACCTCAGAACAGGGGCCTCTTGATGGGCTTGAGGGTGGAGCCTGGCCGCACCACCGTGCACGGTGACGCAGAGCGTCCCAGGCGGCGTGACCACGCCGAGCGTGGGAACGATCACAAGGACGCTCCGCGTCCCGCACCACCGTGCACGACGACGCGGAGCGGCACGGGCGGAGCGCGGGAACGATCAGTAGCCGGAACCCGGGATCCAGTTGGTGCCGGCCAGGGGCACGCGGGCCATGGCGGCGGATTCCACGGTCAGGGCCACCAGGTCCTCAGGGTCGAGGTTGTGCAGGTGCGATTTACCGCAAGCACGGGCCATGGTCTGCGCCTCCAGCACCAGCACCCGCAGGTAGTTGGCCAGGCGCCGACCGCCTTCCACCGGGTCCAGGCGCTTGGACAGCTCCGGGTCCTGGGTGGTGATGCCGGCCGGGTCGCGCCCGTTCTGCCAGTCGTCGTAGAACCCCGCCGCCGAACCGATCTTCTTCAACTCTTCATCCAGCCGTGGATGGTTGTCCCCCAGGGCAATCAGTGCCGCGGTGCCGATGGCCACCGCATCCGCGCCCAGGGCCATGGCCTTGGCCACGTCAGCGCCGTTGCGGATACCGCCCGAGACAATCAGCTGGACCTTGCGGTGCATGCCCATCTCCTGCAAAGCCTGTACCGCTTGCGGGATGGCCGGCAGGATCGGAATGCCCACGTGCTCGATAAACACTTCCTGGGTCGCCGCTGTGCCGCCCTGCATGCCGTCGAGCACGATCACATCGGCACCGGCCTTCACCGCCAGCTTGACGTCGTAATAGGGCCGGCTGGCGCCGATCTTGACGTAGATGGGCTTCTCCCAATCGGTAATCTCGCGGATCTCGGCGATCTTGATCGCCAGGTCATCCGGCCCGGTCCAGTCCGGGTGACGGCAGGCACTGCGCTGGTCGACGCCCACCGGCAAGGTGCGCATACCGGCCACCCGCTCGGTGACTTTCATGCCCAGCAACATGCCGCCGCCGCCCGGCTTGGCCCCTTGGCCGAGCACAATCTCGATGGCATCGGCCTTGCGCAGGTCGTCCGGGTTCATGCCGTAGCGCGACGGCAGGTACTGATACACCAGGTGCTGGGACTGACCACGCTCTTCCGGGGTCATGCCGCCGTCACCGGTGGTGGTGCTGGTGCCGGCAATGGTGGCGCCACGGCCCAGGGCTTCCTTGGCATTGGCCGACAAGGCGCCGAAGCTCATGCCGGCGATGGTCACCGGGATTTTCAGGTGGATCGGCTTCTTGGCGAAGCGGTTACCCAGGATCACGTCGGTGCCGCACTTCTCCCGATAACCTTCCAGCGGGTAGCGCGACACGCTGGCGCCGAGCAGCAGCAAATCATCGAAATGCGGCACCTTGCGCTTGGTGCCGCCACCGCGAATGTCGTAGATGCCGGTTTCCGCGGCACGCTGGATTTCCTGGATGGTCAGGCGGTCGAAAGTGGCGGACTCACGCAACACGGGAGCAGCTGTTTTTTGGCTGATTGGATCGCTCATCTCATTTCTCCTCGCGTGGATCAGTACGCGGACGCGTTATCGACTTTGAAGTTGTACAGCTGACGGGCCGAGCCATAGCGCTTGAAGCTGGCGGGCGACTCGTCGAAACCGGCGCGGTTGAGCAGCTCCTTGAGTTCTTCCAAGTGCTCGGCGCGCATCTCTTTTTCCACGCAGTCCGAGCCCAGGGATTGCACGCTGCCTTTGACGTAGATGCGGGTTTCGTAGAGCGAATCCCCCAGGGCATCGCCGGCATCGCCGCAGACCACCAAGCGCCCGGCCTGGCCCATAAAGCAGCTCATGTGGCCGATGCTGCCGCCGACCACGATGTCGATGCCTTTCATGGAAATCCCGCAGCGCGCTCCGGCGTCGCCCTCGATCACCAGCAGCCCACCATGGGCCGTGGCGCCGGCCGCCTGAGAAGCGCTGCCCTTGATCCGCACCATGCCCGACATCATGTTTTCCGCCACGCCGACCCCGGCGTTGCCGTGCACGGTGATGCTGGCTTTCTGGTTCATGCCGGCGCAGTAGTAGCCGGCGTGGCCCTGGATATCGATGGACACGGCCTGGTTCACCCCTACGGCGAGGTTGTGCTTGCCGTTGCTGTGGGTCACCACCCACTCGCGGTCTTCGAGGGTGTGCACCTGGTCGTGCAGGGCCTGGTTGAGGTCGCGTACCGTGGCGCTGGAAAGATCGATGGTTTTCATGTGTGTGCTCCTTAAGCCGAGGGGCGTTCCCAGATGTACATGGTGGCCGGGGCCGGTTCCCAGACCCGGGCGTGTTCGATGCCCGGCAGGCTCGACAGCGCCTGGTATTCCGAGGCCATGGCCACGTAATCGTCGGTCTCGGCGAGGATTGCCGGTTTGCAGGCGATCGGGTCGCGAATCACCGCAAAGCCGTTGCGGGTGCCAATGGCGAAGGTAAAGAAGCCGTCCAGGTCTTCCAGAGAGTGGTCCAGGGCTTCCTTCAACGAGTCGCCCTGTTGCAGGCGCCAAGTCAGGTAACCGGCGGCCACTTCGGTGTCGTTGTCGGTCTCGAACTGGATGCCCTCACGCTTGAGTTCCTGACGCAGGCGGAAGTGGTTGGACAGCGAACCGTTGTGCACCAGGCACAGGTCGGCACCGGTGGAAAACGGGTGGCTGCCCTCCATGGTCACCGCGCTTTCGGTGGCCATGCGCGTGTGGCCAATGATGTGGCTGCCCTTCATGCCCGCCAGGCCGAAACGCTGGGAAATCTCCTGGGGCAAGCCCATGCCCTTGAGGATTTCGATGCTCTGCCCGGCGCTCATGATCCGCACGCTCGGTGCCAACTCAGCCAGGGCCAGGCGCACCGGCGCCTCCTCGGCGTGAATCTTCAACACTGCGGCACTGGCGTTCTGGAACCAGTCCAGGGAGCAGCCCAGGCGCCCTTCCAACTCGCCCATCAGGGCTTTCCAGTCGTAGCCTTCGGTGGTGGCTTGCAG
This sequence comes from Pseudomonas morbosilactucae, assembly GCF_023241665.1. Taxonomy (NCBI): domain Bacteria; kingdom Pseudomonadati; phylum Pseudomonadota; class Gammaproteobacteria; order Pseudomonadales; family Pseudomonadaceae; genus Pseudomonas; species Pseudomonas morbosilactucae. Next base: position 10,068 of record NZ_JALQCX010000082.1, on the reverse strand, counting down.
GGTCAACTTGACCCAACCGTCGGCCACTTCATCGCCGTAGATCGCAAACCCGGCACTGTCTGGGCCGCGGTCGGTCATGGCCTGCAGCATCGGTTCAAACAGCTTGCCGAGCTGGGATTCCAACTGCGGGTTTTTCAGATAAAGACCAACGATTCCGCACATAGAAAGAGTCCTCACTTTGTTTGGGAGCGGCGAGCTGCGAGCTTTGAGCTGCAAGCAAACCGCGTGGAATACAGGTGGGTGACACGCCGCCAAACCGCCGTGACTTGCGGCTTGACGCTTGCCGCTGTTTCTCAGAAAAATTCCGTGTACCGCGCAACCTCCCAATCACTCACATGCCGGCTGTACTCCACCCATTCCATCCTTTTGAGCTTGATGAATTCGCCGACGATCTGCGGGCCCAGGACTTCGGCGAACAGGGGGTCGGCTTCCAGGGCGTCGCAGGCTTCCTTGAGGGATTGCGGCAGGGTCTTGATGCCGCGTGCGGCGATCTGCTCCAGGCTCAGGCTGTAGAGGTTTTCGTTGCAGACGTGGTCGATTTCCAGCTGGCGGTCGATGCCGTCCAGGCCGGCGGCGATGATCGCGGCGGTCACCAGGTAGGGGTTGCAACCGGCGTCCGGCAGGCGGAATTCCAGGCGGCCGTAGGGCACGCGAACCATGGCCGAACGGTTGTTGGCGCCGAAGGCGATAAAGGCCGGGGCCCAGGTGGCGCCGGACAGCGAGTTGCCGACCACCAGGCGCTTGTAGGAGTTAACCGTGGGCGCGGCAAAGGCACACAGAGCCGGGCCGTGGGCCAGCAGGCCAGCGGCGAAGTGGTAGGCCAGTTTCGACAGGCCCATGCCGCTCGGGTCGCTGGCGTCATGGAACAGGTTCTTGCTCTCGGCGCTGCTGATGGACAGGTGGAAGTGCATGCCGTTGCCTGCCCGCTTCGGGTCCGGCTTGGGCATAAAGGAGCAGATCATCCCCAGGTCGTTGGCGATCTCGCCGGCGGCCATGCGGAAGAAGGTGAAGCGGTCCGCCGAGGTCATAGCGTCGCTGTAGGTGTAGTTGATCTCGAACTGGCCGTTGGCGTCTTCGTGGTCGATTTGGTAGATCTCGAAGTCCACCTGCTGCAGGGCTTCGGTCAGGCGCTCCAGGAACACCCGCGAACGGGACAGGCCCTTGTAGTCGTAGCAAGGCTTGTCGAGGTTGTCGCTGGGGTCCACCAGTTGCAGCTTGCCGCCTTCGTCGCGGCGCATCAGGTTGAATTCCGGCTCCAGGCCGGTGTTCAGGGTCCAGCCCTTTTCCGCCAGGCGTTCGACCTGTTGCTGCAACACGTAGCGGCTGTCATAGGGATGGGGTTGGCCATCCACGTGACCGATGCAGACCACGCGGCCGTAACCGGGTTGCCAAGGCACCGGGGTCAGGGTCGACAGGTCGCCGCGGGCCATGAAGTCCGGCCCGTGGGGTTGCATGCCCATGCCGCTGATGGCGAACCCGGCAAAGCCCGCGCCCTCCTCGGCCACCGCCTTGAGCCCGCACACCGGTACCGATTTGGTCTTAGCCGCACCATGAATATCGACAAACTGCGCGAGCACGTATTTGATGCCGTGCTTGTCGATGATGCGCTGGGTTTCTGCTGGCAACATTGCTCGTCACTCCTCGCGAAAGGCAAACCATTGTGGAAGGGCTATAACCGTCTTTATTCCCTAAAAGAAAGTTAGTTTCCTGTAGAGAATGCAAAGCCCTTGCCAGAGTTGCCCAATCGCCAGAGATACCCAGAGCCCTGCGCTTTTGTGCTGTATATATGGGAAAATTCTTTTCCCTGTGGGAATACCGCCCGAACCGTGTCGGGTGGCAGCGACGGATTGCACTTTCCTAGTGCGAAACTAATATTACCGAACAGAAATTGTGCAGAGCCTGATGACCATGCCGACCGAACCCGAACCCCGCCTCAAGCTCGAGCAGTACTTGGGCATGCAGATCAAGCGCCAGCGCCTGGCCCAGGACTTGAAGCTGTCCGACGTGGCGAAGATTGCCGATATCAGCCAGGGCATGTTGAGCAAGATCGAGAATGCCCAGGTCTCCACCAGCCTCGACACCCTCAGCCGTCTGTGCGATGTGCTGGGCCTGCCCATGTCCAAGTTGTTCAGTGAATACGATCGCCAGGGCGGCAGCGCCTTGCTGGTCAAGGCTGACCAGGGCATGGAGGTGGTGCGCCGTGGCACCGAGAAGGGCCATACCTATCACTTGCTCAACCACACCCGGGGGCCGAAGAAGAGTTTCGAGGCGTACATGGTGAGCATGGATGACGCCAGTGAGGAATTTCCGACCTTTTCCCACCCGGGAACGGAGTTTTTGCATTTGCTCGAAGGTGAGCTGATTTACCGTCATGGCAATCAGTTGTATCGGATGGAGGCCGGGGACAGTTTGACGTTTGAGGGGGAAATTCCCCATGGGCCGGAGCAGTTGGTGCAGGTGCCGATTCGGTTGTTGTCGATCATGAATTATGGGACGGATAAGGAGTGAAGCGTTCGGGGGCGGGGCCTCGCCCAGGCTCGGCATGCCCGCTCTCCGGCCAGCGGGGTTAACGGGACGACGATCAAGATCACCAGCCAGACCAAGACCTCTCGTTCCCACGCTCTGCGTGGGAATGCCGCCCCGGACGCTCCACGTCCAGCTTGAGCCTCCCCCCTTTAGCCCCCCGCAATAAATTCCCCTCAGTTAAAAAACTTTCACAAAAACCCTGGACGCGAACCGGGCATTGGCTTTATAAAGCCGACACACAGGAATATTTTATTCCCCATAAGAAACCTCGCCATGGATGAGCCGGGTTTCCCCTCGTTGTCTTTTTTCGCCCTGCGAAGTGCTGCCGCCACCTTCCCGAGGACGTGTCATGCAACACGCGAACAACCCTTTCATCATCAAGATCACCTGTCCCGCGGTGTCCGGTATTGTCGCCGCCGTGACCACTTACCTGGCGGATAACGGTTGCTACATCGGGGAGATGGCGCAATTCGACGACGAGTTCAACGGGCGCTTTTTCATGCGTGCGGTGTTCCGTTTCAACAGCGGCCATGTTGGCGATATCCAGCAACTCAAGGCCGGTTTCGAAGCGGTGGCCGGGGCCTTTGACATGACCTGGGAACTGCACGACACCCGCGAACCGATGCGCGTGCTGTTGATGGTGAGCAAATACGACCACTGCCTCAGCGACCTGTTGTACCGCCATCAGAAAGGCGAGATGGACATGACCATCACCGCCATCGTTTCCAACCACCTGGAACTGCGGCCGATGGCCGAGCGCGAGGGCATTCGTTTTATCTACCTGCCGGTGACCAAGGACAGCAAGGCCCAGCAGGAAGCCGAGCTGATGCGCATCGTCGATGACACCCGCACCGAACTGGTGGTGCTGGCGCGCTACATGCAAATCCTCTCCGACGACCTGTGCAAGCAACTCTCGGGCCGGGCGATCAACATCCACCACTCATTCCTGCCCGGCTTCAAAGGCGCCAAGCCTTATCACCAGGCGTACCAACGTGGGGTGAAGCTGATTGGCGCCACCGCCCACTACGTCACCAGCGACCTCGACGAGGGTCCGATCATCGAGCAGGAAGTGCAGCGGGTGGACCACGTCTACCTGCCCGATGACCTGGTGGCCATCGGGCGCAATACCGAAACCGTGGCCCTGTCCAAGGCGGTGAAATACCACCTGGAGCACCGGGTTTTCCTCAACCAGGACAGAACGGTGATTTTCCGGTGAACAGCCCCACATTGATTGACGGCAAGGCCGCCTCGGCCCAGGTGCTGCTGGAGGTCCGGGATCAGGTTGCAGGCCTGCAGCAGATGGACATCCAGCCGACCCTGGCGGTGATCCTGGTGGGCCATGACCCGGCCAGCCAGGTCTATGTGCGCAACAAGATCCTGCGCGCCGAAGAGGTCGGCATCCGCTCCCTGGAACATCGCCTGCCCAGCGACACCAGCACCGAACAACTGCTCAACCTGATCGCCAACCTGAATGCCGACCGCTCGGTGCACGGCATCCTCCTGCAACTGCCGTTGCCGGCCCACATGGATGAACTGCGCGCCTTGCAAGCCATCGAGCCGGCCAAGGACGTCGACGGTTTTCACAGTGACAACGTCGGCGGCCTGAGCCAGGGTCGCAAAGTGCTGACGCCCTGCACCCCCAGCGGCTGCCTGTACCTGTTGCAGCAGACCCTGGGCAGCCTGGCCGGCAAGCACGCGGTGGTGATCGGCCGTTCGAACATCGTCGGCAAACCCATGGCCGCCCTGCTGCTGCAAGCCGACTGCTCGGTGACGGTACTGCATTCCCGCAGCCACAACCCGCAGGCCCTGTGCCGCCAGGCCGACATCGTGATTGCCGCCGTCGGCCGCCCGCACTTGGTCGACGCCCACTGGCTGAAACCCGGGGCCGTGGTGATCGACGTCGGCATCAACCGCATCGACGACGATGGCCGCAGCCGCCTGGTGGGCGATGTGGACTTTGCCAGCGCTTTGTCCACCGTGTCCGCCATCACCCCGGTGCCCGGCGGCGTCGGCCCCATGACCATCGCCTTCCTGATGAAAAACACCGTCACCGCAGCCCTTATGCAGCACCAGGCACAACGCAGCCAATCGGAGGCCCTATGCCATTCAATCTATTGAAATACGGCCTGAGTTCGGAGTACCCGGTGGAAGTCGATTTGCCGCCGCCCAAGGACCTCAAGGCACGCTATGACGTGGTGATCATCGGCGCTGGCGGCCATGGCCTGGCCACCGCCTATTACCTGGCCAAGTACCACGGCGTGACCCACATCGCCGTGCTGGAAAAAGCCTACCTGGGCGGCGGCAACACCGCCCGCAACACCGCGGTGATCCGCTCCAACTACCTGACCAGCGAAGGCGTGAAGTTCTACGCCGAGTCGGTGCGGATGTTCCAGAACCTGTCCAATGAATTCGATTTCAACATCATGTATTCCGAGCGCGGCCAACTGACCCTGGCCCACACCGATGCCACCGTACGCTCGTTCCGCCAGCGGGCGGAAGTGAACAAGCACTTTGGCGGGCGCACCGAGATGATCGACCGCCAGCAGATCCGCGAGCTGGTGCCCAGCCTCAACCTCGACCCCGGCCACCTGCCGGTGCTCGCCGGGCTCTGGCACATCGACGGCGCCACTGCACGGCACGACGCCGTGGCCTGGGGCTACGCCAAGCAGGCGGCCAAGCGTGGGGTGGAAATCCATCAGCTCACCGAGGTGCAGGACCTAGTGATCGAGCACGGCGCCATCACCGCGGTGAAAACCAATCGCGGCACCATCCAGTGCGGTTGCGTGGTCCAGGCCGTGGCCGGCCACAGCTCGCTGCTGATGGCCAAGGCAGGGATTCGCTCGCCGATCCAGACCTTTCCTCTGCAGGCGATGGTCACCCAACCGTTCAAGCCGTTCCTCGACCCGCTGGTGAGTTCCTCGGCCCTGCATTGCTACGTGCAGCAGACCAGCCGCGGCGAAGTGGTATTTGGCGGCGGGTCCGACCCCTACCCGCTGTTCAACACCCGCTCCACCCTGGACCTCAAGGAAAGCCTGCTGGCCCACGCCATCGAAATGTTCCCGTTCCTGGCCAACGCCAAGCTGATGCGCCAATGGGCCGGGATCACCGACATGACCCCGGACTACAGCCCGATCATGGGCCTGTCGCCGGTGAAAAATTACTACCTCGACGCCGGTTGGGGCACCTGGGGGTTCAAGGCCACGCCGATCTGCGGCAAGACCATGGCCGAACTGGTGGCCAGCGGCGGCCAGGTGCCGGAGCTGATCAAGCCCTTCGGCCTGGAGCGCTTTTCGACCTTCCAGCAAGTCAACGAAATGGGCGCCACAGCGGCCAGCCACTGACGGAGAGCGACGGATGAAAATCATGATGTGCCCGCTCAACGGGCCCCGCAATATCAGCGAATTCACCTACGGCGGCGAGTTCAAGGCCATGCCCGACCCGGTCAACTGCAGCGACGCCGAATGGGCCGACTACGTGTTCAACAGCGACAACCTGGCCGGCGTGGTGCGCGAGTGGTGGATGCACACCCCCTCCAGCTACTGGTTCCTGGCCGAGCGCCACACGGTGAGCGACCAGATCCTGCGCACCTTCGACCCCAAGGAACTGTTCAGCACCCGCGTTGAATTCAGCGCCGCCCAGGAGATTGCCGGATGAACCGCCTACCCGCCCCCATGGGCTTGCTGATCGACCGCGCCCAACCCCTGGATTTTTCGTTCGACGGCCACGGCTACCAGGGTTTCCACGGCGATAGCATTGCCAGCGCCCTGCTCGCCAACGGGCGTTTCCTGCTGTCGCGTTCATTTAAATACCACCGCCCACGGGGCCCGCTGAGCATGGCTGGGCAAGACGCCAACAGCCTGGTGCAACTGCCCCAGGAGCCCAATGTGCTGGCTGACGCCCACCCGCTGAGCGCCGGCTTGCAGGTCAGCGCGCAGAACGTCAACGGCTCCCTGGACAACGACCGCGACGCCTACATGGGCAAGTTCTCCAAGTTCATGCCGGTGGGTTTCTACTACCGCGCCTTCTACAAGCCCAAGGGCATGTGGAAGGTCTGGGAACCGATCATCCGCAAAAAGGCCGGGCTCGGCGTGCTCGACCTGAAGTTCCAGCCTGAGTACTACGACAAGGCCTACCTGTTTACCGACGTGGCGGTGATCGGCGCCGGGCCTGCCGGCCTGCAAGCGGCCCTGACGGCGGCCAATGCCGGGGCCCGGGTGTTGCTGATCGAACAGCAACCGCTGCTCGGCGGCTCCCTGACCTACGCGCGCTTCGACATTGAAGGCAAGAAAGCCGATCGCTTGCGCCAGGACTTGCTCGCGGCGGTTGAGCAACACGCCAATATCCAGGTGCTGACCGACGCCACCTGCAACGCCTGGTTCACCGACAACTACCTGCCGGTGATCCAGGGCAAGCGCCTGTACAAGGTCCGTGCCCAGCAGTGCCTGGTGTGCAGTGGCGCCTTCGACCAGCCGGTGATTTTCCGCAACAACGACCTGCCCGGGGTGATGCTGACCAGCGCCGCCCAGCGGCTGATGAAACTCTACGCGGTCAAGCCGGGCAAACGCGCGGTGGTGCTCACCGGCAATGACGACGGCTACCTGGCCGCCCTTGACCTGCACGACCAGGGCGTGGACGTGGCGGCCGTGGTGGACCTGCGCAATGCCCCCGCCGACTCCAGGCTCTTGACCGCCCTGGCCGGCCGCAAGATCCCCTGCCTCAGCGACAGCACGGTGTACGAAGCCCTGCACGAAAAAGGCCTGCGCCATGTGAACGGCGTCGAGGTGCGCAAGATCACCGCCCAAGGCCAGGTCGCCGCCAGCGGCCAGCGCCTGGACTGCGACCTGTTGTGCATGTCCGCCGGTTACATGCCGGTCTATCAACTGCTGTGCCAGGCTGGCGGCAAGCTGGCCTACGATGACCAGCGCGCCGAATTCACCTTGAGCGGCCTGCCGCAGAACCTGACCCTGGCCGGCTCGGTGAATGGCCGCCACAGCCTGGACAATGTGATCGCCGACGGCGTCAATGCCGGCGCCGACGCCGCCCTGGCCCTCGGTCTGCAGGTGAACCCGCAGCGAGCGCCCCTGGCCGGCGAAGCCCGGGTCAACTTCAACTGGCCAATCTTCCCCCACCCCAAGGGCAAGGATTTCGTCGACTTCGACGAAGACCTGCAAGTGGCCGACATCGTCAACGCCACCAAGATCGGCTACCGCGACGTGCAGCTGGTCAAGCGCTACTCCACGGTGGGCATGGGCCCATCCCAGGGCCGGCATTCGGCCTTGCCCACCGCGCGCCTGGTGGCCTGGGCCACCCAGCGCAACATCAGTGAGACCGGGGTCACCACCGCCCGGCCGCCGTTTGTTGCCGAGAAGCTGGCCCATGTCGCCGGCCGTGCCTTCGACCCGTACCGACAGACGCCGATGCACGCCCGCCACCTGCAGGCCGGGGCGAAGATGATGCCCGCCGGTATCTGGCAGCGCCCGGCCTATTACGGCCCGGCCAAAGACCGCGAAACCTGCATGCAGAACGAGGCCCTGCACGTGCGCAACAAGGTCGGCATCATCGACGTCTCGACCCTCGGCGGCCTGGACGTGCGCGGCCCGGACGCCGCCGAACTGCTCAATCGCATGTACACCTTTGCCTTCCTCAAGCAGCCGGTTGGCCGCTCGCGGTACGCCTTGATGACCAACGAGCACGGGGTGGTGATCGACGACGGCGTGTGCGCGCGGTTTGCCGAGAACCACTTCTACGTCACCGCCACCACCAGCGGCGTGGACCGCATCTACCAACAGATGCTCAAGTGGAATGCTCAATGGCGCCTGGATGTGGACGTGGCCAACGTCACCGCCGCGATCTGTGCGGTCAACGTGGCCGGGCCGGACTCACGCAAGGTGCTGGAGCAGGTGTGCAGCGACCTGGATTTGAGCGCCGAGGCCTTCCCCTATCTGGGCGTGCGCCAGGGCACCGTGGCCGGGATCAAGGCGCGGCTGTTGCGGGTCGGGTTTGTCGGCGAACTGGGTTATGAAATCCACGTGCCGGCGCGTCACGGCCTAGCCCTGTGGGACGCCTTGATGGCCGCCGGCAAAGCCTTCGACATCCGCCCGTTCGGCGTGGAAACCCAGCGCCTGCTGCGCCTGGAAAAAGGCCACGTGATCATCAGCCAGGACACCGACGGCATGACCCACCCGGCAGAGATCGACATGGGCTGGGCGGTCAGCCGCAACAAGCCATTCTTCGTCGGTCGACGCTCGGTGGACATCCTCGAAGCCCAGCCGCTGAAGCGCAAACTGGTGGGCTTCACCTTGCCCCAGGGTAGCCTGCAACCGCTGGAGGGCCACCTGGTGCTCAACGGCCCGGACATCAGCGGCAACGTCACCTCCTGCGAATACTCCGCCAGCCTGGGCAAAGTCATCGGCCTGGCCTACGCCAGCATCGACCAGAGCACCCCGGGGATGCGCATTCCGATCCGCGTCGAAGGCGGTGTGGTGGTCCAGGCCGAGGTGGTGAAGCTGCCCTTTTTCGATCCCGACAACCAGCGCCAGGAGCTTTGAGTCATGACCAGCCTGAATGAGCAACACCCCGTTGGCCAACGCGCCCTGGCGCCCTTGCCGAGCTGCACCTTGAGCGACCTGACGGACCTGCCCCGGGTGGGTTTTCGTGGCGCCCACAGCGCCGCTTACCTGAGTGGTCGGGGATTTACCTTGCCCGACGCGCCGAACCGCGCCGTGGCCCAGGACGATGGCGGTCAGGTGGCGCGGTTGTCACAGACCGAGTACCTGCTGCTGGGCAGCCCCGAGGACCAGGGCCAGCGCATCGCCGATGAAGAGGCGCGCTGGGAGCTGGACCACCAGGCCAACTACCTGTTGCCGCGCCAGGACAGCCACGCCTGTTTCCAATTGACCGGCGAGTACCTGGGTGAAGTCATGGCCAAGCTCTGCGGGGTCGACCTCAGCCCCCGGGTGTTCGGCCCGGGCGCCGTGGCCCAGACCTCGGCGGCGCGGATCAACGTGATCGTGATCAACAGCAGCACCGCGCAACACGCGAGCCTGCACCTGCTCTGCGACCGAGCGTCGAAGGCGTATTTTCGCGAAGCGCTGCTCGATGCCCTGCAGGAATTCAACGGCGGGTCACTCTAGCGATCGCGGTCGTGCGGCCCGCCCCCTTGCCGGCGATGGCGATTTCGAGGGCCTCATCGCTGGCAAGCCAGCGCCTACAAAGCCAGCGGGCGCTGGCCATAATTGGCGGCAGGTGTGGGCTTGCAAGCTTCAGTGCCCCTTGTAGGAGCCGGCTTGCCGGCGATGGCGGTTTCAAGGGCCCTATCGCTGGCAAGCCAGCTCCTACAAAGAACAGCGGGCGCTGGTCATAATTGGCGGCAGGTGGTGGGCGCAAGCTTCAGTGCCCTTGTAGGAGCCGGCTTGCCGGCGATGGCGTTTTCAAGGGCATCATCGCTGGCAAGCCAGCTCCTACAAAGGCAGCGTTCTACCAAAGCACGGCCGGCGTCTAGGGGGTGGTGTACGGCCGTGCGGTTGCGGCCGGCGGATTTGG
>NZ_JALQCX010000081.1:0-65275 GCF_023241665.1 Pseudomonas morbosilactucae | reverse complement strand
GCGCCCTTTATCGTGTTCGACGACGCCGACCTCGACCTGGCGATCACCGGGGTCATGTTGAGCAAATTCCGCAACGCCGGGCAGACCTGCGTCTGCGCCAACCGGATCCTGGTCCAGGACGGCATCTACGAGCGTTTTGCCGAGCGCCTGGCCGCGGCCGTGGCTCAGTTGAACGTCGGCGACGGCCTGGCGGACGGCGTGACCATTGGCCCGCTGATCAACGCTGCGGCCGTGGACAAGGTGGCGCTGCACATCGGCGACGCCCTGAAAAAAGGCGCCTCCATCGCCATCGGCGGTGCGCCCCAGGGTGAAGGCCTGTTTGTGCAACCCACGGTGCTGCTGAACGCCACCACCGACATGCTGCTGGCCAGCGAAGAAACCTTCGGCCCTGTGGCACCGCTGTTCCGTTTCCAGGACGAGGCCGAGGCCCTGGCCATCGCCAACGCCACCCCCTATGGCCTGGCCGCTTATTACTTCACCCAGGACCTGCGCCGGGCCTTCCGCGTCGGCGAGCGCCTGGAGTTCGGCATGGTCGGTCTCAACACCGGCGTGGTGTCCATGGAGGTCGCGCCGTTTGGCGGCATGAAGCAATCGGGCACCGGCCGTGAAGGCTCGAAATACGGCCTCGACGAGTTCCTCGAAATCAAGGCCTGGCACATCGGCGGCCTGGACTGACAGCAAGGGTGCCGGGCGGCAGATTCTGTTGCCCGGGCACGGGAAAACGGCACGAACCAGGCCAGTGCCTGTGTTCAGATGACAGACAGATACTCCGGGCAATCCCCGCGCTCTGCATAGGAGAACGCTGCATGAAGTTCACTGAAGGTTTCGAGTCGGTCAGCGTCAATCAAGTCTGCAAGCACTACGGTTCCCTCAAGGCCCTGAACAACGTCAACCTCAAGGTCGAAGCCGGCGAGTTCATGTCGCTGCTGGGGCCTTCCGGCTCGGGCAAGACCACCTTGCTGAGCATCCTCGGCGGGTTTATCCGGGTCAGTTCCGGGAGCATCCTGTTCGGCGAGCGCGACGTGACCCTGATGCCGCCGCACAAGCGCGAGATCGGCGTGGTGTTCCAGAACTACGCCCTGTTCCCCCACATGACCGTGGGCGAGAACGTTGCCTTCCCGCTGCGCGCCCGGGGTGAAAACGCCGCCAAGAGCCGCGACCGGGTCAAGCAGGCCCTGGCCACCGTAGAACTGACCGGTTATGAAAACCGCTCCATTGCCGCCCTGTCCGGCGGTCAGCGGCAGCGGGTGGCCCTGGCCCGGGCGATTGTCTTCGAACCCAAGCTGATCCTCATGGACGAGCCGCTGTCGGCCCTCGACAAGCAACTGCGCGAGACCATGCAGATTGAGCTGCGGGCCCTGCACAAGCGCCTCGGCGCCACCATGATTTACGTCACCCATGACCAGCGCGAAGCCCTGACCATGAGCGACCGCATCGCCATCATGCGCGGCGGCCAACTGGTGCAGGTGGACACACCACGGCGCCTGCACGATCACCCGTCGGACGATTTCGTCGCCAGCTTTATCGGCGAGAGCACCCTGGTGCCCTTGCAGCGCGGCAGCGGCAATGACCTGACCCTGGGCGCCACCGCGCTGCGCACCACCCGACCGATCCCGGCCACGGGGGACCTGTTCCTGGCCCTGCAATCCGAGAAGCTGCTGCTAGACAACGACAGCGCCGGCCCGGAATGGAACCGCCTGCGTGGACGGGTTTCGGACATCGTGTTCCAGGGCGAAAGCCTCAAGGTGTTTGTCGACCTGGACGGCGGCCCCACCGTCAGCCTGCGTCAGCCCAGCCACCACGAAGGCAACCTCAGCCTGCCGCCGATCGGCGCGCCGATGCTGATGCGCCTGCACCCCGAAGACACCATCGTCGTACCCCGGGCCGGCGCCTGAGGCCCGCCCCACAGGGCTTCCAGGCAGCACGCCGGAGGCCCTGCTTCCCCGCCCCGCACGGGCACAGTCAAATGTTTCGCCAGCCCCCCGAAAAACAGTCGATCACAGCGCCGGGCCCGGCAAATTCAGCGCGTGGCGCGCCGGCCAATCCTTATCCTGATCACAGACCACCCGCCAAGCACGGCGTTTATGGAGATCGAGATGAATTCTGCACTGACTGAAAATCAACGCCTTCTGGCCCTGCGCGAGCAGCACGTTCCCCGCGGCATCGCCACCGCTCACCCGGTGGTGGTCAGCCACGCCCAGGGCAGTGAAGTCTGGGATGTGGACGGCAAGCGCTACCTGGATTTCGTCGGCGGCATCGGGGTGCTCAACGTTGGCCACAACCACCCGAAAGTGGTGGAAGCGGTGCGCCGCCAGGTCGGCGAAATCTCCCACGCCAGCTTCCAGGTGGTGGCTTATGAGTCGTACATCCAGGTGGCCGCGCGACTGAACAAAATGATCGGCGGCGACCAGCACTACAAAAGCGTGCTCTTCACTTCCGGCGCCGAAGCCGTGGAAAACGCGATCAAGATCGCCCGTGGCCACACTAACCGTCCGGCGGTGATTTCGTTCCGTGGCGGCTTCCACGGCCGCACCTTGCTCGGCGTGACCCTGACCGGCATGAGCCAGCCCTACAAGCAGAACTTCGGGCCCTTCCCGGCCGAGATTTACCACGCCACCTACCCCAACGAGTACCGCGGCATCAGCGGCGACGACGCCCTGGCGGAGCTCGACACCCTGTTCGCCACCGACGTCGCGCCGGACCGGGTGGCCGCGATCATCATCGAACCGGTGCAAGGCGACGGCGGTTTCCTCGCAGCACCAAAGGCCTTCCTCCAGGCCTTGCGTCAGCGCTGCACCGAACACGGCATCGTGCTGATTCTTGACGAAATCCAGGCCGGTTTCGGCCGCACCGGGACCCTGTTCGGCTTCCAGCACGCGGACATCCAGCCAGACTTGGTGACCGTGGCCAAGAGCCTCGCCGGCGGCATGCCGCTGTCGGGCGTGGTCGGTCGCGCCGAGATCATGGATGCGCCCACCCCCGGCGGCCTCGGCGGCACCTACGGCGGCAATGCCGTGGCCTGCGCCGCAGCCCTGGCGGTGATGGACCTGTTCGAAGAAGAAGACCTGCTGGGCCAGGGCGAGCAACTGGCGGCGCAACTGCGCGAAGGCCTGCTGGCCCTGCAGCAACGCTACCCGCGAATCGGCGACGTGCGCGGCCTGGGCTTTATGCAGGCCATCGAAATCGTCGCCGACGACGCGGCCAAGAGCCCGGACGCGGCCCTGGCGCAGAAGATCATCGACGAGGCGCGCAACGCCGGTTTGCTGGTGATCAAGTGCGGCGTCTACCGCAACGTGGTGCGCTTCCTCGCGCCGCTGGTGACCACCCCGGCGCAGCTGGCAGAAGCCTTGCAGATGCTGGACCAGGCCCTGGCCGCCGCCGGTGCCTGACCTGCGCCCGCGACACCCCAGGTAAAGGCCAGGCCCGACCCGCTCACCCCGGGTCGGGCTTTTGCCTGATGACTCAGGAAGCGCATTCGCTAGACCCAGGAGCGGCACATGAAAGTCACCCAGTACAAAGCGTTGGGCCTGTCCTTCGGCACCCTGGTCGACCGCGAACGGGGCATCCTTGAAGGGTTGCGGCCGTTGTCGGTGCAAACCGAGGCGCTGCACAGCGACGAGCAGGTGCTCAGTGCCTATCGGCGCACGGCCCAGGAGCTCGCCGCCCAGGGGCAAGCCGCCAGCGCCGCGGCTTTCCATGGCCAGCTCTACCAACGCCTGGCGCATCAATTGCATGTAGTACCGGGCTGGGACGAAAGTGTTGCCTTTAGTACCGCGTCTGGCCAATGGCCGATTTTCGAAGACGCGCCCGGCGCCCTGCAGTACCTCAGTAAGTTTTATCGACTGGTGCTGATCGCTCCGCCCCATGGCATGGACATCGATGCCCTGACCCGTCGCCTGCCCATCGCGTTCGACGCGATCATCGAGCCCCAGGCCAATGACTGGCACGCCAGCCTGGAACACGCTCTCGATCGACTGGGCTTGCAACGGAGCGAAATGCTACCGGTCCGCAGCACAGAGGCGGATGATCCATGGAACCTGCGGGTGGACTTCCCGGTGTGCACCTTGCGCCGCGACCAGCGCCAGCCCTGGAACCACTCGGAGCAGGCCCTGGACGGCAAGCGCTGCGAGTACGCCAGCCTGGCTGACCTGGTGCATGCACACCAGAAGGCCCTGCACGCCTGACCCAGTATTCAAGACTGACATTGCGAGGAGTCAACGATGGAAGCGGTAACCAAACTCGATCGTATCGACATCAACATCCTGGTCCAGCTGCAAAAAGACGGACGCATGACCAACGTCAGCCTCGCCGAAGCCGTCGGACTGTCCCCCAGCCCCTGCCTGCAACGGGTCAAGCGCCTGGAAGCGGCGGGCTACATCAGCGGCTATGAAGCCCACGTCAACCTGGCCAAGTTCGCCAACTCGGTGACGGTGTTCACCGAAGTCACCCTCTCCGACCACAAGCGTTCCGACTTCGCCAAGTTCGAGTCAAGCATCCGCAATATCGACGAAGTCCTGGAGTGCCATTTGATCAGCGGTGGCTATGACTACCTGGTGCGTTTTCTCACCAGCAGCATCCAGCACTACCAGGAGCTGATGGAGTCGATCCTGGACAAGAACATCGGCATCGAGAAGTACTTCAGCTACATCGTCATCAAGTCGCCGGTGGTCAAGAGCACCGTGCCCCTGCGCAGCCTGCTGCGCTCGGCCTGATCGATAGAATGAACGGGGCCGAACGGCCCCAGGCGGGTGTCAGGAAAGGATGCAGAAAATCTTGCGGACGGTCTCGGTGCTGGTCCAGGCATTGCTCGCCCCCACCGGCACCACCACGGTCTCCCCGGCCTTGATGGTGCAAGGCGCAGCGCCCTCGGGGCTGAGGGTGATGGCCCCCTTGAGGACGTGCATCAACTCGCAGTAGCCCGGCTCAACGGTCTTGCGCTCATAGGCTTCACACTCCCAGAGACCGATCCGCAGGTTGGCGACGCTGAACAGGGTCTGGCTCCAGGCCTGGGGCGTCTGGCTGAGCAACACCTCGACAGCCGGCGGATCGCACGGCTGCAACGCCAGGCACGGATCAATCTTCAGCGGCAGGCGCGGCATCGGCGCGGTGCGCGACAGGCCGGGAAAGACCATGCACAGGTAACGCAACTCGCCGGGCTGGTGCCAGTCCAGGGTGATGCCCCGGGGAATCACAAAACAGTCCCCCGGGTGCAGGCCGATCCTGAAGCCTTCGCCCTGCAGAATCAGGGTGCCGGACTCGACGATGCCCAGTTCCACCCAAGGAAAGTTTTCGATCACCCGTTGCGTGCCAGGGCTCTGGTACATGCCCACGGCGTAGCCTTGGGCAGAGTCATGCCAGTTCAGGGCGCGGCCATTGGCGAGGGGGTCGTCGACCCAGGTCAGGTTGTCGCTGGGCAAGCGCCGGGCGCTGGCCGGATGGGAGTAATGCAACATCGCAGGCATGTCTTCAGACTCTCGGCTTAGCGACCAATAAGGTCGAGGAACTGCTGCCAGCCTGCGGCCAGGCGAACGCCCGGGGCGCGGAAGGCATGCAGGGGAATGGGCTGGAATTTTTCGCCGGCCAGCAGGCCAAGGTCAACCTTTTCGCCTGCGGTCATGCGCGCCAGTTGCCCGCCCATGTAGGTGGACATTGCCACCCCGCCACCGTTATAGCCAATGGCATAGAAGCTTTGCTCGTCAAGCTGACCGGCATGGGGCAGGTAGTCCAGGGTCATGGCCACCAGGCCTGACCAGCGATAGGCGATGGGCTGGTCACGCAACACCGGGAACACCTCCCCCATACTGCGCTGCAAGGCACGGAACGCCGTCTCGGAATCGTTTTTGCCGAAGGCCCCGCGACCGCCAAAGATCAACCGGTCACCCACCACCCGGAACCAGCGCAGCATACGCTTGGTGTCGCCGCAGACCTGGCCGCCGGGCATCAGCGTGGCCAGCACCGCAGGCGCCAGGGGCTCGGTGGCGATGATCGCGCTGCGAAAGGGAATCAGCCGTCGGTGCAGCGTATCGGTGACCGGGGTCAGGTCCGAATAGCCGTTGGTGGCGTAGATCACCTGCCGCGCACTGATCCGTCCCTGGGGCGTTTCGATGATCATCCGTTGGCCATCGCGATGGACCTTTTGCGCCGGGCTGTTGATGTAAATCTTGACCCCATTGCCGGTGAGGCTGCGGGCCATGCCCCGGGCGTAGTTCAGCGGGTGGATGCCGCCCGCCTTGGGGGTCAGCAGGCCGCCGTGAAACAGGTTGGAGCCGGTGTATTCCGCGACTTCGGCAGCACTGAGCATAAAGGAGGAGGCGCCGCCGGTTTCGCGCTTGATCCACTCGGCAGTGGCTTGCAGCCCGGCCAGGGCATGAGGGTTGTGGGCCGCGGCGATGTGCCCGCCCAAGTGCAGCCGGGCTTCGTCGAGACCCAGGGCTTCGACGGTTTCCACCAGGCTGTCCACGGCGTCATAGCCGGTGCGGTACATGCGCAAGGCGGTGTCACGGCCAAAGCGCGCCATCAGCGCGGCGAAGCCCACACGAAACTTGGGCGACACCACCCCGCCGTTGCGCCCGCTGGCACCCCAAGCCAGGGTCTTGGCGTCGATCAGCAACGGCTCGCGGCCGCTCAGGGCGATATGCCGGGCGGCGCTCAAGCCGGTGTAGCCGGCGCCGATGATCGCCACGTCGCACTGGCGCTCACCTTCAAGGGATTGCAGCGCGGGGCCGGGTTCGGCGGTGGCCGCCCATAAGGTCTGAAGAGTCATTGCCGGCTTCCGAGAAAAAAGGGGCGCCGGCACGATGGCTGCAGCGCCCGGGGGCTCAACCCAGTTCCTGCTCTACCGCGTCGGCCAACTGGGCCAGGGAATGGTAGTGGTAGTGGGGCTTGGTGTGCTCGGATTCCAGGGTGCCGCCGCTGCCCTTCTGGGCGTGCCGGCGTTCGATCCAGCACACCTGGTAGCCCAGGCGCACGGCCACGCCGATGTCGTGGTATTGGCTCTGGGCCACGTGCAGGATTTCTTCAAAAACAATGCCCTGGGTCGCCAGCACGCCACGGGTGTAGGCAAAGAACTGCGGGTCGGGCTTCTCGAAGCGCACGTCGTCCACCGTGACCTTGACGTCGAACGGCTCATCCAGGGTCTTGGCCATGTAGTCCAGGGCCCAGATCTGCGAGTTGGTGGTGGCCACCAGCTTGAAGTGCTTGCGCAGGCGCTTGAGGGCGGCCACCGAATCCGGGAAGGCCGGGAAGTTCTGCACCGCCAGGGCCAGGCCGCGCGCATAGTCATCGTTGTCCGGCAGGCCGAGCTTGGCGGCGATCAGGTGGTAGCAGCGCTCCAGGTCATCGGGCCACCAGCCGGAATCCGGCAACGCCCGGGCTTCGCGATAGGCCTTGAGAATCTCGTCATCGCTACGGGCCTGGCCGGCCTCCCCCGCCACTTCACGGACATGGGCCAGAATCCCGGCTTCGAAATCGATCAGGGTGCCGACGACATCAAACGTCAGGGCTTTGAACTGCTTGAATGACATAAAGCGCTCCGCAAGGTAGGTCAGGGGGGATCGGAAAATCCGTCTGGATGGATTATCGACCTCGCCGCGGCAAGCAATATTCCGTTTTCAGCCACCCCTGAGGCATAACCTACTGTTTTTTTACTTGCGGCGGCACAGCCCCCTTATAGCGTCGATCGAATGACCTCGGCCAGGCGCAAATGTGGGTAGGCGGCATCGATTTGCGCCAGGTCATTGTGCATTTCGGTAACGATCCAGTCCCTCACTGCCGCCACCAAGGGACGCAACGGCCGATTGCCCGGCGACACCAGGCAACAACGTCGCGCACTGACCCGAACCTGGTCCGCCGCCGGCAGCAACTCGCCCTTGGCCAGGCAATGGGAAACCACATTCAACCAGCCCAATGCCATGCCCTGGCCGAGCAAGGCGGCTTGTACCACCACCGCATAATCGGAGAACACCAGGCTGTTGTCGGCCCCCCCCGGACGCTGGCCCAGGGTGTCGAAATGCTCGACCCAACCGCGCTCCTGGCTGTCCATGCTGATCAGGGTCCGGGGCTGTTTACGCGCGCCCTGCTGGAGCAGGTCAGCGTGGTACTGGCGGTTGCACAGGGGAATGGTGATTTCTGGCAACACCAGCATATCCGTGGCTTTCAGGCTTCCGACCTCGAGGTAGCGCATGCCCAGGTCGACGTCCACCAACGGCCCGCCGATCTTCCCCGACATCAGCTGGAAGCGCAGGTCGACACTGGGAAAGGCTTCGCTGAAGCGACTCATGCGCGGCATCAACCAATGGGTGGTGAAGGCCGTGGACACCGACAAGGTAATGGTCTCCAGGCCCGTGGCCCGGGACTCGATTTCGCTGATGGCGGCCTCGATGGTGGCGAACCCTTCCTGGACCCGGCGATAGAGAATGCTGCCGCTTTCAGTGAGCCGGGCGCCGCCCCGCACACGCTCGAACAACTGCACCCCGAGGTGTTCTTCGAGGCGCGCCAGCATGCGACTGACCGCCGGCTGACTGACACAAAGTTCTTCCGCCGCCCGGGTAAAGCTGCCACAGCGGGCGGCTGCCTCGAAAACGAACAGGGAACTGGAGCTGGGGAGTTTACGACGGAGATTTGACATGACTTGATATTATGCCTGGCCCAACTATTAGTAAATTGCCGTCGCACAAAAGCCGCGACTAATCTTGCGACGCCAGACGCCCCGCCCGCCCCATTCCTGTGCCCGGCTCGCGGCGTACTTTTCAAGACCAGCAAGAGGCGCCAACTTCATGGAACACGCTCTGCAGTTCTACATCGACGGTCGCTGGGTCGAGCCCCACGGTCGCGAACGCCTGGCGGTGATCGACCCGGCCACTGAAACCGCCTTCAGCGAGATCGCCCTGGGCGACCGCAACGACGTCGAGGCCGCCGTGCAGGCGGCGAAAAAAGCCTTTCCGGATTTTTCCGCCACCTCCCCCGCCGAACGCAAGGCCTTGCTGCAGGATGTGCTGCAGGCGTACCTGCAACGCTACGACGAGATTGCCGATGCCATCACCCGCGAGGTCGGCGCGCCCCGCGCACTGTCCCATGCCTGGCAGGCCGGGATCGGCCGTATGCACCTGGAACAGTTGATCCGCAGCCTGGAGCACTTCGACTTTCAACGGCAACGGGGCACCACCCTGATCAACCAGGAAGCGGTGGGCGTGGTGGCGCTGATTACCCCGTGGAACTGGCCGATCAACCAGATCGTGTGCAAGGTCGCGCCGGCCCTGGCCGCCGGCTGCACCATGGTGCTCAAGCCCAGTGAAATCGCCCCGCTCAACGCGCTGATTTTCGCCGAGGTGCTGCACAGCGCCGGGGTGCCGCCCGGGGTCTTCAACCTGATCAATGGCGACGGCCCCACGGTCGGCGCCGCCCTGGCCGCCCATCCGGACATCGACATGGTGTCGTTCACCGGTTCAACCCGGGCCGGGGTGGAAATCGCCCGACTGGCAGCGCCCACGGTCAAGCGCGTGCACCAGGAACTGGGGGGCAAGTCAGCGAATATCCTGCTCGACGACGTGGCCCTGGAGGCCGCGGTGACCCAAGGGGTGAATGCCTGCTTCAACAACAGCGGCCAATCCTGCAACGCGCCGACACGCATGCTGGTGCCCGAGGCCCTGCACGACCAGGTGGTGGCGATTGCCGCCCGCGCGGCCCAGGCCCATCGCCCGGGCCCGCCGGATGCCGACGACACCACCCTGGGCCCGGTGATCAGCGAACGGCAGTACCTGGCCATCCAGCGCATGATCGGCATCGGCCTGGAACAGGGCGCGCAATTGGTGGCCGGTGGTTTGGGGCGCCCCCAGGGCCTGGAGCGCGGTTACTACGTGCAGCCCACGGTGTTTGCCGGAGTGACCCCGCAAATGACCATCGCCCGCGAGGAAATCTTCGGCCCGGTGCTGGTGATCCTGCCCTACAGCGATGAGGCGCACGCCATTGCCATGGCCAACGACAGCGTGTTCGGCCTGGCCGCCTACGTGCAATCGGCGGACCTGCAACGGGCGCGCAAAGTGGCCCTGCAATTGCGTGCCGGCAGCGTCTACCTCAACTACCCGGACTGGGACAGCGCCGCGCCCTTTGGCGGCTACAAGCAGTCGGGCAATGGCCGGGAATACGCCGAATGGGGTTTGGAGGCCTTTCTTGAAACCAAGGGCATCGTCGGCTACGGCCACTGACCTTGCAGCAGTAAAACCGCGACCGCCCCTCAGGCGGTCGCGGCCTTCCGGGCCTCCTGTGCCGCGTCAGCCTTGATCAGGTCTGCGATACGTTCGGCCAGCATGAGGGTCGGCACGTTGGTGTTGGCACAGGGGATCGATGGCATCAGCGAGGCGTCACACACCCGCAACTGACTGACGCCGATCACTCGGCCATCGCTCAGGGTCACCGCCTGCGGATCATCGACGCGGCCCATGCGGCAGGTGCCGGACGGGTGCCAGGTGCCACCGACCTGGCTACGCACAAACGCCCCCAGCGCCGCGTCGTCGGCCAGCAACCCTTGCAGGGTCACGCCCTGGGTCACCAGGCGCCGGATCAGCCAGCCACGCAGCGGCCCGGCCAGGTCCAGCAAGCCGCTCAAGGTGCCACGCAACAGCCCGTTGATCCCTCCCGGGCGCGCCACCTTGGCCACCCGAGGCGAATAGCTGGAAGGGAACACCACGCTGCGTTGCGCATCCAGGGAGGCGGCCCCCAGGGTGCGAGCGCCAAAGCGCAAGGCGTCTTTCAGGCGTTGAAAATCCCGCGGGTCGGAGAGCATGTCGAACTGCACATCGGGCTCTTGCAACGGGTCCGCCGAGACCAGACGTACTCGCCCTCGGGAATAGGATTTGTTGACCCAGAAAAACATCGACCCCAGGCGATAGCCGATGGAGTGCCAGCCCGAACGGGACAGGATGGCGCCGTGCATATCGCCACTGGGCGTCTGTGCCAGGCCGGAAGAGAAGCGCACGATCGCCTGCTCGTGGTGTTCGTTGGCAAAGGGCGTGCGGCCCTCGCGGGTCAAGAGTGCCGACACCGCAATCGACGGGTGCTCCATCAGGTTGCCACCCACACCAGGGCGGTCCGCCACCAGCTCGATGCCCAGGTCCAGCAATTCATTCAACGGGCCGACGCCGCTGCGCATCAGCAACGCCGGGCTGTGGATCGCCCCAGCGCAAATGATCACCTCACGGGCCTCCAGCTCCAGGGTTTGCCCATCGGCCAGGCGCAGGCATGCGCCCACCGCACGCTTGTGCTTGAACAGCACGCGTTCCACCAGGCAATCGGTGCGGATGCTCAGGTTACTGCGCCGGCGCACCTCATCGGTCAGGTAGCACACCGAGGTGGGAATGCGTTCGCCCGCCTCGCTGACGCCAATCGCACCGACGTACACCCCGTCTTCCCAGGGGCCGTTCTGGTCCGGTTTGCGCGGCAGGCCCTGCTCGCCCAAGACGCCAATCACCCCTTTGACAAAGGGTGAGAGGGCCGCGTCCGGGGTCCGACGAATGCGCAGCGGGCCGTCCTGGCCATGCAGCGGGCCGTTGAAATCCGTGTCGTTTTCCAGCTTGCGAAAGTACGGCAGGCAGTTGTCCCAGCCCCAGCCTTCGGCGCCCAGTTGCTGCCATTCGTCATAGTCGGCGGGAGCACCGCGATTGGTCATCAGGGCATTGATCGCCGAGCCGCCGCCAAGGATTCGCGCCTGCTCGTAACGCCGCTGCTGGCGCGCGCCGGTGCCCATCAAGGCGTTGAGGCGCTGCCAGATATTGCCCAGGTCCAGGTAGGCCCGGCCTGGGTAGCGACTGCGAATCTCCGGCGGCATGCTCGACGCCGAAATATCGCGCCCGGCCTCCACCAGGCACACCTGTTTGTCCGGGTCCTCGGAGAGCCGGGCCGCCAGTACGCAACCGGCAGAACCGCCCCCGAGGATGAGGTAGTCGATCATCGTGCTCATGGCATTCCCTGTGGACGACCCATCGAATCAGCAACCCCGGCCGGCACCGCCACACGGCAGCTCGCCGCCGGGTACGGCATGGCGTTACTGAACGAACTTCAGCCAGCGGTCCTTGGCGGCGATACCGGCCGGCGATGCCCACCACTCTTCGGACAGCAACGCTTGCTTGGCGGCGTTATCCGGGGCGCTAGGGAGCTCCTTGGCGCGTTCCGCGGTGATCTTGCCGGTGCTGAACGCCGCCGGGTTGCCCGGGCCGTAATCGATGTGCAACGGCAGGTTGGCCTGCAGGTCCGGGGACATGGCCTCGTTAATGAATTGCAAGGCGGTGGCGTAGTTCGGGGCGTTTTTCAGCACGCACAACTGGGTGTTCTGCAACAGCCCGTCGTTGTAGGTGAACTCGACCTCCGGCTTGTCCTTGCGCACCGCGCTGGCGCGGCCGTTCCAGATCATCAGCATGTCCACTTCGCCGTCGCTGAGCAGCTGCGCCGACTGCCCACCGGAACTCCACCACACGGCAATGTCCGGTTTGATCTGTTCCAGGCGCTTGTAGGCCCGGTCCACATCCAGGGGGTAAAGCTTGTCCCGGGGCACGCCGTCGGACAGCAGCGCGGCTTCCAGGGTGCCCATGGGGTCGTTGCGCAAGGCGCGCACGCCGGGGAAGTCTTTGACGTTCCAGAAGTCGGCCCAGCTCTGGGGCACTTTTTTCAGGGCCTTGGTGTTGTAGGCCAGCACCGAGGAGTAGAACTCGTAGGCCACCGAATACGGGGTGCGATAGGCCTCGGGCATGCTCTGCACGTTCGGCAGCTTGCTCAAGTCCAGGGGTTCGATCAGCCCTTCGCGACCGCCGCGCAGGCAGTTCGAAGGCGGGGTGTCGATCACGTCCCACAGCGGCTTGCCGGCCTCGCCCTGGGCTTTGACCATGGGCCAGGCATCGGGAACGCTGTCTTGTTTGATGGTGATATTGAGGCGTTTGGCGGCGGGGTCGAGGATGGCCTTGGTCTGCGCCTCCTGGTAAGTGCCGCCCTGGGAAACAAAGGTGATCTGCGCCGCCAGCGCCGGCAATGCGGCCCCGGCAGTCAGGCACATCACGGAGAAAACTGAACCGAGCGACAAGACTTTCATGGCAATCATCCTATTAAGTCATTTGATTCGGCAGACTCAAAAAATGCGACTGAACACCTTGGAACCTTGTGGCGGCTTCGGTCTGTTTTTTGTTTTTACCGAGCGGGCCCCACCGACGTTACAAGAGTGTGCCGTGCCGGACAACTCACCAATAGTCAGGATCACCATAGCTTCAAGTTATGCAAAAACCCTCGCAACCCTGACCGGTCATGGATGCACCGCATAAGGCAGGCGTTTGGCCAGCTGCTGAACCAGGTACTGGCTGAACACCGAGATGCGCTGGGGAATATGACGGCGATGCTGGTACACCGCGAAGATGTCCGCCCGCGGTGCCTGGTGATCCAGCAACAACCCACGCAGACGCCCATCCTCCAAGTATTGCTGGACATCCCAGCGGGATCGCAGGATCAATCCATGCCCCTCCAGGGCCAGGCTCAGGGCCACTTCACCGTCGTTGCTGGACAGGGTGCCGCTGACTTTATGGGCGTACTCGCGGCCGTCCTTGTGGAAGCGCCAGATCGCGTAATCCCCGGCAAACTGCCGCAGCACGATGCAATTGTGCTGGGCCAGGTCCGCCACCACGTTCGGCTCAGGCATGTTTTCAAGGTATCCAGGCGCTGCACATAATAGCCGCGGATTTTCCAGCAGCCGCACGCTGATCAAACGCGAATCCGGCGGCTCGCCCATGCACACCGCAATGTCGAACTGATCGTCCAGCAGGGCCAGGGGCTGGCTGCTCAGCTCCAGGGAAATCTCCAGTTGCGGGTGCAAGCGGGCGAAGCTGGAAACGATGGGCGCCAGGTGGCGGCGACCAAAACCCAGGGTGCCATTGATCCGCAGCCGCCCGTGCAAGGTCGGCTGACGCTGGTTCAGGGCGCTCTCCAATTCTTCCAGTTGCCGCAGGATCGGCCGACCGCCTTCCAGGTACAACGCGCCCTCCGGGGTCAAGGCCAGCTTGCGCGTGGTGCGTTGCAGCAACTGCACCCCCAGGCGCTGTTCCAGCTGGCTCAGACGCTTGCTCACCGCCGGCAGCGACAGGCCCAGGTGGCGCGCCACTTCGGTGAGGCTGGCGCGGCTGGCCACCTGCTGGAAGAAACTCAAGTCGTCGATGGTGCTCATGGATTCTTTCCAAAAATCTAAGAATGGCTTTCGTTTCAGGCTAATTATTTATTTCGCGGTCATACATACACTCAGTGCCGCTACCCAACAATCCCTGGAGTCGAACCATGAGCAAGTCCAGCTACAAAATCGCCGTGATCCCTGGTGACGGCATCGGCAAGGAAGTGATGCCCGAAGGTGTGCGCGTACTCGATGCCGTGGCCCGCCGCCACGACCTGGAACTGCAGTGGGACTGGTTCGACTTCGCCAGTGCCGATTACTACCTGGCTCACGGCAAGATGATGCCCGACAACTGGTTCGAGGTTCTCAAGGGTTACGACGCCATCTACTTCGGCGCGGTGGGCTGGCCCGACGTGGTGCCGGACCACATCTCGCTGTGGGATTCGCTGTTGCAGTTCCGTCGCGAATTCGACCAGTACGTCAACCTGCGCCCCTGCCGGCTGATGCCCGGGGTCAAGGCACCACTGGCCAACCGCAAGCCCGGCGACATCGATTTCTGGGTGGTGCGCGAGAACACCGAGGGCGAGTACTCCAGTGTCGGCGGCAAGATGTTCCCCGGCACCGAACGCGAGATCGTGCTGCAGGAAACCGTGATGACCCGGGTCGGGGTCGACCGCATTCTCAAGTTCGCCTACGACCTGGCCCAGAGCCGGCCGAAGAAGCACCTGACCTCGGCCACCAAGTCCAACGGCATCGCGATCACCATGCCCTACTGGGATGAACGCGTGGTGGAGATGGGCAAGCGCTACCCCGAGGTCAAGGTGGACAAGTACCACATCGATATCCTCACCGCGAACTTCGTCCTGCACCCGGACTGGTTCGACGTGGTGGTGGCCAGCAACCTGTTCGGCGACATCCTCTCCGACCTCGGCCCAGCCTGCACCGGCACCATCGGCATCGCCCCTTCGGCCAACATCAACCCGGAGCGCAACTTCCCCAGCCTGTTCGAACCGGTGCACGGTTCGGCCCCGGACATCGCCGGCAAAGGCATCGCCAACCCCATCGGGCAGATCTGGTGCGGGGCAATGATGCTTGAGCACCTGGGCCACCCCGAGGCCGGTGCCGCCGTGGTCAAGGCCATCGAAGCCGTACTCGAACAAGGACCGGAGGTGGCGCCGCTGACTGCCGACATCGGCGGCAAAGGCACCACCGAAGCCTTGGGCAAGGCCATCGCCGCCCTCTGCTGAGCCCCGAGTGGCCGCCCATTCGGGCGGCTGCTGCGGCCGGTGGAATAAAATTCAAAAGCTGCCGTCGCGGCGCAGCGATTCAAAAGAATCTACTGTCGGCGCTGGGATAGGCTGAGCACAGTCCTTCAGGCGGAGCCTTCCATGGCCCTTCTCTACAAAGCCGATTCCGAGCGTGGCCAGCAGTGGCAGGCCTTGTTCGCCGAGCACGCCCCGGACATCGAAGTCAGGCTCTGGCCGGACGTCGGCAACCCTGCGGACATCCGTTACTTGATGGCCTGGCAGCCGCCGGAAAACCTGCGGGACTTTCCCAACCTTGAAGTGGTGTTCGCCACCTCGGCGGGGGTCGATCAGTTCGACCTGCGGCAGTTGCCCGAGCAGGTGCCGGTGGTGCGCATGCAAGACCCGGGCATTGTCCAGGGGATTGTCGAATACGCCTGCATGGCGGTGCTCAGCCTGCATCGGCAATTGCCCTTGTACCTGCACCAGCAACGCCAGGGGCAATGGCAGGAACAGCCCTGGGTCCCGGCCCGGCAACGCCGCGTGGGGGTCATGGGCCTGGGCATGCTGGGCAAAGCGGCGCTGCAACACTTGCGGCCGTTCGGCTTCAACCTGCGGGGCTGGTCGCGTTCGCTGCAACCACTGGACGGCGTCGAGTGCTTTGCCGGCGTCGAGCAGTTGCCGGCCTTCCTCAGCCAGTGCGACACCCTGCTCTGCCTGCTGCCCCTGACCGAGCACACCCGCGGCCTGCTCAACGCCCGCACCCTGGGCTTGCTGCCCCGGGGCGCGAGCCTGATCAACCTGGGCCGTGGCGCGCACCTGGTTGAGCAGGATCTGCTGCAGGCCCTGGACAGCGGGCAACTGAGCCACGCGATTGTCGATGTGGTGCAAGAAGAACCGGCCCCCGAGCAGCACCCGTTCTGGCAACACCCGAACATCTGGCTGACCCCGCACATCGGCGCAGTGACCCTGCCCGAGTCGGCGTTCGCTCCATTGCTGGACAACCTGCGCCGCCACCAACGGGGCCAGGCCATGTCCGGTGTCATCGAAAAACACCAAGGCTACTGAAGAGGGACCACCCCGACACTGACGCTCTGCATAACAACAAATCAGCCCGGAACTTCGAATGTCCGGTAGAGCAACCGACGCGGCACCGACTCGTTCCCGCCCCGTCGAGCTGACACTGCCCTTAGCACTCCATTGCGGTACTACTTTTTTTGGGAGTTTCACCATGTCGAAAACACTGAAGTTTGTGCTGCTCAGCGGTTGCCTGAGCCTGGCTGTGGGCCAGGCCATGGCCAAGGACCTGACCGTGATTTCCTACGGCGGCGCGAGCAAGGACGCCCAAGTGGCGGGCTTCTACAAACCCTACGAAAAAGCCACTGGGACCAAGATCATCGCCGGCGAATGGAACGGCGAGATGGCCAAGGTCAAGGCCATGGTCGACACCAAGAGCGTCAACTGGGACGTGCTCGACATCGAAGACAACGACCTCAGCCGTGGTTGCGACGATGGTCTGTTCGAGAAAATCGACATGAGCCGCATCGGGCCGGTGGACGACTTTGTCGACGGCACCGTGCAGACCTGCGGCGTGGGGATTTTCGTCTGGTCCAACGTCCTGGCCTACAACACCGAGAAGCTCAAGACCGCGCCCCAGGGCTGGAAAGATTTCTGGGACGTGAAGAAATTCCCCGGCAAGCGCAGCCTGCGCAAATCCGCCCGCGGCGCCCTGGAATTCGCCCTGATGGCCGACGGCGTGGCGCCCAAGGACGTGTACAAGGAACTGTCCACCGACGCCGGCGTGAGCCGCGCCTTCGCCAAGCTCGACGAACTCAAGCCCTACATTCAGTGGTGGGAAGCCGGCGCCCAGCCGCCGCAGTACCTGATCTCCGGCGACGTGGTCATGAGCTCGGCCTACAACGGCCGGATCTATGCCGCCAAGCAATCCGGCGCACCGCTGAAAATCGTCTGGGACGGCAACCTCTACCAGTTCGATGAGTGGGCCATTCCCAAGGGCACGCCGAACCTGGACGAGGCCTACAAGTTCATCAAGTTCGCCATGCAGCCGGCGCAGCAGAAAATCTACACCGAGCACATGGCGTACGGCCCTTCGAACAAAGGCACCATCAGCCTGCTGAGCCCGGAACTGGCCGCCGACCTGCCGACGGCGCCGCAGAACATGCAGAACGCCCTGCAGATGGACGTGGACTTCTGGACCGAGCACGGCGAAAGCCTGGAACAGCGCTTTATTGCCTGGTCGAGCAAATAACCCCCAACGCCTGACAACCGGCCAGGGCGACTATTGCCCTGGCCCGTCGGCAACGCCCCTCTCCACCGATTGCTGCGCCGCAACCGCCCTCCTTCCCCGCCCAGGCAGCCCCTGCCCCGCCACACCCGCCGCCGCTTGTGCGCCACAGAGAATCCTTGCGCAGGGACTTCGCCCTACACTAGCATTGGGAATACTTCTCAATTGCAAAATCCGACCTGCCATGAGCGATAGCCCCGCCGCGATCCATGCCCAGCACCTGCGTACCGTCGAAGCCCTGTACAGCGGCCACCATGGCTGGCTCTACGCGCGCCTGCGAAAAAAACTCGGCAACGCCCTGGACGCCGCGGACCTGGCCCATGACACCTTCACCCGGATCCTCGCCTCCGGGGTCGCGGTGATCGACGAACCCCGGGCCTACCTGAGCTGCGTGGCCAAGGGCATCCTGGTCAACTGGTATCAGCGCCAGGCCCTGGAGCGCGCCTACCTGCAAGCCCTGGCGCAGATGCCGGAAGCCGAGGCGCCCTCGCCCCAGGCGCGCTACCTGATCCTGGAAACCCTGCACGAAATCGACGCCATGCTCGACACCTTGCCGGCCCCGGTGAAACGCACCTTCCTGCTGTCGCAGATCGCCGGCCTCAAGTACGCCGAGATCGCCGAGCAACTGGGGGTCTCGCTGATCACCGTCAAGCGCTACATGAAGCAGGCCTTTATCCAGTGCCTGGCGTTGGTGCACTAAGTGCCTGCCCAGCCGACTGTGCCCCTGGCCGAGCAAGCCCTGGACGAAGCCGCCGACTGGCTGCTGCGCTTCAGCGAAGGCGATGTCAGCGCCGCCGAGCATGAGCAATGGCAGTACTGGCGCGGCAGCAGCCCGGAACGCCAACAGGCCTGGGAGCGGGCGCAGGTGCTGCTGGGCAAACTCGGCGGCCTGCCCCCGGCCCTGGCCATGTCGGCCCTGGATCGCCCGGCCAACCCGGGCCGACGCGCCGCCGTGGCCAAGCTGGCGGCATTGCTGGCCCTGCTGCCCGGCAGCTTCGGCGCCTGGAAGCTCCTGGAAACCCAGCAATGGACCGCAGACTTCCGCTCGGCCGTGGGCGAACGCCGGGAGCTGCAGTTGGCCGACGGTTCGCAGATCACCTTGAACACCGATTCGGCGATCGACGTGCGCTTCGACAGCCAGCAACGCCGGGTGCACCTGCGCCAGGGCGAGATCCTGGTACAGACCGCCCGCGACCCTGGCGACCGGCCGTTCCTGGTGACCACCGAGGCCGGCTGGATGCAGGCCCTGGGCACCCGTTTCACCGTGCGCGAGCAAGCCGGCAGCACCCGCCTGGTGGTGCTCGAAGGCGCGGTGCGGGTGCAACCGGCCGAGGCCGGCGGTGCCCAGCAGGTGATCAACGCCGGCCAGCGCACCACCTTCAGCGCCAACCAGCTGGCCCCGCCGGAAACCGCCAACCCCGCTGCCAGTGCCTGGACCCAGGGCATGCTATTGGCCGACAACCTGCGCCTGGCGGACTTCCTCGTGGAACTGGCGCGCTACCGCAAGGGCTTCGTGCGCTGCGACCCGGCCATCGCCGACCTGCGCATTTCCGGGGCCTTCCCCATCAGCGACAGCCAGCGCTCCCTGGACATGCTGCAGCAGACCTATCCGTTGGTTATCCGTCAGCATTGGCACGGTTACTGGGTGATGCTTTCCGCCGCCTGAAAAAAAACAGCCTGGGGGGTGATACTTTTTCCGCGCTCGGCGGGCTAGGGAAGGAAGCACTTCTCAACCTTGTCGAATAGGTCCTCCCCCATGTTCGTTAACCGCCCTCCGCGTCCGGCCCGACCCCTCCGCCCCGCCCTGCGCAACGCCCTGCTGTGCCTGAGCCTGGGCACCGCTTGCAGCACAGCGGCCTGGGCCGCCGCCACACCGGCCCTGGACAACACACCGCGCAGCTACGAGATCCCGGCCGGCCCCCTGGGCCCGACCCTGTCCGGCTTTGCCCTGGCCACCGGCCTTCCCCTGTCGTTCCAGCCCAACCTCACCGACGGCCTGGAAAGCCCCGGGCTGTCAGGCCGCTACAGCCCCCGGGAAGCCCTGGAACAATTGCTCGCCGACAGCGGCCTGGAACTGGTGGCGCGCACCGACGGCAGCTACACCCTGGCCCGGCGCCCAGCCGCCGCAGACACCGGGCTGACCCTCGACGCCACCACCATCAGTGCCAATGGCCAGGCCCCCGACAGCCTGCCGTCGGTGTATGCCGGCGGCCAGGTGGCCCGTGGTGGCCGCCTCGGCCTGATGGGCAACAAAGACCTGATGGACGTGCCCTTCAGCGTCAGCAACTACACCTCCACCCTGATCAAGGACCAGCAGGCGATCACCGTCGCCGACGTGCTGGAGCGTGACTCCTCGGTGCGTTCCACCGGGCAGACCGGCGGCGTGGTGGACTCGTTCTTTATCCGCGGTTTTCCCATAGGCGAAGGCAACCTCGGGGAACTGGCTTTCGACGGTGTCTACGGCGTGGCCCCCAACTACCGGGTGTTCACCGAGTACGCCGAGCGCGTGGAGGTGATCAAGGGCCCCGGTGCGCTGCTGTACGGCATGTCGCCCAACAGCGGGGTCGGTGGGGTGATCAATATTGTGCCCAAGCGCTCCCTGGACGAAGACCTGACCCGCTTCACCGCCAGCTACGCCAGCGACAGCCAGGTCGGCGGCCATCTGGACCTGAGCCGGCGCTTCGGTGACCAGCGCCAGTTTGGTGTGCGCATCAACGGCAGCGTGCAGCAAGGCGACACCGCTATCGACAAACAATCGCGGGAGATCAACCTCGGCGCCGTGGCCTTCGATTACCAAGGCGAGCGCCTGCGTGCCAGCCTCGACATGATCAGCCAGGAAGAACAGTTCGACGCCCCATCCCGGCCCTTCCTGATCAGCCGTGGCCTGGACATTCCCTCGGCCGCCAACGGCCGGCGCAACGTCACCCAGGAATGGTCCTGGGCCAAGACCCGCGACCGCGCCACCCTGCTGAGCGGTGAATACGAGGTGAACGACGCACTGACCCTGTTCGCCCACGCCGGCGGTGGGCGCTCGCAAGTGTCGCGGCTTTCCGACCAGACCCCGACCCTGCTCAACAGCGCCGGCGACACCTCGTCGATTCCCGGCTATTACAAGTTCGAGGTCGAGCGCTACACCGTCGATGCCGGTGCCCGGGTGCGCTTCGACACCGGCCCGGTGAGCCATAACACCAGCCTGCAAGTCACCCGCTATCGCGATGAGTTGTCCCGGGCGATCATTTCCGGGCCGGCGATCCTGTCCAACATTTACCACCCGGTGCAGCGCCCGGAGCCCGAAATTGCCACCCCCGACCCACTCAAGGTCTCGGCCAGCGAACTGTCCGGCGTGGCCCTGGCCGACACCTTGTCGGTGCTCGATGAACGCTTGCAACTGACCCTCGGCCTGCGCCAGCAAAGCATCGAGTCGCACAACTACAACACCGCAGGCGCAGTCACCACCACCTACGACAAAACCGCCACCACACCACTGTTCGGCTTGGTGATCAAACCCTGGGAGCACGTGTCGCTCTACTACAACTACATCGAAGGCTTGAGCAAGGGCGACTCCGCACCGGCCACCGCCGACAACTCCGGCGAGGTGTTCGCGCCCTACATCTCCCGCCAGCAGGAAGTCGGGGTCAAGGTCGACTACGGGACCTTCACCTCAACCCTGAGCCTGTTTCAGATCAAGAAGCCAGCGGGCGAACTGGTGGCCCAGAGCAATAACCGACAGATTTTTTCGGTGCAGGGCGAGCAACGTAACCGCGGCCTGGAACTCAACCTGTTCGGCGAACTCAGCGAAGGCACCCGCCTGCTCGGCGGCGTGACCCTGCTCGACGCCGAATTGACCCAGAGCGGCACCCCGGCCTACCGCGGCAACAAACCCGTGGGCGTACCCGAGGTCCAGGCCAACCTCTGGGCGGAATGGGACACGCCGTGGATCGAGGGCCTGACCCTGACCAGCGGCGCCATCTACACCGGCAGCCAGTACATCAATCAGGACAATACCCAGAAACTCGACCCCTGGACCCGGATCGACGCCGGCGCCCGCTACAGCACCCACATCGACGGCCGCCCCACCACCCTGCGGGCCACGGTACAAAACCTTTTCGACCGCAGCTACTGGTCGGGGGTGGCGTCCTACGGCGCCTTCTCCCAGGCCTCGCCACGCACCTTACAACTGTCGGCCACGGTGGATTTCTAGGCCCACGCGAGGAGCAAGGCAAGCCCGGCACCAGCACCCTGGTGCTGGACACCATGATCAAGGTGCAGTCCCTGGCCTACCCAGTCTTCAACCTGCCCAAGCAGCTACCGGAGTTCATGACCGAAAAGGTGGCGGACTAGAAGGCCTCGCGGGCCAGGCAAGCGGGGTTTTGTCTATTTATTGACCGTGCCTCGTATCACCTGTGCTGTCGGCCTCCTGCGCAGTTATCCACAGAGATACCCACGGTTTTAGTGAATAACTTCAGGCGTTTGCGCGCGCGGTGCAGGCCCCAGGCCCGGGGCTCGGACTGCGCCGCCCCATAGCAAAATCCCCCAGGTCCCAGGCGCTTTACGCACCGGAAGCTGGGGGATGGCAGACGCTTGGCGGCTGTCGGGTTTACAGGGTGTAGGCGATGCCCAGTTGCACGGTGCGCGGTGCGCCCGGGTAGGCGTAGACGTTGCCGAAAGCGCCTTCCTCGTAGTCTTCGTTGAACAGGTTTTTCACGTCCAGGTTCAGACGCACGTGCTCGTTGAGTTTGTAGTAGCTCAACAGATCAAAGACCTGGTAGCTGCTCATGTCGAAGGCGGTGCTGGAGGTTTGCCCGGCGCGGTTATCCACGTACTTGGCCCCCAACCCCAGGCCCAGACCCTTGAGGCCGCCGTCCTGGAACTCATAGACGTTCAACAGGCTGAAGCTGTTGCGCGGAATGTTCATCAGCCGCGTGCCGGTCGGGATCGCCGTGTCCTTGGTGACCTCGGCGTCCACATAGGCGTAGCCGCCGATCATCCGCCACTCGGGGGTGAGGTTGCCGGCCACGTTGATGTCCAGGCCACGGCTGCGCACTTCACCGGCGGCCACTTTGAGCACACCGCTCGGGTCCGTCGGATCGTTGGTCAGCACGTTCTGCTTGTCGATCTGGTAGATCGCCGCGTCCACGCTCAACTGGCGCTCCAGGGCTTCCCACTTCACCCCCACCTCATAGGACTTGCCTTCTTCCGGCTTGAAGCCATTGCCCGTGCGGTCGGCACCCGAGTTGGGCTTGAACGAGCGCGCCGCGTCGGCATACAGCGCCACAGTCGGCGTCAGGTTGTAGACCAGGCCGGCCCGCGGGGTGACGGCGTTGTCGCTCTTCTCCCAGGAGGTGTTGTTGAGGTAGTTGTCGTACTGGTGCTCGAAGCGCTCCAGGCGCGCACCCAACAGAACCTTGAGGTCGTCGGTCAGGCTGACCTGATCCTGGACAAAGGCCGCGTAGGTCTTGAGGTTTTCCTTGTCATCGGTGGTGGTGCGGGTCAAGGCCGGACGTGGTTGGCCGTAGACCGGGTTGAAGATATCGATGGGGTAGTTGATGCCGGCCGCCGAGCGCTTGATGATCGACTGGTAGTCGTAGTCTTCGTACTCGACACCGGTGAGCAAGGTGTGCTCGAAACCGCCGGTGGAAAAGTGCCCGGTGAGGTTCAACTGGTAGTCGCGATCACGCCATTCCAGTTTGCGGTAGTTGAAGTTGCGCCCCAGGGTGCGGCCGTCGGGCGCAATGCCGTTGGCCTCGATGCCATTGCCGGCCAGGGTGCCGTCGAGGATTTGCGCGCCGCCGCCCAGGGTCCAGTTGTCATTGAGGAAGTGCTCGAAACGCACCTGGCCCATGTTGTTGTCGTTGTGCAGTTTGCCGACGTCCTTCTCGCCGAAGAAGGTGTCCCGCGAGGCCACGCCACGCTGTGTCGGGTAGCGGGTCAGGCCACGATCCAAAGGCGCGTTGTTGCGCATGAAGTCGCCTTCGAAGGTGATTTTGGTACGGTCGTTGACCTGCCAGCTGAGCACCGGGGTCACGCCGTAGCGTTCGGTTTCCACATGGTCACGGAAGGTGTCGCCGCCCTCGCCGATCACGTTCAGGCGATAGGCAAAGCGGCCGTCATCGTCCAATGGGCCGGAGGTGTCCAGGGTGCCGCGACGCATGCCCTGGTCGCTGATCTGGCTGCCCAGGGTGGTGCGGCTTTCGGCCAGGGGCTGCTTGGACACCACATTGAAGGTGCCGCCCGGGTCGCCACGGCCGTAGAGCATGGTGGCCGGACCGCGCAGCACTTCCAGGCGCTCGATGGTGTTGGCATCGGGCATGTTCGGGTAGCCGCGGTTGATCGGAAAACCATTGCGGTAGAACTCGCCGGTGGTAAAGCCACGCACGGTGAAGGTGGTCAGGCCCTGGCCGCCAAAGTTGTTGGCCCGGCCCACGCCGCCGGCGTAATCGAGGGCGTCTTGCAAACGGGTCGCGCTGAGGTCTTCCACGGCGTCGCGGGTGACCACGCTGATGGACTGCGGGGTTTCATGAATCGAGGTGTCGGTGCGCGTGGCGCTGGCGGAACGGGTGGCACGATAACCCTGTACCGGCCCCTGGGCCTGTTCTTCGGCGGTGCCGTTGATGTCGATGGCTTGCAGCTCGATCGAGGCCGGGTCCACCGGTACCGATTCAGCCCAGGCTGTCTGGGAAATAGCTTGGATGACACACAGGGAAACAAGAGTTCGACGCATCGACGTAACGGCCTTTTTGGAGAATCCCGGGCACTGCGGTAGCCCGGCAAGATTGTGCCGCGAATCATATAGATACAGATTCTCATTTGATAGACTTTCTCAGTCACGTGTAGCAAAAATAATACAAAGGGGCCGCCTCCTTGCAGCCCATCGCCGACGCGGGTTTCGCGCCCTGCCCTTCAGTCCGGCGTCGGCAAGCCCGCGTCGATAATCCCCTGGGCAATCGCCTCCATGCTGATGCGCCGGGCCATGGCGTCTCGCTGGATGCGCCGGTGGGCTTCGCTTTCGGCAATCCGATAGCGGGCCATCAACAAGGCCTTGGCCATGGAGATTTTCGACACCGCCGGTTGCCGGGTCTGCAACTTGCGGATCTGCGCCAGCATGTCGATCCGCGCGCGCCAGGCGGCCCGGGCCATCAACAACTGGGTCAGCAGGCCGAACGGTCGCAGGGGCCGTTCGATCACCGCCGCCGGTTGGGTTTCCAGCACCAGTTGCAGCATCGAGGGGTTTTCGTAGCCGACCACGGCAATGATCGGCGGCGCCTGCTCGTCGAGGCTCTCCACCAATGCCTGGGTGTTGGCGCGCTGGTTGAGTTCGACCGCCAGCAGCACCGCGTCGAACGCCGCCGGCAGGAAGGTGGGCACCGGCCAGCACTGTTCAACGATGCAGCCGATGCGTTGCAGCTGGCTCAGCACCACCCGGGCCTCGGCGTCCTCGGGGTGGATGACCAGCACTCGCAGGCCCTTGAGCTCGCGCAGCAGCGAAGGTGCAGTGTTCATCTCGCCCTCCTCCGCCTCACGCTTCGGCGTCCAGTTGGTACTCGACCATGTACGGGCTGGGCCGCACCGCCTCGCGGCTTTCCAGCACCAGTTGGAACTGACGCTGGGCATCGACCCGGGCAATCCGTGGCCAGAGCCAGGTGTGCTGGGTGTCGGCGTCGATACTCACACGGCCTTGAGGGGCGTCGAAGTGGGCACCGGCCAAGGCTTCGCGCAGGGCCTCCAGGGAATCGTCCGCGGCCTGGCGTGCGGCCTGGGCGAACAGGTGCACCTGAAAATACGCCGCCTCGGCCCCCGAGGTGATCGGCGCCTGCTCGCCAAACCGCGCCCGGTAGCGGGCGACAAAGGCCCGGCTCTGGGCGTTGTCCAGGGTCGAGAACCAGGGCGCCGCGCACACGTGCCCTTCGGCCTCCTCGGCGGTCATGGCGAGCACGTCCACTTCATTGGTGGCCAGGCTGACGATCGGCGTGCGCGCCGGGTCCAGCCCGGCACGGCGGTAAGCGCGGTGCAGAGCCGGGATGTCGCTGCCGACAATGGTTGAGTAGATGGCGTCCGGGGCGGTGTCCGCCACCCGCTGCATGACCCGCTGGAAGTCCTCCTCACAGGCGTGGAACGGCAGGTAGATTTCGTCCACTACTTCGCCCCCGGCCTGCTCGAACAGCTCGCGCATGATGCGGTTGGACTCGTACGGGTAAACATAGGGCCCACCGACAAACAGCACCCGCCCGCCGTAGGTTTCCAGCACATAACGCGCCAGTTGCACGGAGTTCTGGTTGGGGGCCGAGCCGGTATAGAAGCAGTACGGCGAATACTCGAAGCCTTCATAGAGGGTCGGGTAGAACAGCAGGCGACGACGGCTTTCCACCACCGGCAAGACCAGCTTGCGGGTGCTCGACATGTGGGTGCCGAACAGCACCCGCACCTGTTCCTGATCACAGAGTTGCAGGGCGCTGTCGCGGTAGCTGGCCGGCTCGGCACCGGGGTGGGCAACCACTGGCACCAGGGGCACGCCGTTGATGCCCCCCGCTTCGTTGACTTCGGCAATCGCCAGTTGGCTGGCATTGGCCTGGGTGGTCTCCACCCCGGCGGTGAGGCTGTGCTCGGAGAACAACAGCCCGACCTTGTATCCCTGAGTACTCATGACGTAAGGCTTTCCCAATTGAAGTGCTGCTCGAAAGCATGGGCCAGGCGGTACAGCGTGGCCTCGTCGTAGTCGCGAGCGACCAGCATCATGCCCACCGGCAGCCCGGCGGCCAAGCCACAGGGAATGGAGATCGCCGGGTGACCGGTGACATCGAAGGGCGCGGTGTTGGCGTTCATCTCCAGGGCGCGGCTGACCCAGGTGCTGGCCGAGACTTCAGGCTCCGGCAACCGGGGCGCCTTGAGCGGCACCGTGGGCATCAGCAGCACGTCGAAGTCTTGCAGGTGCCCGTCGTAGGCGGCGCGCAGTTGCCGCGCCGCATTCTGTGCCTTGGCGTAGTACTGCCCGGCATGGGCGCGGTAAGCGTAGTCGCCGGCCAGCAGGCAGGTCTTCAAGTCATGGGGAAAGGCCTCGGCCTTGGCCTGCCAGCCGGCCTGGGCCTGCATCAGGCTCTCCACGTAGAGGCCCTTCCAGTTGCTGGAATAGTTGCAGCCGAGCATCTGCTGGGTGGTGCCTTCCACGGCAATCGGGGTCCAGATCGCATGGCCCAGGGCGTGCATCGGAATCGACACCTCCTCGACCTCGGCCCCCAGCTCACGGAACAGACCGGCGGCGTGGCGCACCGCTGCGTCCACATCGGCTTCCGAGTTGGCCAGGCCGAAGCCCTCGCCCACCACGGCAATCCGCAACCCGGCGCAGCCTTGGCCCAGGGCCTGGGTGTAGCGCACCTCGGGCAACTGCCGCCCCTGGCGCGGGTCGAGGCCGTCGACCCCGGCCAACACCTCCAGGAGCAAGGCGTTGTCGGCGACATTGGCGCTCATGATGCCGGCGTGATCCAGGGTCATTTCCACCGGCATGATGCCGCTGTAGGGAATCAGCCCGTGGGTCGGTTTCAGGCCGTAGATGCCGCTGTAGGCCGCGGGAATGCGCACCGAACCGCCCTGGTCGGTGCCGATGCCCAGGTCCACCTCCCCGGCGACGATCAGCGCCGCGCAACCGGAGGACGAACCGCCGGTGGAGTGCCCGGGGTTGCGCGGGTTGTGCACCGCGCCGGTGGCATTGGTGTGGCTGCTGCCGGACACGCAAAAGTACTCGCAATGGGCTTTGCCGAGAATCTGCCCGGCGGCGTCCAGCACCCGGGTCGCCACGGTGGCGTCCAGGTCCGGCACGTAGCCGCGCAGGGTCGAGG
Source organism: Pseudomonas morbosilactucae (assembly GCF_023241665.1). Lineage (NCBI taxonomy): Bacteria > Pseudomonadati > Pseudomonadota > Gammaproteobacteria > Pseudomonadales > Pseudomonadaceae > Pseudomonas > Pseudomonas morbosilactucae. Next base: position 37,762 of record NZ_JALQCX010000081.1, on the reverse strand, counting down.
CGCCGTTCATCATCGGCACCCCGGCCAGGCAGATGTTGTCCTTGAGGGCGATGCGCTTGCCCGCCAGCTTGCCGGTCGCCGCGCCTTGCACCTGGGTCTTCACGTACCAGGCGTTGTAGGGGTTGTCGCCGGGTGCCGGTTCGTGGCCCGAGCGCTGCGGGTATTTGAGCGGTGGCAGCGTGGAGCCCAGGCTGTCGAGGCGGTCGTAGTCCTGCCACACCGCTTCGAGAATGCCCGCGTACTCGTTCAGCAACGACGCATCGAGCTGCAGGCCCAGGCGAGCACCGGCCGCGTCGAGGTCGGCCAGGGAGGGACGTTGAATAGACATGGTGAAGTAATCCTTAAGAATGAAAATCCACAAACCGTTCGGCGATGGCCGCAGCGCTGGTGGTGGACGGGTCGATCTCTTCCACCAGTTGGCCCTTCTCGATGATCAGGATGCGATCCGACAGCGCCGCGAGGAACTCGATGTCCTGCTCCACCAGGATCAGCGCCAGCCCCTGCTCGCGTCGCAGGCGTTGCAGGGTGTCGATGATCTCGTCGCAGATCGACGGCTGGATGCCCTCGGTGGGCTCGTCCAGCAACAGCAGTTTCGGGTCGCCGCACAGGCAACGGGCCAGGGCCAGCAGTTGCTGCTCACCACCGGACAGCGCACCACCCGGCTGCTCCAGCAAGCGTTCCAGGCGCGGAAAATATTCCAGCACCCGCTCCATGGTGGTGGCCGCCGTGGCGAAGTTCTTCACGCAGCCCATGCGCAGGTTTTCCCTGACCGAGAGCTGGGGGAAAATCTGCCGCCCCTGGGGCACGTAGCCGATGCCCGCCGCCGCCCGCTGGTGGGCCGCCGCGCGGGTCAAATCCTGCCCGGCAAAATGCAGGGTCCCGGCCATGGCCGGCAGCTCGCCCATCAGCGCCCGAAGCAAGGTGGTCTTGCCCATGCCATTGCGCCCCAATACCCCGACGCCGCTGTTGGCGCTGGCGCTGAGCAGCACCTCGCGCAACACCGGCACCCGTCCATAACCGGCACACAGGCCTTTGACTTCAAGCATGTTTGATCTCCTGCTTGCCGAGGTAGGCCTCGCGTACTGCCGGGTCCTGGGTGACCTCGGCGAAGCTGCCCTGGGCGAGGATCGCCCCCTGGTTGAATACGGTGACGGTGCCGGCGATCAGGCGAATGAACTCCATGTCGTGCTCGACCACGATCACCGTGCTGTGGGCATTGATTTCCTTGATCAGGGCAGCGGTCTTGCGCACTTCCTGGTGGGTCATGCCGGCCGCCGGCTCATCCAGCAGCACCAGGGCTGGACGGGCCGCCAGGATCATCCCCAGCTCGACCCACTGGCGCTGGCCGTGGGCCAGGTCGCCGACGTTGCGCTGGCGCAGTTCGCTCAGGCCGATCCGTTCCAGCGTCGCTTCAGCGGTGGCCCGGGCCTCGGCCGGCCCTTGCAGGCGGCTGGCGGCCAGGCGCAGGTTTTCCAACACATCGAGGCCGTCGAAGACGCTCGGGGTCTGGGTTTTCACGCCGATGCCCAGGCGCGCGATGCGGTGCAGGGGCAAGCCGGAAATGCGCCGACCACGAAAATGGCAATCGCCACGGCTGGGCTGCAACTGACCGCTGAGCAGTTTGAAAAAGGTGCTTTTACCGGCGCCGTTGGGGCCGATCAGGCAGCGCACCTCGCCGCTGTGGACGGTGAAGTCCACCGCCTTGACTGCGTGCACGCCACCAAAGCTGACGCCCAGGCCACGGGTTTGCAAAAGGACTTCACTCATGCCGAGCGCTCCTGTGGTTGGGCGGTGGCGCGGCGTGGCCGGCGCAGTGTCGACAGCAGGCTGGCCAGGCTTGGCAGCAGGCCTCGGGGCAGGAGCATGACGAAGGTCAGGAGGATCACCCCGAGCACCAGGCCGCTGTCCAGGCTCTGCTGTTCACCCAGGCGGGCCATCAGCGCCTGGATGACGATGCAGGCCAGGATCGGCCCGAACAGGGTGCCGCGACCGCCGACAATCACCCAGATAATGATCTGCGCCGATTGCGCCAGGCCGAACACCCCGGGGCTGACGAAGGCGCCCCAGTTGGCGAACAGGCAACCGGCCAGGCCGGCGATGCCGCCACCGAGGCTGAACACCAGCAGCTTGTGCAGACGGGTGTCATAGCCCAGCAGGCCGGCGCGCTGCTCGTTCTCGCGCACCGCCACCACCACCTTGCCGAAGCGGCTGGCCAACAGGCCGCGCAACCCCAGGTAGCAAAGGATCAAGGCAGCGCCGATGACCTGGAACAGGGTCTCGGGCTCCAGCACCCGGTCCGGCTCGAAGGGCATGTTCAGGGTGGGGATCGCCGGGATGCCGTTGAAACCGCCCAGCAAGGCGCTGCCAATGTGGTAGGCCGAGCCCGAGGTGGAGTTCATCACGTTGAACAGGATCAGGGTCACCGCCAGGGTGATCACCCCCAGGTACACATCACTGATGCCGCCATAGAACATGAAGTAACCCATGGCCGCGGCGAACAGCGCCGGCACCAGGACTGCCAGCAACACCGCCCAGGTGCTGTCGCCGAAGTTCAACACGCCAATGGCGTAGGCGTAGGCGCCCAGGCCGAAAAACGCCGCCTGGCCGAAGCACAGGATGCCGCCAAAACCCCAGACAAACGCCAGGCTCAGGGCGAGCAAAGCCATCACCAGGTAGATCGACAGCGACAGCAGGCTGAACAGGTCCAGCCACTGCGGCAGCAGCACCAGCAACAGCGCGGCCAGCAGGCTGCCGCCCAGGGGCAGCAGGTTGGGAGAGGAGATCGTCATCAGAATGCCCTTTTGAAAAAACGCCCGGTGATGCCCTGGGGCAAGACCCGGATCAACACCACCGCCGCCAGCAACAGCGCCACTTCACCGAACACCGGGGTGCTGAAGAAGGTCACCACCTGGTTGATCGAGCCGAAGGCCACCGCCGAACTCAGGGTGCCGGTGATCACCGCGCTACCGCCGCCGATCACCGTGATGAAGGCCTTGGCGATGTAGCTGGCGCCCAGGGTCGGAATCACCCCGGTCAACGGCGCCAGCACCGCGCCGCCGAGGCCGGCCAGGGCCGCACCGAGGCCGAAGGTCAGGCTGTAGATGCGCCCCGGGTTGGCCCCCAGGGCCGCGGCCATCTTGGCGTTCTGCATGGTCGCCCGGGCACACAGGCCGAAATGGGTAAAGCGCAGCAAGGCCCACATGCCGAGGACCACCGCCACCGCCACGCCGATCACGAACACCCCGTAGCCGCTGGTTTGATAGGCGCCAATGCTCAGGCCCGGCAAGGGTGAAGAAATGCCCACCGTGGTGTTGCCGAAAAACATCGTGGCAACCCCGGTCAGGGCCAGGCTCAGGCCCCAGGTGGCGAGCATGGTGTCGATCATCCGCCCGTACAGGTGGCGCACCAGCAGGCGCTCCACCAGCATGCCGAACAGGCCCACTGTCAGGGGCGCCAGGACCAGGATGGAAATCCAGATCGGCACGTGCAGTTTGTGGGTGGCGAGGATCGCCACATAACCGCCCAGCATCATGAATTCGCCATGGGCCAAGTTGATGATTTTCATCATGCCGAAGACCACCGCCAGGCCGATGCTGAGGAGCACCAAGGTGGCGATGGCGCCCAGTATTTGCAGGGAAAAAACCGCTGCCCAATCCATACCCGCCTCCTTACAGCGTCACGCTGTACTGTTTTGCATCCCGGGGGTTCTTGATCAGGTCGCACACCGACGCGGTGTCGGCCGGCGGCTGCTGGGCAAAGCTCTGCACCACCTCCAGGCGTCGATCACGGACCTCGGCGATGTGCACATCGAGAATGCAGTGGTGGGTTTGCGCATCCACCGAGACCTTGCCGCTGGGCAGCTCCAGGCTCACGCCCTGCTCCAGCGCCTCGATCACCGCCTGGCGCTCCACGGTCCCGGCCCGGCGCACGCCTTCGGCCCAGAGCTGCATGCCCTGGTAGGCGCCCATGGCCAGTTCGGTGATGTAGGGGTAATCGGCGCCGAAACGCTGGTGGAATTTGCTGACAAACGCCTGGTTGTTGGGCGTCGCCAGTTCCTGCACGTAGTTCTGGCAGATCAGGATGCCGTTGCATTCTTCCGGGGCCAGCACCACGTGCTCGTTGCCCCCGGCGAAGGTGGTGGAGGCAATCGGCAACTTGCCGGCCATGCCTGAGGCTTTCCACTGACGGTAGAACGACATGTGGGCACCGCCCACCAGGGCCGACCAGACGAAGTCCGGCTTGGCTTCCTGGATCTTCGAGATGGTCGCGCCGAAGTTGGTCACGTCCAGCGGGAAGAACTCCACCGCCAGGGTTTCGCCCCCCGCCTCGGCCACGTACTTCTTCACGTGGGCGGAGACGATCTGCCCGTAGTTGTAGTCGGCGGCGATGATGTAGACCTTCTTGCCCCAGGCCTTGGTGACGTGCTGTACGAGCTTTTCCACGGTCTGCGCAGGGGTCACGCCGGTGCCGAAGAAGTTGCGGTCACAGACCCCGCCCTCGTACTGGTTGTCGTAGAAGTACAGGGTTTTGTAGCGGTCCAGCACCGGGCGGATCACCTCTCGGGACGACGAGGTAATGCCACCGTGCACCACCGCCGCCCGATCCTTGAGCGCCGCCTGCTGGGCGTACTGGGCATAGAGCTGCATGTTGGACTGGGTGTCGTACTTGATCAGGTTCAGCGGGCGGCCCAGCAAGCCGCCCAAGGCATTGATCTCTTCAGTGGCGAACGTCAGGGCGTCGACGATCGGCTTGCCATAGATGTCCAGGCCGCCGGAGCTGTCATACAGCGCGGCGACATTGATCGCGTCGTCGGCGGCAAAGGCCGACAGGCTCTTGAAACTCAGCGTCGATAGAGCGGCCGCAGAGACAGCGGACGCGCGAAGGAACGTACGACGATTGATAGCCATGGAGGATGCTCCTGGAGGCACCCGGCCCAACCCAAGCGTCACCCGCGTTCAGCCGAACGCCCACGCCAAAGGCGTGCTGGGGATGCTTGAGGGAGGTGGGGTGAACGGGGAATGCAGGGCGAGGTTTAAGCCTGATTCCACCCGCCGACGACGCTGTCGGCTGAACGATTGAGGTGCGTTTCAGTGCAGGCGACGATCTCTCCATTGAGATCGCCCAGCCCTCCGAGGGAACAACGTGGAGGGTGAAACGCGGGCCGCGTGGCGCGGCAGTCGAATGACAGCAAAAAACACGCCACAAAACATAAACAACTGATTTATATGATTTTTTATAAAAATCAGCGCTGCCTTATCAGCCTGCTGGCGCCCGACCTGGGTAAAAACGCCCCATCGGCGAACACAGGGTGCACACCAACGGTTCACCCTGGCGCAACAGCGGTAACAGGCCGGCCACGGTGCGCAAAAACAACAACGCCACTCTCTTGGAGTGGCGTTGTCACTCAACGACGGCGGGCGCAGCGCCGGTCAGACCGACCCGGCGATGCCCTGATGCCCGCCTACACCTGCTGCTTGAGCGTCTGGAAATGCGCCTGGAACGCCACGTGCCGAGCCTGTTCCTGACGCCAGAGCTTGATCAGCAACGGCACGTGCACCAGCACCAGCCCCAGGGCCAGGAGCAGCCAAAGCACATGGGCCAGGGCCGACCATGGGTTATCCAGGGTGCGCGAAGGATCCAGCACAATCTCCGGCGTGTCGCTGGCGTCGCGGCCCAGGTAGACGACCATGCCTTTGACCTTGAACGGCGTGCTCACTTCCCCCGAGATCATCCGTTGCTGCTGCTCCCAAACCTCCAGCAAGTCCTCGTCATCGGAGTAGCTGACCGCCAGGTCACCGTAGACGCCTTCTTGAATCAGCACCACGCCGCCGCGCTGGGCGAGCAAGGCCGGTTGCAGGGCCTTGCTGATCGCTTGCTGGACCAAGGGCTGCATGCTGGTCTTGGCCTGGCGCCGCAGCTCCTCGGCAAAGCGTGAAACGATCATGGCCTCATCGCTATGCCCCTTGGCTTTCAGCGCGCCGTCCTGGGCCAGTTTGAGCAGTTGCTCCCAGGTCTCGGGCTGCTCGGCCTCGCCGATCAGCAGCCGCTCGACGAAGCGCCGCTTGAAGGCCGTGCAATTGGCCGAGACGCCGTCGATCACCAGGGCGCAGGCGCTCTCGATCCGCAGCACCGTGTCGCTCAGGCCCACCAACAACTGGGCCTTGATGTCCCTCATGTTGTAGATCGCCGACGGGTCGCTCTCCATCTGCCGGTACATCTGGGTCTTGAGCATGATGTCGAGCATCGCGTTGGACTCGGTGCGCAGGAACGTCCCCGAGTACAGCTCGCGCACGGCTGGGTCCAGCGACAGGCTGGCCTGGGGCAAGGGGTCGCCGCCCCAGCGCAGGCGCTGGCAATCAAAGCCCAGGGTCACGCCATCCTGGCGGTATTGCAGGTCACAACGGCCCTGGCCCTGTTGCTCAAGGAAACCGCCCAGGCCCGGAGGGTCTTGCAGCAGCGCCGCCGCCGAAGGGTAGGAACGGGCTTCGTTGCCGCTGATCCAGGCGCCGGTCTGGGCCAGATCGGCCCCCAGGTCGTCGGCCACGGCCCACAACCCCAGGCCGGCCAGCAGCCCCACCAGACTCAGGCTCAGTTGGCGCCCCCAAAAGGCGTGGGGGAACAGGCGCTGCTCCTCGTCCACGGAAAACTGCTGGCCCAGGCGCAGCACGCCGTAGTCCTCGACCCGCATCTCGACCTCGACCCGGCCATCGTCAGGCAGCAGCATATGGGCGGCCCAATGGGCCGGCAGGTTCACCGGCACCTTGTCGCCGAGAAACAGGTGCTCGGTCATGAACAGGCTGTTGTCCGGGTTGGCCAGTGTCACGCTGTGCAGCACGCCACGGCTACGGTTGACCTTCTGCGGCGTGCCCAGGGAGCGTTTGCGCCAGGTCAGCCACAGCGCCAGGGCGCCCAGGGCAAACGCCAGGAACAGCCAGATAAGGCTCGCGCCGTCGTCGGTCAAGGCCAGGCAGATGCACACCAAAAACCACAGCACGGAGGGCCAGAAGGCAATGCCTGGCTGGCGGCGATAGCCGATTTCGGCGGGGGTTTCATCGCGCTGGCTAAGGATCTCGACCCGCCCGAACGCCTCAGTCGGGGTCGCCTCAGCGGCGGGTTTGGCAGCGTTGCTGTCGGTGGCCGGGGCATCCCCGTCCACCACGTCCTGCAAGGCCCCGACTTGGCCGTGGGACCACTGCTGGTGTTGCTTCTGCCGACGCAGTTCGCGCTCGCGCCCGGCGCTGAGGTCGAACTGGCCGTTGAGGGCGACGACGATGGCGAACTTCTCGGTCATCACCACTTCGGCTTCGTTGTATTCGGCCTGCAGGAAACTGCGAGCGTCGTAGGGCAGCACCACATCGACGTCACCCAGAGTGTCGTGCAGGGTTGTGCCGCCCTGCCCCGTCTCCAGGCCGTGGCGGATAAACTCGCCAGTCAGGCTGAACACTTCGGGGCTGATCAGGCTTGCGGGCTTGTCCGGGTTGGCCGGGTGGAACAGGAACGGCTGCACCAGGGTCTGTTCTTCAGCGCTCAACTGGCGAAGCGATTCACCGCTTTGCTTGAGGTCGCGCAGGGCTCCCTTGTTGTCACTGCGCCGCGCCGCGTAGGTGATCAGGCTGAAGGCCGACCACACCAGCACTACCACAAACAAAATGACCTGGATGGTATTCAAATCCATTAGCTGCCTTGTCCTTGATTAAAAATCGCCGCGGATGATAACCACATTTGTGCGAAAAACCAGAAACCTCCGGCAAAACAATTAATGGCCGACGGCGGCCGACGCCGTGAACGCCGCCGTAGTAAATGCCAGGCAAAAAAAACGCCACTCAATGAGTGGCGTTCTTTCACAGCGGCAACAAGCCGCCGGCGACTTCCCAGGCAACCGCAGTTGCCCAAGGCCTTGGCTTACAGCGCCATGTCGGTCGCAGCGTTGCTTTCACGCTCAGCCTTGGGCTGGGCGGCGGCAGGTTGTGCCGGAGCAGCCTGGCCGTTGACGGCTGGCGGTGGTGTCAGTTGCAGGACCTGGCTGGTGTAAGCCCATTCTTGTGCAACTTTTTCCGGGCTGTCGTTGAGCTTGGTGCCGTAGCTCGGGACGATCTGGTGCAGCTTGGCTTGCCACTCAGGCGTCGCGACTTTGTCTTTGAAGACCTTTTCCAGCACGTTCAGCATGATCGGTGCAGCGGTCGAAGCGCCTGGCGATGCGCCCAACAGACCGGCGATGCTGCCGTCCTGGGAAGCCACGATCTCGGTGCCCAGTTTCAGCACGCCGCCCTTCTCTTCGTCACGCTTGATGATCTGCACGCGCTGACCGGCCTGCCACAGACGCCAGTCTTCAGCCTTGGCGTTCGGGAAGTATTCCTTCAGGGCGTTGAGGCGGTCTTCATCAGACAGCATCAGTTGGCCAGCCAGGTACTCCACCAACGGGTATTCCTTGATGCCGACTTTGGTCATCGGCCAGAAGTTGTGGGTGGTGGTGGTGGTCAGCAGGTCCAGGTACGAACCTTCCTTGAGGAACTTGGTGGAGAAGGTCGCGAATGGGCCAAACAGGATCACGCGCTTGCCATCCAACACACGGGTGTCCAGGTGCGGAACCGACATCGGCGGTGCGCCCACCGAGGCTTTACCGTAGGCCTTGGCCAGGTGCAGGTCGGCAATGCTTGGGTTCTCGGTCACCAGGAACGAGCCGCCCACTGGGAAACCGGCGTATTCCTTAGCTTCGGCAATGCCCGACTTCTGCAGCAGGTGCAGGGCACCGCCACCGGCACCGATAAACAGGAACTTGGCGTCGGTCTGGGTTTCAGTACCGTCTTTCAGGTTCTTGTAGGTCACGCGCCACGAGCCGTCTTCATTGCGCTCGATGTCTTGCACTTCGCTCGACAGTTTCAGGGCAAAGTTCGGCTGGGCTTGCAGGTGAGCGACGAACTGACGAGTGATCTCGCCGAAGTTGACGTCGGTACCGATCGGGCTCCAGGTGGCCGCGATTTTCTGGTTCGGGTCACGCCCTTCCATCATCAGCGGAACCCACTTCTTGATCTGAACCGGGTCTTCGGAGTACTGCATGCCGCTGAACAGCGGGCTGGCTTGCAGGGCCTCGTAGCGTTTCTTGAGGAACTTGATGTTGTCGTCGCCCCACACGAAGCTCATGTGCGGTGTCGAGTTGATGAACGAGCGCGGGTTCTTCAGCACGTCGTTCTTGACCTGCCAGGACCAGAACTGACGGGAGATCTGGAAGGCTTCGTTGATTTCAACGGCCTTGGGGATCTCGACTTTGCCGTTGGCATCTTCCGGGGTGTAGTTCAACTCGGCCAGGGCAGAGTGACCGGTACCGGCGTTGTTCCAGCCGTTGGAGCTTTCCTGGGCGACGCCGTCCAGGCGCTCGACCATCTCCATCGACCAGCTCGGCTCCAGCTCATTGAGCCAGACGCCCAGGGTGGAACTCATGATGCCCCCGCCGATCAACAGCACATCGACCTTTTTTGTCTCAGCAGCGTACGAGGACGAGAACCCTATCGTCATCGCCAGGCCCAGGAGGGCCGTGTTCACTTTTTTCAACATAATTGTAATTACCTACGATAGAACGCCATCCGCCCCTGCCGCCTTGCTGATGGGGGTGCTCCCGACACATGCCGAACAACGCAATGGATCGTGGACGCCCTCACTGCACAAAACTGCACGGTGGGCACACAAGGCCGACATGACACACTCGACCTCACTTTTATGTCGCTCCTGCGCTGACTTCTTATTCGTATTGGCTTCAGCTACTTGAGTGACATGAATTCTTCTTGATACGTCGGCGACGCCGGACGTGAACCGGGCTGGCCCGACCACTGCGGCCTTCCTCATCCTGCGCCAACGGGCGGCGCAACTGCCGTGGAAACAGTCTAGCCGGTCGTCGAGCGACTGACCGGGGACACCCGAGGAAAGCCGAAGAACACTGTTCGGTCATGCTGCGACCGTGGATTCGGCGCGCATTTTTGCACAGAAAAAGAATCGGTTCAGCAGAATAATCCGACCAAGACGCTTGGGCACTCCCCGTCCGCCCGGCAGCCGCCACCGACAGATGGCAAAAGGCCCTGCCCGATTGCTGGCAGAACAGCAGGCGATCAGCACGGCACTGCTGCAACAGGCGCATACAGCAAGCTCCAACCCCCATCATTCAGGGCCCCGGGCCCGGCCACGCGGGCGCCGAACGGGTGGCATGGTTTCTGCGTTATCGCCCCTGGCCCGATCCGGGCCCTGCCGATTAACCACCGAGGCCTTGCATGAAACACTCCCCGCTCACCCTGGCGATCAGCGCCGGACTGCTGATCACCCCCTGGCTGGCGGGCAACGCCCACGCCGCCAACGTCGCCCCCCAGCGCCTGCAGGTGCTGGAGCAGGACATTCAGAAAGCCACGCCGCAACTGATCGAACTGCGCCACGACATCCACCAGCACCCGGAACTGGGCAACCGTGAAGTGCGCACCGCCAAGCGGGTGGCCGAGCGCCTGCGCCAGTTGGGCCTGGAGGTACAGACCGAGGTCGGGCACACCGGCGTGGTCGGCGTGCTGCGCGGTGGCAAGCCGGGGCCGGTGGTGGCGATCCGTTCCGAGTTGGACGCATTGCCGGTGACCGAGCAGACCGGCCTGCCCTATGCCTCCCGCGTAACCCAGGCCTACAGCGGCAACGACTTCAGCCAAGCGGGGAAAACCGTCGGTGTAATGCACGCCTGTGGCCACGACGCGCACATCGCCATTGTGCTGGGGGTGGCCGAGGTGCTGGCCGCGCACAAAGACAGCCTGCCGGGCACGGTGAAGTTCATTTTCCAGCCAGCCGAGGAAGGCGTACCCGTTGGGGAAACCGGTGGCGCGCGGCTGATGATCGAGCAAGGCGTGCTGGCCAACCCGGCCCCCGAGGCGATCTTCGGCCTGCACGTCGGCCCGGGCGTGTCCGGCAGCCTGTCGGTGAGTCGGCAACGCACCACCGCGGCCTCGGACAATTTTGTCGCCACCATCAAGGGTGAACAGACCCACGGTGCGTTCCCCTGGGCCGGGATCGACCCCTTCCCCCTGGCCGCGCAGATCATCCTCGGCTGGCAGACCATTGCCAGCCGCCAGATGAACCTGGTAGCCCTGCCGGCGCCAGTGATTTCCGTGGGCAAGATCGACGCCGGGGTCCGCAGCAACATCATCCCCGCCGAGGTGCGCCTGGAAGGCACCCTGAGAACCCTCAGCGACGCCCAGCGCGACGATGTGGTCGCCCGCCTGCAACGCACCGCCAGCAAGATCGCGGAAAGCGCCGGGGCCAGCGCCACGGTAGAGATCCTGCCCGGCAGCTACCCGGCCGGCTACAACAACACCGACCTGGTGGATAAGCTGTTGCCGGAGCTGCAAGCCTCGTCCAAGGGGCCGGTAAGCCTCGGCACCGGGGTCTATGCAGCCGATGATTTTGCCGAATATTCGCGACGCATTCCGGCGCTGTTCTTCGGCCTGGGCGTCACCCCCGAAGGCACGGACCCGGCCAAGGCCTGGCCCAACCATTCCCCCAAATTCCTGGTGGATGACCAGGCCGTGCCCGTGGGCGTACGCGCCTTGTCGCGGGTAACCCTGACCTACCTGGCGAACAACGGCTACAAGTAGCCCCGAGCAGACCGACGTACCGCACAACAGGGGCGGTACGCACGGCCTGGCATGATCAGAAGTGCGTGGTCACGCTCATGCCATAGGTCCGTCGATCGCCCCGGGCATCCCAGGCAATGTCGAAGGGCAGCGGCACCGAGTCGGTCTTGTATTGCTTGTCGGTGAGGTTGTTGACGTAGGCGGTCAAGTCCAGATCCTGCTGCCCGCCGAAGTGGTAGGTGGCGCTGGCATTGCCCAGGGTGTAGCCGCCCTGGGACACGCTGTGATCCTCCTGCGCGGTCGGCAGGAAGAAAATCCGGCTCTGGTAGCGCCAGTCAGTGCCGAAGTTAAGGCTGTCGCCGCCTTCCAGCGGCACCCGGTACGCCGCGCCAACCGCCAGGGTGCGTGCCGGTGAACGGGCGATGCGGTTGCCGGAGTAATCCACGCCACCGGAGACAAAGTCCTGCAACTCGGTGTGCAGCAGGCCGAGGGAGGCATTCAGGTGCAGGTTGGCCAAGGGCAGCGCCTCCAGCTCGAACTCCGCACCGCGAATCACCCCCTGGCCACTGTTGGTCAAAAGCGAAACCACCTGGCCGTTACGCACCGACACGGCATTCACCTGGATGTCCGAATAGTCGTAGTAGAAGACGTTGGCGTTGGCCGTCAGGCGCTCATCGAACCACTCGCTCTTGATCCCCAGTTCGTAGGCATCGACGTTCTCCGGCGCCACCACCGTGGCCTCGGCCTGGACCTGGGCGCCGCCGCTGAAACCGCCGGAGCGAAAGCCCTTGGCGTAGCGGAAATACACCCGCGCGTTGTCATTGAGCTGGTACTCGGGGGTGAAGTCGTAGGTGAGTTTGTTCCAGGTGCGTTGTTCATCCTGGACCACGGTGGTCGCCAGGGGCCCGGTGTAATTTTTCCACCAGTCACCGCTGCCGCCGAACGACACATCCGCCGCGCTCGGCGCTGCCACCCGCCGCAGGTCGATGTCCTTGGTTTCGCGGGTCCAGCGCAGCCCGGCGGTCAGGCTCAGGTTGTCGCTGGCCCGCCAGGTGCTGCTGCCGAACAGCGCGACGCTGTCGGTGCTTTGATCGATGCGGGTCTGGCCGTAATCGGCCACGCCGAACGCCTGGTTGTAGGCGGTGGGCAACAAGGCACTGCTGGACTGGCTGTCCAGTTGCTCATGGAACAAGTGGGTGCCAACGATCCAACTCACGTCCTGGTCCTTGGACGACGATAGGCGCAACTCTTGAGAGACCTGTTGCCAGTGATCGTCGGAGTAGGAACGGCCGAATTCATAGATGCTCATGTTCGGTCCCTGGGCTCGCTCCGTGACATTGTCGAAGGCGGTGATCGAATCCAGTTGCAAGTTCCCCAGGTCCCACTTCAAGGCCAGTTGCAGGCCGTAATGCTCAATCAGGTCCTGGGCCTTGCCGGTGAACGCCGCTTCGTCAGTGTCCGGTTTGGGGGCGGGGCCGAACAGCGTGCTGCCGCCTGGCCCGGCGCCCCAAGCCCGGGTGGCGATGCCTTGGCCCTTGTAGTCACGGCCATGCAATTGCAGGGTGGCCTGCAGGTCGTCGTTGATCTTGGCCAGCAGTTGCAGGCGTACCGCCTGGTCGTGGAGATCACCTACCGTGTGCCCGTCCACCTGGTTCTTCAATTGACCGTCGCTGCTCTGGTCGATGAAGGCCACACGGGCGGCCAGGCGATCCTCCACCAGCGGCGCGCCATAGGCCCCTTCGTAAATCCGCGAGTTGTAGTTGCCGGCGTCCACCTTGAAATACCCATCGGCGCTGTCCAGGGTCGGCTTTCGCGATACGAAGTTGATGGCGCCACCGGTGGTGTTCTTGCCCCACAGGGTGCCCTGGGGGCCGCGCAAGATCTCCACCCGCTCCATGTCATACAGCGGGAAACCGGTGGCCACATGGGGATCGATGTACACGTCATCGGTGTAGATGCCCACGGGGTAGACCGTGGTCGAGGCCATGTCGCCGGAGCCCATGCCACGGATGTACCAGCGCGGACGCTGATGCCCGGCGAACTCCGGGGCGATGGCATTGGGCACATTTCTCAAGGCCTTGCCGGCGCTGAAGCCGCCGCCGGTATTGACGATGTCGTCGGCACTGACCGCCGACACGGCGGCCGGCACATCCTGCACCGACTCTTCGCGCTTCTGCGCGGTCACCGTCACAGTGGGCAAGGCGTCGCTGCTGGCAGCCTGTTCCGGGGGCGCCTCTGCCGCCTGGGCCTGCAAGGTGATCAGGCTGGCAATGACCCAGGCCAGTTTATTAAGGGGAAGGTGGGGAGACATCAGGTTGGATTCCTCAGGCCGGCGCGAAGTGCGCTGTACCGGCCCCGGTGCAACGTCCACGCCAAAAATCCAGGTCCTTGATTTACAAGATATTTAGTCTGTTTTCCCACCTCGACCAGGCCGTACTTGCTGCACAGGCAGCAAGGCAACAACAGCCGTTGCTGCCCATCGAGCAAGCATCCTCTCGAGCACCTATACCCGGCGTCGACCAATGATTCCGGGGCTCTGGTTAGCTGCAACGCACACTTGCGTGTAAGCACAGCGCGCATTTTTTGCCAAGTTATTTAGTTTCTGATTTTTTTCATTTGGGGCCCTTCCAGTAATGATTCTTACTACGAGAATGGATATTCTCCCCTGCAGCGGGCGCCCAACTCGCTTCAGTGGAGAAGGAACGTCCGCTTATGGAAACGCAGTATCTGCTGCGTGACCGACTCAATTTAATCTAAGGATCAGATTAATTATGGTGAAGTCTTCAAAGACCGCGTCTTGCAAAATCGCCGGTGGCCTTCTCGGTTCACTCCTGCTTGCCAGCGTCCCTGCACATGCCGCCGATATCTGGCTGGATGTAGCAACCACAGGCTGGGCCACGCAGAACGGCGGCACCAAAGGCGGCTCCCGCGCCGCGGCTAACAACATCTACACCGTTAAAAACGCCGCTGAACTGAAAACCGCCCTGGCGGCTTCGGTAGGCACCAACGGCCGCATCATCAAGATCACCGGGATCATCGACGTCAGTGAAGGCAAGGCCTACACCAACACCGCGGACATGAAAAAACGCGGCCGTCTGGACATCCCCGGCAAGACCACCATCGTGGGCACCAGCAGCACTGCAGAGATCCGCGAGGGTTTCTTCTATGCCAAGGAAAACGACGTGATCATCCGTAACCTGACCATCGAGAACCCGTGGGATCCGGAGCCTATCTGGGATGCCAACGACGGCAGCGCCGGTAACTGGAACTCGGAATACGACGGCCTGACCATCGAAGGCGCCAACAACGTGTGGGTCGACCATGTCACCTTCACCGACGGCCGCCGCACCGATGATCAGAACGGCACCGCCAACGGGCGTCCGAAGCAGCATCACGACGGTGCCCTGGACGTGAAGAACGGCGCCAACTACGTGACCATTTCGTACACGGCGTTCAAGTCCCACGAGAAGAACAACCTGATCGGCTCCAGCGACAGCCGGACCACCGATGATGGCAAGCTCAAGGTCACCATCCATAACAGCTTGTTTGAAAACATCTCCGCCCGTGCGCCGCGCGTACGTTTCGGCCAGGTGCACCTGTACAACAACTACCACGTGGGCAGCACCAGCCATAAGGTCTACCCGTTCTCCTACGCCCACGGCGTGGGCAAGAGCTCGAAGATCTTCTCCGAGAAAAACGCGTTCGAGATCAGCGGCATCAGCGGCTGTGACAAGATCGCCGGCGATTACGGTGGCAGCGTTTATCTTGACAGCGGTTCGACCCTCAACGGCACTGCGTTGAGCTGCAAGTGGAGCACCAGCATCGGCTGGACCCCGCCTTACAGCTACAACCCATTGGCAGCCGACAAAGTCGCTGCTGACGTCAAGGCCAAGGCCGGCGCCGGCAAGATCTGATCTAGCCGCGTAACACCGTAAAAACCAAAGCCCTCGGAAACGAGGGCTTTGTCGTTGTAGGAGCCGGCTTGCCGGCGATGGCGTTCTCGAAATCGCTATCGCTGGCAAGCCAGCTCCTACACAGGGAGGGGTTTGGCGGAGCGTCCGTGAAAGATCTAGGTCACCAGTTGGTTGATTTCGATGATCGGCAACAGCACGGCCATGACGATCACCAGCACCACTCCCCCCATGACCACGATCATCAGGGGTTCGAGCAAGGCGGTCATGCCCATGGCGCGGCGTTCGATGTCGCGGGACAGGGTCAGCGCGGCACGTTCAAGCATCGGCGGCAAGGAGCCGGTCTTTTCGCCGCTGGCAATCAGGTGAATCAGCAACGGCGGGAACACTTTCTCCACCCGTAACGCCGCCGCCAGGTTAGCGCCTTCGCGGACCTTGGCCGTGGCATCGCTGACGCTCTGGCTCAGACGGTCGTTGGACAGGGTCTGGCGCGCCGCTTCCAGGGCCCGCAACAGCGGCACCCCGGCCCCGCCGAGGATGGCCAGGGTCGAAGCGAAACGTGCGGTGTTCAGGCCAAGGACGAAACGCCCGATCAAGGGCAGGCGCAACACCCGGCTGTGCCAGCGCAAGCGCGCCTGGGGGTTGCGCAGGTAAAGGCGCCAGCCCCACAACCCGGTGACCAGCCCGGCAAAACACAGCGCGCCCCAGGCCCGGACAAAGTCACTGGCATTGAGCATGGCCAGGGTCAGCCCAGGCAGGTCCTGGCGCGCCTGGGAAAAGGCACTGACCACCTGGGGCACCACGTAACTGAGGAGGAAGATCACGATGCCGATCGACACCAGCCCGACCACCCCGGGGTAGATAAAAGCGGTCAGGATCTTGCCCCGCAGGTTGTTGCGTTCTTCGATGTAGTCCGCCAGGCGCTCCATAACCTGCGCCAGGTCACCGGACTCTTCACCGGCGGCAATCAGCGCCCGGTAGATTTCCGGAAAGTCCCGGGGCCGTGCCGCCAGGGCATCGGCCAGGCGCAAGCCACTGCGTACATCGGCGCGCACCGCGCTCAGGGTCTGGGCAATGTGTTTGCGCTCGGCCTGCTCCACCGTGGCACTCAAAGCCGCTTCCAGCGGCAGGCTGGCTCCCAGCAGACTGGCCAACTGGCGAGTGGCCCAGGCCAGGTCATTGTCCGAGAGCCTGGGGCTGAACAGGCCTCCCGCACCACTGGCGCCCTGATTGCTGTCCAGTTGCACCTGCAAGGCGGTCAAGCCGCGGCTGCGCAGGTTGGCGAAGGCCGCCCGCTGGCTCTCGGCCTCAAGGTGGCCGGACTCGACCTTGCCCTGGGCATTGGCAGCTTCGTAGCGATAGCGATTCATCAGGCGTCCCGTGTCACACGGAGGATTTCTTCCGGCGCGGTGGCACCGCTGCGCACCCAGCGCTCGCCGTCCTCACGCATGCTCAACATCCCCACCTTGCGCGCCGCCGCTCGCAGCGCCTGCTCGTCAGCGCCCTGGTGGATCAGGCTGCGAATATCATCGTCGATGCAGAACAATTCATGGATCCCGGTGCGCCCGCTGTAACCGGTCTGGTTACACGCCGTGCAGCCCACCGGGCGCCAGGTGCCGGGCACTGCCGCGTCTTCCTGTTTGCAGTGCGGGCACAGGCGCCGCACCAGGCGCTGGGCCAGCACGCCGAGCATGGACGAGGCCAGGAGAAACGGCTCCACGCCCATATCGATCAAGCGGTTGACCGCTGACACCGCGTCGTTGGTGTGCAGCGTCGCCAGCACCAGGTGCCCGGTCAGGGACGCTTGCACAGCGATCTGCGCCGTCTCCAGGTCACGGATTTCACCGATCATGATGATGTCCGGGTCCTGACGCAGGATGGCGCGCAAGGCCAGGGCAAAGGTCATGTCGATCTTGGCGTTCACCTGGATCTGGCTGATGCCCGGCAAGTCGTATTCCACCGGGTCTTCGACGGTGAGGATATTGCTGGTGCTGGCATCGAGGCGTGCCAGGGCCGCATACAGACTGGTGGTCTTGCCGCTGCCGGTGGGCCCGGTGACCAGGACAATGCCGTGGGGCTGGCGGATCAGCCCATCGAGCCGGGCCAGCACTTGGGCGTCCATGCCCAGGGTCTCCAATTGCAAACGCCCGGCCTGTTTGTCGAGCAGGCGCATCACCACCCGTTCGCCATGGCCGGTGGGCACCGTCGACACCCGGATATCAATGGGCCGCCCGGCCACCCGCAGGGCAATGCGACCGTCCTGGGGCAGGCGTTTTTCCGCAATGTCCAACTGGGCCATGATCTTGATCCGCGACACCAGGGCCGCGTGCAACGCCTTGCGCGGCGACACCACGTCACGCAGGGTGCCATCGACCCGGTAGCGCACCACCGAATGGCTTTCATAGGGTTCGATATGAATATCGCTGGCCTCGTCCCGCGCCGCCTGGGTCAGCAAGGCGTTGATCATGCGGATCACCGGCGCGCCGTCCTGGGTGTCCAGCAGGTCGGTGATCTCCGGGATGTCTTGCATCAACCGGTCGAGGTCGACCTCGTTCTCGGCCGCGCCCACCACGGCGGCGGCACTGCCGGTGTCGGCGTAGGCGCTGTTGAGCAACCCTTCGAGCTGCTCCTCGCGGATCGACTCCAGGCGCGTCGGGCCGAACTGGCGCCGCACCTCGTTGATCGCCCAGCCCGGTGTCGACGGGCACACCAACAACAGCGTGCCCTGTTCGTCACTGCGCAACAGCACACGCTGGGCCTTGGCCCAGGCGTAAGGCAACTGGGTCACGGATGCACCTCTGGGATGAAGGGAAGTGGAAAGGGCGGCGGCCCCTCGATGTCGCCGTCAGCACAACGCCGGATCCCTAGGCCGTTCATTGCACCGGCACCGCGCGAATCGTCGCTCGCAACCCCGGTACGGGCGCCGGTGCCGAAGCCGCCCCAGGAATCGCCTTCTCCACCGATGGCAATTGCGGCGCCTGCATATCCGGCATGGCCCAACTGCGCTCGGGCTGCAACTGCCCCTGGGACCGCCGCATGAAGTCATAGCGATTGAGGGTAATGGCGCGCCCTGCCCCACTGTCACGAATGATGTAAGGCCGCAAAAACACCATCAGGTTGGTCTTGGTGATCTGCCGCTTCTCATTGCGAAACAGCGCGCCGATCCCGGGAATGCTCGACAGCCACGGCACCGCATCATTGCTCTGGCTGTAACCGTCCTGCAGCAAGCCGCCAAGCACCATGATCTGGCCGTCATCGAGCAAAATACTGGTGTCGATCGCCCGTTTGTTGGTCACCGTGCCGGCGTCCACCGAGGCCCGCACATCCACGCTGCTGACTTCCTGGTAGATGTCCAGCTTGACCGTGCCGCCCTCGGAAATCTGCGGCCGCACATTGAGTTTGAGCCCCACCTCTTCGCGCTGCACCGTCTGGAACGGGTTGTTGCTGGTGCCGCCCCCGCCCGTGACATAACTGCCGGTGACAAAGGGAATGGTCTGCCCGACAAAAATGCTCGCGGCCTCGTTGTCCAGGGTCAGCAGGTTCGGGGTCGACAACACATTGGTTCCGCCCTTGCTCTTCAAGGCCCGGGCCAGGACCTTGAGGTCCAGCACTTCACCGACGCCCGGGATGGTCACGGTGCCCTTGACCACACCAAGGTTCAGGCCCTGGGGCAACACATCGATCGCGGTGCTGCTGGCCGGGGTACTGACCAGGCCGCTGCCCCCCAGGTTGACGCCGCCGAAGCCGCCGCTGCCACCCAGGTTGCCGGCCTGCCATTGCACGCCGAACTCACTGGCATCGTCTTCGCCGACCTCGACGATCAGGCTCTCGATGACCACCTGGGCCCGGCGCTGGTCCAGTTGATCGATGACTTCGCGCAGGTTGCGGTACAGCGGCTCCGGTGCGGAAATCAGCAAGGTATTGGTGGTGGCGTCGGCCTGGATCGTGACCCCGCCGGCCGTGAATGCAGTGTTCTGATTGGCCGATGCCTGGGCACTGCTGCCACTGCTGGCGCTGGCTTGCCCGTAACTGCTGCTGGCACTGCCGTCGACGCTGCCGGAGCTGCTGGAACTGGAGCTGGAACTGCTGCTCTGGCCACTGCTCTGACTGCCGCCGACGCTGCCGCCCATGCTGCTGAGCATGGCCCGGGCACCGTCGCTGGTGCCGCTGTCGCTTTCGCCGGTCAGCAGCCCGCGCAGGGCCTGGGCCAGCTTGCCGGCCTGGGCGTTGCGCAGGTAGACCACGTGCAGGTTGCTGGGGTTGCTCTGGGCGTTGTCCAGCTTGTAGATCAGGTTGCGCGCCAGCTCGGTGCGCTCCGGGCTGCCGGCGCGAATGATGATGGCGTTGGAACGCGGGTCGCCGACCAGGCTGATTTTTTGCGTCGGGTCGCTGCCCTGGGTATCCAGCAGCTCGGCCACCATACTCGCGATGTCCACAGCGATGCCGTTTTCCACGGTCACCACGTCGGTGTCGATGGCGCTGGGGGTGTCGATGCCTTCGATGATCTGCGCCACCCGTTGCAGGTTTTCCGCGTAGTCGGTGACCACGATGGTGTTGTTGCCCGGATAGGCGTTGATCGGGTTGTTGGGCGAAACGATGGGCCGCAGCACCGGAATCAGGTTCACCGCGTTTTCGTATTGCAGGCGAAAGGTCCGGGTCAGCATGCCATTGCCCCCCGGCTTGTCGGCGCTGTAGATCGGCCCGGCGAGAAGCTTGGCATCGGCTTCGGGCACCACCTGGGCGACCCCGCCCACATCCACCACGCTGAAACCTTGCATGCGCAGGGCCGCCAGCAGCATCTCGTAGGCCTGGTAGGCCGGGACCGGGCCTTCGCTGACCAGGGTCAGGTTGCCCTTGACCCGCGGGTCCACCAGGAACTGTTGCCCGGTGGCGCGGGACAAAGCGCGGATCACTGCCTGGATATCGACGTCGAGAAAATTCAATTGCACCGGCTGATCGCCCAGCGGCGAACGCGTGCCGGCGCCGCCACGCCCCGCCGTGCCTCGGGCACTGGCGGTGACCGGGTGCTGCACCCGTGGCCGCGACTCTTGGCGGTTTTGCAGGCGCTGGCGATCCACCAGGGCGTCACCGCCGCGACGGGTATCGGCCAGGGGTTGGCCCAGCTCGCTGTCCACCAGCAAGGGCGGCGTGGCGGAGGGACTGGTGCTGCACGCACCCAGTGCCAGCAACAGGATCGGCGCGGCCTTGCGACACTGACGCAGATAATTGGAACCTTGCCACTTCATGAAGCTTCCTTAGCGTTCAGCGTGTGATCCATACGAACCGTCCCGGACAGCGTGCCTGCCGAGTCCTGGGTGTCAGCGCCGGCGGCGCGTTGCAGTTGCGCCTGCACCACCCGCAGCGAAAACTGCCGGGGCCAGCCCAGCAACCAACCGACCACGGCATCGGCCGGGGCCTGGGTAAAACTCAACTGCCATGTCGCCGGGTCGGCCGCCTGCAACTGGTAATGGTCCTTGAGCCCGGCCTCGTCCAGGGTGCGACGCAGGGCCTGCTCCAAGTCCTCGCCCTGGGCCTGGCCGGCACCGCTCTGCTCCTGTAGCAGCGCGTCCAGGGCCTGGGCTTGGGAGCGCAACTTGGGGGTCTCGGCCTGCCAGTGATCGATGGTCTGCAAGGCCGGCTGCACCCAGAGCAAACCGACCGCCAAGCCCAGCAACAACGTCATGCTGGCGCCCAGCAAGCGCTGCTCACGCAACGACAAGCCGCGCCAGGCCACCCGGGCCTGTTGCAGCAGGTCGCGGCAGCGTTGTCGATACAGGGCCAGGAGCGGCTTATTCATCGTCGTCCTCCGGGCGGGTGTCCGTGTCGCTGGCCGGCGCTTCAGCCGCCAGGCGCAAGGTCCAGTTGTTCGCCTCTCGGCTGGCGTCCACTCCGGCCTGGGCCAGGGCCGCTTGCCAGGTGGCATCGGCCGGAGCGTTGGCGGCGTCGGCCAGCAGCGTCAGGTGCAACTGGCCCTGGTCGTAGTCCAGACGCTGCACATTGCCCACCATAAACGGCATGGCCGCACCGGCCTGCTGCACCAGGGCGGCAAAGGCATCCTGAGGATCAGCCTGCGCCCCGCTCTGCCGGGCTTCCAGTTGCTGACGGGCCTGCTGCAAAGGGTTGAGGATCACCGGCAGTTCCGGAAAGGCCTGCTTGACCCGTTGGCTCATGTGCGCCTTGAGTTGCTGGCCTTCGGCAGCCTCGCGGGCGGCATACAGGTTGAGGCCGAGGGTCCACACCGCCAGCGCCAGGGCGCAGCAAACCAACGCCCGCCCCCAGCCCGGCGCCGACTGCGGGGCCTGGGCAACACCGCCGTGCAGCCCCCAGGCCGCCGCGCCCCGCTCCAGCGCTGTTGCGCCGGCAAGGCCTGGTCCACCGACGGCGGCGCGCCGTCACCGATCCATGACCAGGCCAGGCCGTCGTTCAACAAGGTTTCCAGCGGCTGACCAAGCAAAGGTTGCACGGCCGCTTGCCCAAGGTTGTGACGCAGCAGCAAGTGCCCCTCCCATACACAGGCACTGACCTGGCCCGGCGGCGGCACCGGCAACACATAAGGCGCCGGGTACAGGCCACGTAGTTTCAGGCGGGCCTCGGCCAACAGGCCACCCAACGCCTGAAGGCTGGATGTGCCGAGCCAGGCCAGGTGCACCTGGCCGCTGGCCTCTCGCAGGCTGTGGGCCACGTGCATCTGCTGCGGCTGGCCGAGGATCAGTGCATCAGCGGCGCAGGCCACGGCCAACTTCAACCGCGACGCCGACAACGGCGGCAGTTCGATGCTGGCCAAAAGGCTGTCCTGGGGGTGGAGAAAGCATTCCAACGCCGGGGTTTTAGCGCCCTGGCCCAACTGCGCCAGGGTGCACTGGCCAGTGGCGCTGACCTGGCCGTTGCGGTCCAGACGAGCGTATTCACAGGCACTGTCCAGGCTCAGGCTGTGCAGCGGCGGCAAGGCCAGCAGTACCCGGCTCATACGCCCACCCGCGACCAGATGACCTGGGGCAGGCGATCTTCCGGACGGTGCAGCAACGCCTGCACGCTTACCCGGCGCCGGTCATGCCGGGCCTGGCCGCGCAGCAGGAACCAGTCGCTGCTGATACCGACATTAAGGCTGTCCACGCTCAACCCGGGAATTTGCAGACGGTTGAGAAAATCCCCACGATTGATAAACCACTGCCCGGCGTCACGCTGCGCCACCAGGGCCTTGGCTTGGGGCAACGACAGCCCGGGCACGGCCACTGTCAGCACTTCCGCGCTGGCGGTGTTGGCATTGAGCCGGGTGTTGCCCGGCAACAGGCTGAGGTACGGGGTCAGGCGGGCCAGGACGGTGTCGTCAAGCCCGTCGATACCACGCAACTCTTCCAGGCTGCGCAGCATCGGCTGGGTCGCCGGCAGCCATTGCTGGCCGCCATTGGGCGAGGTGTCGCGGCCACTGTTGAAGGTTGACGCGCTGCCCGACTGGCCAGGGGGCGTAGGCAGGCGCCGGGGATAAGACGCGATAACCCGCTGGCTGATGCGCTGGCTGATCACCGCATTGACCCCGAGCAAGGCGCACAGGCGTTCGAGGTTGCGCACCTGGCCGCCATCGACTTGCTCTTCGCTGACCAGATTGCGCAGGTTGAACTTGCCTTGCTGATCTTCCAGGCGCCCTGAAAAGCCCCCTTCTTGAGGGTTAAAGGCGGTGGTCTGGATCGGCTGGGCCCAGAGCTGGTCGAGGCGGGTCACGGCGTTCTGCTGGCGGGCCTGCCAAAGCAATTGCCGACTGGCTTCAAGCCCGCCGAGCAAGGCGCCGCTGCCCTGGACCCGGGACTGCTCGGCTTCCAGGGTACGGGTCAGCGCGGCCTGGCGCGTGAGCATGCCGCCGGCGATGACCGCGACCACGGCAGCGATCAGCAAGGCGCCAATAATCGCCATGCCACGTTGTTTCGCCATTGGCGGCGAAGCGCTGTTCACAGGCAGCCCTTAGAGCTGCCAGGACCCAATATCAGCGTTCACGCCTTCACCGTCCGGCTGCCCATCGGCACCCAGGGAGAACACATCCACTTCGCCGTTGGCGCCTGGATTGAGGTAGTGATAAGGACGGCCCCAAGGGTCGTTGGGCAAGCGCTCCAGGTAGGAGCGCCACTGGCCGTTCTGGGCGTCGGCGGGACGTTCCACCAGCACCTTGAGGCCCTGGTTGAGCTTGGGGTAGGAGCCGTGGTCAAGACGGTAAAGCTTGAGCGCCTGCATCAGGCCGGCGATGTCTTGCTTGGCGGCGGTGGCCCGAGCCTGGTCCGGGCGGTCAAGCACCTTGGGCACCACCATGACCGCGAGAATCCCGAGAATCACCACCACCACCATGATTTCGATCAGGGTGAAACCGCGCTGGCCGCGTGGGCCTTTGGGCAGGGACTTTACACAAGCGATATCCATATCGACTTCCTTGAGTGATTCGTATTCGGCGCGCAGTGTAGCAAAACTACATGGCTGGAAAAGGGAAAATAAACATCCGTTTTTGCTCGCCATCGCGCCCTGTCCCAGTGCTATTCTGCCGACCTGTTTTTGCCGCAAAGAGTCACCCATGGAGCGGTTGCGCAAGGAGCGTGGTTTTACCCTGATCGAGGTGCTGGTGGCCTTGGCAATCGTTGCCGTGGCCATGTCGGCGGCCGTGCGTGTGGCCGGCGTGATGACCCAGAGTAACGGCCTGCTGCGAGACCGCTCCCTGGCCCAGTTGGCCGCGCAGAACCGGCTGGCGGAATTGCGCCTGGAAGAGCGTTTGCGCCCCGGACGCAAAGCCTTCGATTGCGACCAGGGCCCACTCAAGTTGCGTTGCGAGCAAGCCATCAGCCCCAGCGCCGATGAACAGTTGCTGCGAGTCAGCCTGCGGGTCTGGGACCGCAGCCGCGAAGCACCGCCCCTGGCGCGCATGGACACCCTGCTCAGCCGGCCCCTGGTGCAGCGCCTGTGAAGGTCTTCAACGGCGGATCAACGACGGCAGCGCCACGCTGTCGGGCAAGGTGCCGACCTTGAGCTGCGTGCGCTGCGAACCTTGCTC
Organism: Pseudomonas morbosilactucae; assembly: GCF_023241665.1. Classification (NCBI taxonomy): domain Bacteria; kingdom Pseudomonadati; phylum Pseudomonadota; class Gammaproteobacteria; order Pseudomonadales; family Pseudomonadaceae; genus Pseudomonas; species Pseudomonas morbosilactucae. Next base: position 13,229 of record NZ_JALQCX010000081.1, on the reverse strand, counting down.
GATCACCACTCCGTCCGCCTCGATGGCGACCAGGCGCACGCCCTGGGTCAGGCGCTCGCCCGGTATGACACTGCGCGGCGGGCCGTCATTGATGCTGAGCACCGCGACCGAACCATGGGCCCCGGCCATGACCCCGGACACCTTGATCGACACCGCCGCCGGCTGGCTGGAAAACCACTGCAACGACGGGTTATCGGAACGCGGTGCCGGCATCGGCGGTACTGCTGCCGGCGCGGATGACTCGGCGCGGGTCAGCAGCAGCGAGGACCAGGTGACCACACCGGCCAGGGCCACGAACAAGGCCACGGCCTGCAGCAGACGTGGGGCTGATAGACGAGTGGCGAATGCCATGGCGGGACCTCCTGATTGTCCGTGGGCGCAGTCTACAGGACAACGCGCGCCTGGCTATTTCCAGCGCGCGATTCTTCCCGGCAACGGCCTTGACCCTCGGCACAGGAGCCCGGTTTGATGCGCAACATCCGTCAGCGCGGCTTCACCCTGATCGAATTGATGGTGGTGTTGGTGATCATCGGCATCGCCAGCGCCGCAGTCAGCCTGAGCATCCGCCCCGACCCGGCGGCCGTGTTGCGCAAGGACGCCGAACGCCTGGCGCAACTGCTGCGGGTGCCCAGGCCGAGGCCCGGGCCGATGGCCGCCCGATCACCTGGCAGGCCAATGCCAAGGGGTTTGCGTTCAGCCGACACCAGGAACAGGGAACCGGCATCGAACGTTTCGACAACGACCCGCAACTGCGGCCACGGCCTTGGCAGTCAGTGCCGATGCAGGTGCGCATCACCCCTCGACAAACCCTGGTGCTCACCGCCGAATGGATCAACCCGCCGTTACGGGTGGTGCTTTCCGACGGCCAGCACCGCGTCAGCGTGGAGCGTAACGGCGCCGGCGAACTGCGCGTGGTGAACCGCCCATGAACAGTCGGCAACGCGGATTTACCCTGATCGAAGTGATGGTGGCGATTATGTTGATGGCCATTGTCAGCCTGATCGCCTGGCGTGGCCTGGACAGCGTGACCCGCGCCGACAGCCATTTGCAGGCCAGCGCCGAACAGACCGAAGCCTTGTTGCGCACCCTTAACCAGTTGGAGCGTGATGTGGCCCTGCGCGCCGGAGTCGAGTTGCGCGAACCGACCTTGAACGACAGCCCGCCAGCGGAGGCTGTCACACCGGCAGCGCTGAGCGTGCGCAGTTCCGATGCCCGGGTATTTCGCCTGGACGTGATTCGCAGCGCGGCCACCCCAGGGGATGGCTTGCAGCGGGTGCGCTGGTGGCTCCAGGGCGACACCCTGTACCGCGCGGCGGCGCCGGCCCGTGATCGTTACCCGCTGCCGGCGCCCAAGGACGCGGTGGCGGTGTTGACCCAGGTCCGTGACCTGCAGGTGCGCGTCTGGGAGCCGGACGAGGGTTGGCGACAACTGAGCGGCAACCGCAAGGACAATCCCCAGGGCCTGGAAATCATCCTGACCCGGCAGACCTCTCAGGGTGAGGAACGCTATCGCCAGGTGTTGGGGCCGCTGCCGTAGCCGCGCCCTGCCCTTTTCAGCCCCGGCGGCAGTCAGGGCTTAACACAGGGTTCGTTGCAGGGCTTTTTTCCACTCCAGGTACAGGCCGTCCAGGTTCGAGCCGGGGTTGGGTTCGAAGCGTTCACGCGGACGCTCCAGGGCTTGCAGCGCCGCATCACTGGCCCAGATGCCCAGGGCCTTGCCCGCCAGGTGCGCGGCGCCCAGGGCCGAGACTTCCGGAGACAGGCTGCGAATCACCGGGCGTTGCAGCAGGTCGGCAAGAAACTGCATCAGCCAGCGATTGCGCGTGGCGCCGCCGTCCACCCACAGCTCCTTGAGCGGGCTGCCGATGTCAGCCTGCATGGCGTCAAACACATCACGAATCTGATAACCAATGGATTCCAGCGCGGCACGCAAGATGTGCGCACCGGAGGTGCCTTCGGTCAGGCCGCAGATCAGCCCCCGGGCCTCGGCCTGCCAGTGCGGCGCGCCAAGCCCGGAAAGCGCCGGGACAAAGTACACCCCGCCATTGTCCGGCAGTTGCGCGGCGTGCTCGGTCAGTTGGTCCAGGGATTCGCCGGCCACCAGCCGTGAGGCCCACTGCACCGCTGCGCCGGTGTGCACAATATTGCCTTCCATGGCGTAGGTCGGCGCCGTGCCATCGTGCCAGGCCAGGGTGGTGGACAGCCCGTGACGGGAAGCAATCGGCCCGGCCATCGGGGTCATCAGCGACGAACCGGTGCCCAGGGTGGCCTTGACCAGCCCCGGCGCGAAACCGCCCTGACCGAACAACGCGGCATGGGAGTCGCCGATCATCGACAGCACCGGAATGCCTGCCGCCAGCCGCCCGGCTGCCACCGTGTGGGCGAACAGGCCGGCACTGGGCTGGATCGGCGCCAGGGCCTCGGCGGGGATCGAGAACAGTTCGAGCAATTGCCCGTCCCAGTCGCCGGTCTGCAAATTGAACAGTTGGGTGCGGGCGGCGTTGGAGCCGTCGGTGGCAAAGACCTCGCCGCCGCTGAGCTGCCACAACAGCCAGCTGTCCATGGTGCCAAGGCAAATTTCCCCGGCGGCAGCACGGGCGTGACCGTTGTCCAGGTGATCGAGGATCCAGCGGAACTTGCCGGCGGAAAACATCGGGTCCAGGGCTAGCCCGGTCTTGGCCAGGATCGTCGCTTCATGGCCCTGGGCATGCAGCTCCGTGCACAACGGCAGCGAGCGCCGGCATTGCCAACTGATGCAGGGCGACAGCGGCTCGCCACTGGCCCGGTCCCAGGCCACCACCGACTCGCGCTGGTTACTGATGGCCAGGGCGGTGATGGGCCGCTCCAGCCCCGCCAGGCACTCGTCAATGGCGGCCAGGGTGGCGTGCCAGATCTGCAACGGGTCCTGCTCCGAATAGCCGGGCTGCGGGTGGCTGATGCTCAGGGGCCGCGAACCGCGGGCAATCACCTGGCCGTGCTCGTTGACCAGCACCGCCTTGGCGTTGCTGGTGCCCTCATCGATCGCCAGGATCAGCGGGGAGTGTTCATTCATGGTCTGGTTACTCGACATGGACCGCCTCAGCGCAAACGTGCAGCGGCCGCCACAATCCCAGCCGCGTCGATGCAATGCAAGGCGCGGGTGGGCTCGCGGGCGCCGGCGGCGGCGTACTCACCGTCGCCGATGCCCAGGCGGATCAAGGCAATGCCCACCGCCCCTTCGGCCAGCACTTCCGCCACCAGGCTGCCCAACCCACCATTGATGTTGTGTTCCTCGACGGTAATCACCCCGCCCGTGCCGCGCAGGGCCTCAAGCAACACGTCGCGCTGCAACGGGCGGATCGACGACAGGTTGATGACCTGGGCCTGGATGCCCTGCTCGGCCAACTGCGCTGCAGCGTCCACCGCTTCGTGGACCACCGAGCCCAGGGCAACGATGGTCAGGTCCTGGCCCTGGCGCAGAATGTCCACCTGCCCGGGCACGAAACGGTAGCTGGGGTCATGCAGTTCGGGCAGGGCCTTGCCGTCGAGACGGATGTACACCGGCCCCTGGTAGCGCAAGGCGTAGTCGGCGATCTGCCGGCATTCCAGCGGGTCGGCCGGGGCAAAAATCTGCACATTGCCAAAGCCGCGCATCACCGAGATATCGTCCAGGCTGTGGTGGGTGCTGGCCAGCGGGCCGTAACTGGCGCCGGCATTGAGGCCGAACATTTTGACGTTGGCCTGGTTGTAGCAAACGTCCACTTTGATCTGCTCGTTGGCCCGGGAAATCAGGAACGGCGCAGCGTTGCAGGTGGCGGCGATCTTGCCGCCCAGGGCCAGGCCAGCGGCCACCCCCACCAGGGATTGCTCGGCAATGCCGACGTTGATCAGGCGCTCGGGAAAACGCTGCATGAAAGGCCCGATCTTGGCGGTGGACGTGGAGTCGCTGACCACCGGCACCAGGTCCAGACCCTCTTCGACGGCGGCGATGAACGCCTCCACCATGACACTGGCCAAATGTTCACTCGCCATGATTCAACTCCTCCAGTGCCGCGTTGATTTCATCACCCTTGGGCACCCGGTGGTGCCATTCGGGGCGACCTTCGATAAACGACACGCCTTTGCCCTTGATGGTGTGGGCGATCAATACCTGGGGCGAGCCCTTGTGGCTCTGCATCTGCTCCAGTGTGGCCACCAGTTGGCTGACGTCGTTGCCGTCGCACTCGCTGACCTGGAAGCCAAAGGCCGCCCATTTCACGTCCAAAGGGTCCAGGGGCATGATCTCGGCAGTCAGGCCGGCCAGCTGCAACTTGTTCTTGTCGACGATCACGAACAGGTTATCCAGGCCGTACTTGGCCGCCGCCATGGCCGCTTCCCAGTTCGAACCTTCAGCCAGCTCGCCGTCCCCGGTCAGCACATAAATGCGCCGCGCACTGCCGGACATCTTCGCCGCCAGCGCCAGGCCCACCGCCACCGGCAAACCGTGGCCCAGGGCGCCGGTGTTGAGTTCGATGCCCGGGGTTTTCTGGCGCACCGGGTGGCCCGGCAGATGGGAGTTGAAGTGCTGGTAAGTCGCCAGCCACTCCTTGGGGATATAGCCGGCCTGGGCCAGGCAGCAATACAAACCGCCGACACCATGGCCCTTGCTCTGGATGTAGATGTCGCGCTCCGGGTCTTCAGTGCGCTCAGGCCCGGTATTGAGGATGCGGAAATACAGGGTCGCGAGGATGTCGGTTTCCGACAGGTCGGCGCCGGTGTGCCCGCCCGCCGGCGACTCGGCATTCAGGGTAATCACATGGCGCCTGATCAGGCGGGCCTGTTCTTTGATCTGCTGGGCGTCGTACTGGAAGGCATTCATGCAGCGGCTCCTGTGGGGCTGACCACGCGGGGTAAAAGTGTCCAAAGCTGTCTTTTGAATATTTATTCAGCAGTGACAATATATTTCTATTTAGACGCCGTTCGCTCAGCAGGTCAAGGGAGCCCGGTGCGGAAAAATCAAAAAACCACACCGCCAGTCGCCTCGACAGGTAGCCTGAATAGCCGGCGCGAGCGTCTGGAAAGAGGCTTACAGGGAGATTCGCAACGGTGCCGAGGGGCAGCGCAGAAAATTAAACCGCTTGACTTTGCCTCGCCGGAGCCGGAATCTGAATTAACAGTCAGGCATGCATAAATATTCAAGCAGCCCGAACGAACTCCAAAAAAAATAAATCAGGAGAACAATGTGGACGCCAAAGCCTCTGTCCATCAGGCCGCTGTCAAGCCGTCCGGCCGTTCGCGGTTACTCAAACTGCTGCCCAGCAACATCGGTGGCCCGCTGATCGGCCTCGCCCTCTTGGTGCTGGTCTTCTCCTTCAGTTCCGAATTCTTCTTCTCCTTGCGCAATGGCCTGAACATCCTCGATCAGGTCACGGTGCTGGGCATCCTCGCCATCGGCATGACCGCGGTGATCGTGATCGGCGGCATCGACCTCTCGGTGGGCTCGGTGCTGGCCTTCTCGATGATGATGCTCGGCTGGCTGTACCAGGATCAGGGCTTGCCCCTAGGCCTGGCGATCCCGGTGTCGATCGCCACCGGCATGCTCGCCGGGCTGGTCTCCGGGTTGCTGATCAGCTACGCCAAGCTGCCGGCCTTTATCGCCACCCTGACCATGATGTCGGTGGCCCGGGGCCTGGCCAATATCCTCACCGAAGGCCGGCAGATTGTCGGCTACCCGGAGTGGTTCACCAGCCTGGCCACGGTGCGTCACTTCGGCTTTCTCTCGGCCACGGTCGGGCTGTTCCTGATCATGCTGGTGGCGGCCTGGGTGTTCCTGCGCTTTCGCGCCGGTGGCCGCAACCTCTATGCCATTGGCGGCAGCCCTGAAGTGGCGCGCCTGTCCGGGATCAAGGTGCGGGCCATCACCCTCTGGGTGTACGCCATCAGCGGCGCCCTGGCCGGCATTGCCGCGGTCACCATGGCCGCCCGCCTCGACTCTTCCCAACCCAGCGCCGGGCTGACCCTGGAACTGGACGCCATTGCCGCCGTAGTGATTGGCGGCGCCAGCCTCAGCGGCGGCGTCGGCAGTGTCGGCGGCACCCTGGTGGGTGTGCTGATCATTGGCGTGCTGCGCAATGGCCTGAACCTGCTCGGGGTTTCCCCCTTTATTCAACAGGTCGTGATTGGCGTGGTGATTGCCCTCGCCGTGACCATCGATACCTTGCGTCGCCGTTCCAACACTGCTCGATAAGCTGTTCCGTTGTGCGCTTGATCCTTGTTGACACCACCAAAAATAAAATCAGGAGTCACCGCCATGTTCATGACCAAAAAACTGCTGCTCGCGACGGCCTTGGCCGCTGCCACCCTCACCAGCGCCGGCTCGACCTGGGCCAAGGAGCTGACCATCGGCCTGGCCGTGGCCAACCTGCAGGCCGACTTCTTCAACCAGATCAAACAGTCGGTGGAAGCCGAGGGCAAGGCGCGCGGGGTGAAGATCATCACCGTCGATGCCCAGGGCAACTCCTCGACCCAGGTCAGCCAGATTGAAGACCTGATCACCCGGCAGATCGATGCCTTGATCTACATCCCCGCCGGGGCCACCGCCGCTGGCGTTCCGGTGAAGGCCGCCAAGGCCGCCGGGATTCCGGTGATTGCCGTGGACCGCAACGCCCCCGACGCTCCGGGCGATACCTTTATTGCCAGCGACAGCGTGGCCGGCGCCCGCACCCTGGCCGAGTACGTAGGCAAGATCACCGAAGGCAAGGGCCGCATCGCCATCCTCCAGGGCCAACTGGGCACCACCCCGGAAAACGATCGCGCCAAGGGTTTCCAGGAAGGCCTGAAAGGTTTCCCGGGCCTCAAGGTGGTGGCGGAACAACCGGCTGAGTGGGCCCAGGACAAAGGCTTTGCCGTGGCCCAGGACCTGCTGCAGCGTGACCCCAACATCACCGTGTTCTTCGGCCGCGCCGACGCCATGGCCCTGGGCGCCGCCCAGGCGGTGAAAGTCGCCAACCTGCCGCAGCCCGTGGTGGTGGTCGGTTTCGACGGTGACGTGGCCGGGCTCAAGGCCGTGGCCAGCGGCGTGCTGCAAGCGACCATGACCCAGCAGACCCAGAAAATGGGCCGCATGGCCGTGGCCTCCGCCCTGGACCTCAAGGCCGGCAAGGCCGTGCCCAAGGAACAGTTGCTGGAAACAGTGCTGACCACCAAAGACAACGTCGCGCCTTTCCTGCAACAGCACCCCTGAGCCCGGGAGTTCGGTATGCAAGCAGCTCTGGATAACCGCCAGCGCCAGGACACCACGCCGCCTGCGGTGTTGTGCCTGCGCGACATCGGCAAGTCGTACGGCACGGTGCAAGTGCTGGCGCAGATCAACGTCGACATCCGCCCCGGCGAGGTGCTGGCCCTGCTCGGCGAGAACGGCGCCGGCAAATCGACCCTGTCGTCGATCATCGCCGGCGTGGTCCAACCCGAGCCGGGCGGTGCCATGACCTGGCTCGGCGAGGCCTATGCCCCCGCCTCGCCGGGGGCCGCCCTGGGCGCTGGCATCGGCCTGATCCACCAAGAGATTCGCTTGCTGCCGCAGCTGTCGATTGCCGAAAACATCTTTGTCGGTCGCCTGCCCATGCGCCATGGCCGGGTCGACCGCGAGTACATCGAGGCCCAGGCGCAGAAGCAACTGCAGCGCCTGGGGCTGAATGTGCCAGCGTCGCGCAAGGTCGAAGGCCTGAGCGTCGCCGCACAGCAATTGGTGGAAATCGCCAAGGCCCTGACCCTCAACGCCCGGCTGCTGATCCTCGACGAACCCACCGCGGCCCTGGGTGGCGAGGAAACCGAGCTGTTGTTCCGGCAGGTCGAACGCCTGAAAGCCGAAGGCGTGTCGTTCATCTATATCAGCCACCGGCTGGAAGAGATCGCGCGGATCGCCGACCGCATTTTGGTGCTGCGCGACGGCCGGCAGATTGCCCTGCATGCCAACGCCCAGGTGCCGGTGCGCGAGCTGGTGGAGCAAATGGTCGGGCGCAGCCTGGAACGGATATTCCCGACCCTGCAAGCGCCCCAGGAACGGGTGATGCTGCAGGTCAAGGACCTGACGTGCCGAGAGTTCGCCTTGCACGGCATCGACTTCAGCGTGCGCGCTGGGGAAGTGTTCGGCATTGCCGGGGTGGTCGGTGCCGGTCGCACGGAACTGGTCCGGGTGATCGCCGGCGCCGCCCAGGACATTCATGGGCAGATGCAACTCGACGGCCAGCCCCGTCAGTTGCGCTCACCTTCGGAAGCGATCCAAGCCGGCGTGGTGCTGGTGCCCGAGGACCGCAAGCAACAAGGGGTGGTGGTCGAACACCGCATCGAAGACAACCTGGTCTACGGCAACACCGACCTGCTGCAAAGCGGCAGTTGGGTGCTGCCCAAGCGCCTGCGGGAGTTCGCCCAGACCGCGGTGTCGCGCCTGGGGGTCAAGGGCGCGCCGGAGCAACGCATCGGCGCCCTGTCGGGGGGCAACCAGCAAAAGGTCATCATCGCCAAGTGGCTGGCGCGCAACCCCAAGGTGTTCATCCTCGATGAGCCGACCCGGGGCATTGACGTCGGCGCACGGGCGGCGATCTACGAGGTGATCGCCGAACTGGCGGCCACCGGCATGGCGGTGATCGTGGTCAGTTCCGACCTCGACGAAGTGCTCGGGCTGTCCCACCGGGTCATGGTCATGAGCCGTGGCCGGCAGATGGGCATCCTCGAACGCGGCGCCGCCACCCCCGTATCGGTCATGGAAATGGCCACGGCATAACGCTGCAAAGGCGATTAACGCCTAGCTGTAGAGGCCAGCTTGCCGGCGATAAGGCCGGCAAGGCTGGCATAACGATCCACTGCACACCGTCATCGCTGGCAAGCCAGCTCCTACATAAGGGGGGGTGCGGCGGGATGGATATCACGACTGACACGGAGCAACCCATGCAACTTTTTAGTCTTCAAGGCCAGGTAGCCTTCGTCACCGGCGCCGGCAGCGGCATTGGCCAGGCCATCGCCGTGGGCCTGGCCGAAGCCGGGGCCGATGTGGCCTGCTTTGACTTGCCCAACAGCCCGGGCATCGACAGCACCGTGGCACGCATCAACGCCCTGGGCCGTCGCGGCCTGGCCCTGGCCGGCACCGTGACCGACCGTGCCGCCCTGGATGCCGCCGTGGCCCGCACCGAAGCCGAACTGGGGGCGCTCAGCGTGGCGGTGAACTGCGCCGGCATCGCCAACGCACAGGCGGCCGAAGAACTGGAACTGCAACGCTGGCAAACCACCCTGGACATCAACCTGACCGGGATCTTCCTCAGTTGCCAGGCCCAAGCCGCCGTAATGCTGCCACGGGGCAAGGGGGCCATCGTCAACATCGCCTCGATGTCCGGCAGCATCGTCAACCGCGGGCTGCTGCAGGCCCACTACAACACCTCCAAGGCCGGGGTCATCCACCTGAGCAAAAGCCTGGCCATGGAATGGGCGGACAAGGGCTTGCGGGTCAACTGCATCAGCCCCGGCTACACCGCCACGCCGATGAACTCGCGCCCCGAAGTGGCGGACCAGGTGAAGATCTTTGAACAGACCACGCCCATGGGCCGCATGGCCAGCGTGGAAGAAATGGTCGGCCCGGCGATCTTCCTGGTCAGCCAGGCCTCGTCCTTCTGCACCGGCGTCGATCTGCTGGTGGACGGTGGTTTTGTCTGCTGGTAAGCCAGCCCCTGCGAACAATTGGAGCACCCCTCATGTCCCAACGTTTTAGCGGAAAAACCGTGGTCATCACTGGTGCCTGCCGAGGCATCGGCGCCGGCATTGCCGAGCGCTTCGCCCAGGAAGGCGCCCACCTGGTGCTGGCGTCCAACGACCTGGAACGGGTGACCTTCACCGCCGACCAACTGGCGCGGGAATACGGCATCAGCAGCCTGGCCTTGGGCCTGGACGTCACCGACGAAGGCGATATCCAGCGCCTGTACCGCAGCGCCCACGAGCGTTTCGGCAGCATCGACGTGTCGGTGCAGAACGCCGGCATCATCACCATCGACCACTTCGACAGCATGCCCCGAGCCGACTTCGACAAAGTCCTGCAGGTCAACACCACCGGGGTCTGGCTCGGCTGCCGCGAGGCCGCCAAGTACATGGTCAAGCAAGGCAGCGGCCGGCTGATCAACACCTCGTCGGGCCAGGGCCGCCAGGGTTTCATCTACACCCCCCACTACGCCGCGAGCAAAATGGGTGTGATCGGCATCACCCAGAGCCTGGCCCTGGAGCTGGCGCGGCATAACATCACGGTCAACGCTTTCTGCCCCGGCATCATCGAAAGCGAAATGTGGGACTACAACGACCGGGTCTGGGGCGAGATTCTCAGTACCGAGGAAAAACGCTACGCCAAGGGCGAGCTGATGGCCGAGTGGGTGAAGAACATTCCCCTGCGCCGCGCCGGCAAGCCTTCGGACGTGGCCGGGCTGGTGGCTTTCCTGGCCTCCGATGACGCCGCCTACCTGACCGGCCAGGCGATCAATATCGACGGCGGGCTGATCATGTCGTGATTTCGGCGGCGGGCACGACCCGCCGTCGGTTTGCTATCCTCGCCGGCACGTTAGGTATTGATTTCATTTATTGGGGCCTGCATGAGCCAAATCGAAGAACAACGGCTGATCACCAAGATCGCCAGCCTCTATTACGAAGAAGGGCTCAAGCAGTCCGAGATCTCCACGCAGCTCGATTTGTCCCAGTCTTTTATCAGCCGTGCCCTACGCCGTGCCCTGCAGGAAGGCGTGGTGAAAATCACCGTAATGCGCCCCCAGGGCCTGCACCTGGAACTGGAAAATCAGTTGCAGCGCCTGTACGGCGTGCGCCGGGTGATCGTGGTCGAAGCCACCGAAACCGGCAACGAAGAAAGCATCAAGCAGGCCATCGGCTCGGCCGCCGCCCATTACCTGGAAACCAGCCTCAGCCCTCAGGACCACATTGGTATCTCGTCCTGGAGCAGCACCATCCGCGCCATGGTCGGCCATATGCACGCCCAGCCCGGCAAGCAAGGTGCCCAGGAAGTGGTGCAACTGCTGGGGGGCGTGGGCAACAAGGGCGCCTTCGAAGCCACCTTGCTGACCCAGCGCCTGGCCACCCTGCTCAACTGCCCGGCCTTCCTGCTGCCCTCGCAAAGCATCGAGCAGTCGGTGGAAAGCAAACAGCGCATCGTCGAGATGGAAGAAGTCAAGGAGGTGCTCAACCGCTTCGACAGCATTACCCTGGCGATTGTCGGCATCGGTGAGCTGGAGCCCTCGCAACTGCTGCGCAACAGCGGCAACTACTACACCGAAGACATGCTGCGCCTGCTGGCCGAGCGTGGCGCGGTGGGCGACATCTGCCTGCGCTACTTCGACGCCCAGGGGCGCCCGGTGTTGGAGGAAGACGAAGAATTCGTGGTTTCCGTGGCCCTGCCCAAGCTGCGCTCGATCAACCGGGTGCTGGCCCTGGCCGGCGGCCAGCGCAAGGTGCAGGCCATTCGCGGCGCACTCCAGGGCGGCTACCTGGACGTGCTGATCACCGACCTGGAAACCGCCCAGGCCCTGAACCAGTAGCCCCTTATCAATCACCTGCGACGTGGATAGACCCTGCCCATGACTTCCAAACTGCAACAACTCAAGCAATTCACCACCGTCGTCTGTGACACCGGCGACCTCGACGCCATCACCCGCCTGCGCCCGGTGGACGCCACCACCAACCCGTCCCTGCTGCTCAAGGCCGCGGCCATTCCTCAATACGCCGAGCTGTTGCAGCGCGCGGTGACCCACGCCAAGGGCGATGTCGGCCTGGCCTGCGACCAGTTCGCGGTGTCGGTGGGCTGCGGCATTCTTGAGGTGATTCCGGGGCGCATTTCCACTGAAGTCGATGCACGCCTGTCCTTCGATGAAGAGGCGCTGTGGGCCAAGGCCAACCAGTTGATCGGCCTCTACGACCAGGCGGGCGTCAGCCGCGAGCGGGTACTGATCAAACTGGCCTCGACCTGGGAAGGCATCCGTGCCGCCGAACGCCTGGAGCGCGCCGGCATCCAGACCAACCTGACCCTGCTGTTTTCCTTCGCCCAGGCCGTGGCCTGCGCCGATGCCGGGGTGTTCCTGATTTCGCCTTTTGTCGGCCGCATCTACGACTGGTACAAAAAAAATACCGGCCAGGACTACACCGGCGCCGAGGACCCGGGCGTGCAGTCGGTGACGCGGATCTACAACTACTACAAGGCCAACGCCATCCCCACCGTGGTCATGGGCGCCAGCTTCCGCACCCTCAGTCAGATCGAGCAACTGGCCGGCTGCGACCGCCTGACCATCAGCCCCGAACTGCTGCAAAAACTCGATGAAGACGTCGCCCCGCTGCAACGCAAACTGCTTCCCGGCCAGGCCGGCGAACCGCGCCAGCACCTGGATCAGGCGGCGTTCCGCTGGGCGTCCAACGAAGACGCCATGGCCACCGAAAAATTGGCCGAAGGCATTCGCCAGTTCGCCCGTGACCAGGAAAAACTCGAAGCCCTGCTGACGGCGCACTGAGTAACGCCGCCCCGTCCAACCCTGGAAGATGCCCCGCCATGGATGCAAAAACTGCCGAACTGATCGACGTGCTCGAACAACTGGCCCTGGTACTGGAAAGCGACGACGACACCCATTGGAGCCGCTGGATGCGCACCGCCCGGGGCCGCCTGCTGGAGGGCGATGACTCGGGCCTCGATGACCTGCGCCGCGCCTATGGCGGCATGGGTTCGATCAATGACCTGGTGCTTGGCCAGGCCTATGCAGATGGCGTGTTGTCCTGGAAAGCCGGCTATGGCGACCTCAACCAACGCTTCGTCGAACTGCGCGACCGCGCCGCCAGCCTCGCCGACGACCTCCTACGCGCCCGAGCCTAACCCCCGTTGTAGGAGCTGGCTCGCCAGCGATGGCGTCCCCAAGACCCATGCAAATCTCAAGGGCCTGATCGCCGGCAAGCCGGCTCCTACAGGATTGTGCGTCACCATCGCTCACACAGCCCCCTTGTAGGAGCTGGCTCGCCAGCGATGGCACCCCAAGACCCACGTAAATCTCAAGAGCCTCATCGCCGGCAAGCCGGCGCCCACAGGATTGTGCGTCACCGTCGCTCACACAGCCCCCTTGTAGGAGCTGGCTTGCCAGCGATAGCGCCCCCAAGACCCACACAAATCTCAAGAGCCTCATCGCCGGCAAGCCGGCGCCCACAGGATTGTGCGTCACCGTTGCTGACGCAGCCCCCTTGTAGGAGCTGGC
>NZ_JALQCX010000080.1:0-1242 GCF_023241665.1 Pseudomonas morbosilactucae | reverse complement strand
TAATGAGGATCACAGTATGCGTGCGCGGATCCTGGGCCCGGGCAACACCACCGATCTGCGCCGGGCCTTGTTGGAGGGCGCGCCCCGGGGCACGAATGGGTGCTGTCCGCCGGCGTGCTCCTGGTCGGATCGCACCAGGGCCTGAGTTTTGTTCGTGAACTGGTGGGCCTATGACCTTGTTGCTCGATGGTAAGCAGATCCGGGGCAAGAACCTCAAGGTCACCGCCAACCTGCGGATCGAAAGCGACGACCTGTCAGGCCAGACCAGCAACACCGAGAAGGCCCACAAGGGCTTCAAGCCCAAGACCCTGGCCGTCACGCTGATGATTCCCTTTGTTGACCAGGTGCAGCTGCGCGACCTGATGCGCCTGGCCGAAGCCACCGCCGGCGGTGGCCAACTCAAGATGTACCGGGTAGTCAACGACACGGCCGCCGCCTTCGGTGTGCGCGAGGCGCAGTTCTCGGAGGGAGTCAGCGCCCGGGAGGATGATTCGCTAAAGGCCTGGCTGGTCCAGTTCACGCTATCGGAGAAGCTGTCGAACCCGGAAAAGGTCGAGAAGCGCCGCGCCGGCAACGCGGTCAGCGCGCAATCGGCGCCCGGGCAAGGCGTGGGTGGCGAAGGTGGCAGTGGCGAGGCTGGCAAGGAGCTGAGCGGCTTTGAGTCGGTCCTGAAAAAGGTGGATGACTACCTGGGCGGCACGTCTTGAAGCTGCACAAGGTGTTGACGATCGGTGGCCAGGTCCATGACTTGGTCAAGGAAGACGTTCGCCTGGACAGCAAAAGCCCCGGCCGGGCGACGTTCACAATCCAGGCCACAGCTCCGGTCAAAGGCCTGGTAACGCTGGATATCGGCTACAACGAACGCACGCTGCAGCGTCACTTCATCGGCTACGTGGAGCGATCGACCGCGGCGAATGGCGTACAGCAGATCCTGGCCTGCCGCGAACTGGCGGCCGTCCTGGGCAACCCGCTGCCGCTGAACCTGCGTCACGTCGACCTGCAGGCGGTGCTGGCCGAGATCAGCACCAAGACCGGCTTACGCTTCCGTGTGCCGGCACAACCCTATGCCCGGGTAAAGGCGCCGTTCTTCTACAGCCTGGCTACCGGCTACTTGGCCATGGACAGCCTGGCCAGCGTGTTCAACATCCCCGACTTCATCTGGCAGCAGCAGGGTGACGGAGAGGTGTTTGTGGGCAGTTGGGCGGACAGCTTCTTTGGCACTCGGGAGCCGCTGCAACTGCC
>NZ_JALQCX010000008.1:0-80873 GCF_023241665.1 Pseudomonas morbosilactucae | reverse complement strand
CTGGCAAGCCAGCGCCCACAGCCCCCCGCAAAACCCTCCCCCTGTAGGAGCCGGCTTGCCGGCGATCGGTCCTCAAGTCCTGCATCGCCCTGAAGATCGCCATCGCTGGCAAGCCAGCTCCTACAGCGCCGTCGGGCAGCGTTTTTTGGGGGCGTGTTGCGGCAAAAAAAGCAAAATCGCCATGTGTTCCCTTCGTTCTTTCTTACGTCGCACTCTTCACTGTTCGTTTCTCTATGCCTGGAGTTTTCTCGATGCCTTCGCCCAAATCCCTGCCCACTGCGCTGCTGGGGCTGGCCCTTGCCTGCCCAACCCTGGCCGAGGCTCAGAACATGGAACTGGGGCAGGTGCTGATTGAGGCCCCGGCGCAGGGTGGCGAAGATCAGGCAGTCGAGGACGCCAAGGCCCGCTTGGCCCAGGTCCCTGGCGGGACCAACGTGGTCGATCTGCGCCAGCCGCTGCAGGGGCGCGTGGCCAGTAACCAGGATGTACTGGCGTATCAACCGGGGGTCTATGCCCAGTCCGCAGGCAACGAAGGGGTGAAGATCTCGATCCGCGGTTCGGGGATCAATCGCGCGCCCGGCGCCCATGCCTCGGGGGTGTACGCGATGCTCGACGGCCTGCCGCTGACCGGCCCTGGCGGCACGCCCTATGAGTTGCTGGAGCCGCTGTGGCTCGACCATGTGGAAGTGCTGCGCGGCGCCAACGGCTTCGACCGTGGCGGCCTGGCCCTGGGCGGCGCCATCGACTACGTGAGCCACACCGGTTACGACGCGCCGCTGCTGCAGGTGCGCTACGCCACCGGCAGCCACGGCTATCGCCAGCGTCAGGTCAGCTCCGGCCAGGTGCTGGGGGATTTCGACTATTACCTGGCCGTAACCGACGCCCGCTCCGACGGCTACCAGGACCACACCGCCAGCGCCAGCCAGGGGGTAATCGCCAACTTCGGCTATCGCTTCAACCCCAACCTGGAAACCCGCTTCTACCTACGTCACCGCGAGGCCGACAACGAGCTGGCCGGCCGTGTGACCAAGCGTTCCATCGAGCACGATGCGCGGGCGGCCAACCCGGTCTACCAGGCGCGGGATTACAACCGCGACCAGCCGGGCAGCACCTTTATCGGCAACAAGACCACCTATTACATCGATGACGATTCAAGCATCCAGACCGGCCTGGTCTACCACGATTACCCCATGGACCTGCGCGAAGGCCCCAACCGCCTGAGGGTGGCGTACAGCGATGTCAGCGGCACCTTCGACTACAAGCGCCGCGACGCCCTTTGGGGCCTGGAAAGCCGCAGCAACCTGGGCCTGCGCGTGACCAAGCACTTGCCCAATGCCGGCGCCAGCGAGTTTGTGCGCATCCCCACAGGCAACACTGCCGGCTACGCGCCGGGCACGCGGATTCGCGACTTTACCTACCAGGGTTCGGACAGCGTGCTGCATCTGGGCAATGACCTGGAGATTGCTGATGACCTGTGGCTGACCACCGGCCTGGCGGCCATCTACACCCGCCGTGAAAGCGCCGTGACCTACCCCGAAGGCGGCGGCAAGACCAGCCTCGGCGACTGGGACTACGCCCCGCGTGTGGGCCTGCGCTACCAGCTGACGCCCCAGGTGCAGCTGTTCAGCAACCTCAGCCGCTCGGTGGAAGCGCCCCACCCCTGGTCGCTGATCTACAGTGCCAACCAGCGCTTCCCGGTAGGCAGCGGCGTTGCCACCGGCGCCCAGCGTGACCCGATCGAGCTGCGTAACCAGACCGCGACCACCCTGGAGCTGGGCGGCCGTGGCGACAGCGCCCTGGGCCAATGGAGCCTGGCCTGGTACTACGCCCAGGTGCGTCATGAACTGCTCTCGGTGTTGCCGGACGCCAGCGCCACCACGCCCTACGAACTGAACGCCAGC
Source organism: Pseudomonas morbosilactucae (assembly GCF_023241665.1). Classification (NCBI taxonomy): domain Bacteria; kingdom Pseudomonadati; phylum Pseudomonadota; class Gammaproteobacteria; order Pseudomonadales; family Pseudomonadaceae; genus Pseudomonas; species Pseudomonas morbosilactucae. Next base: position 78,972 of record NZ_JALQCX010000008.1, on the reverse strand, counting down.
CCCACCGTGCACCAGGGTGTGGAGGCCAGCCTGCAGAGCACCCTGTGGGCGCCGGACCAGGGCGGCCAGTTGAGCCTGCGCCAGGCCTACACCTTCAGCGACTTCCATTACCGTGACGACCCGCGCTTCGGCGGCAACCGCCTGCCGGGCCTGCCGATGCACTACTACCAGGGCGAACTGCGCTACGACTGGCCCCTGGGCTTCTTCGCTGCGCTCAACACCCAACTGGTGTCCAAGGTCGCGGTGGATTACGCCAACAGTTACGAAGCCGATCCTTACGCGCTGTTCGGTGCCACCCTGGGTTACAACGCGCCGAAGAACGACTGGCAGACCTGGCTCGACCTGCGCAACCTGACCAACCAGCACTACGCCGCCACGGTGACGCCGGGTTACGACGACAAAGGCCTGGACGCGGCACGCTCCACGCCAGGCGAGGGCTTGGCGATGTACCTCGGGGTCTCGTGGAGCCTGCGCTAAGGCCGGGGCAGATTCAGAAGCGCCGGGTGCTGATCAACTCATCCAGCACCCGGGTCGGCACCCGAAACGGCACCGACATGTGATCCTCCCCCGGCTCGACCTGGAAGTCGCTGCGCAAACCGTACTGCGACAGGTCCTGCAAGCGGAGTTGCAAGGCTCGGGCATCCTGGATTTCCTGGACCATGTCCCGCTCGCCCATCAACAGGGTCAGGCTGCGGTGGGTCAGGTCCACTTGCCCGGCACGGGCCCGTTGGCTGAAGGCACGCTCGGGCTCCATCAGGTAGCGATCGCGCCACCACAGGCTCGGGCTGACCGCCACCACATGCTGGAACAGTGCCGGCCGGGTGAACAGCGCATAGACCCCGAACATGCCGCCAAAGGAATGCCCCACCAGACTGCGCTGATCCTGATCGACCTTGAAGCGCTCGCTGACTTTCGGCATCAGGCGCTTTTCGATGAACTCAAGAAACAGGTCCTGCCCCCCTTGCGGCGGCTCATTGCGTTCCTGGGGCACCGGCGGTGACAGATCGAAGGCACGACGCACAAAGTCCAGCGGCGTGTCGCTCGGGTAACCGATGGCCACGATGATTGAGGCGCGCAGTCGGTCCTGGGCGCGCTTGGCGGCGTGGAAGGCCGGGAAGTAGGCGTTGCCATCCAGTAAATAGATCACCGGATAGCCGCCGGTGTAAGGCACCTCCCCCTCCGGCAGGCTGATCATGATCCGATACTCGCGGCCCTCGGCGCTGTGCATCGTCCACTGTTCGGTACCGTCCAGGGTCACAGGTTCTGCCTGGGCGGCGGCAAAACTGCCCAGGAGCATGGCGCCCAGGCCCATCAATAAATGGCGCATCATCGTCCCCCTCCTCACCAGCGATAGCTCAGGCTGGTGACGACGCTGCGCGCCTCACCTCGGTAGCAATAGCCTTCCTGACAATTGATGTAGCGCTTGTCGAACAGGTTGCGCGCATTCAACGCCAGGCGTACGCCGTCCAGGCCGCCACCGAAGTCGTAGTGCACGCCGCTGTCGACCAAGGTGTAACCCTCGTTCTTCACGGTGTTGGCCTTGTCCCCGTAGTTGCTGCCGGTGTAGCGCGCGCCGGCAGACAGGCCCAGGCCCATGGGCAGGCGGTAGTCCAGCCACAGCGAGGCCAGGTGCCGCGGCACATTGATCGGGTCCTTGCCTTCGTTGCCTTCCGTGCTGCGGGTGACCTCGGCATCGTTGAAGCTGTAGCTGGCGGTCATGCGCAGGCGGTCGCTCAGGTCGGACACTGCCTCCAATTCCAGGCCGCGGGAGGATTGCTCACCGGTCTGGGTGCTGTAGAGGGTATTGAACGGGTCCCGGGTGCGCACGTTGGTTTGCGTCAGTTGGTAGAGGGACGCGGTCAACAGGGTGCTGCTACCCGGTGGCTGGTACTTGAGGCCCACCTCGTACTGCTCGCCCTGGGTCGGTTTGTAGGGTTGGTGATTGGCGTCGGTGCCGCTCTCCGGCAGGAAGGACGTGGCGTAGCTGGCATAGGGCGCCAGGCCATTGTCGAACAGGTAGAGCACGCCGAGCTGGCCGGTGGTGGCCGCATCCCGAGTGCGGGTGTCGGCGCCGAACAGGTGGTCGGAGCGACGCACCTTGACCGAATCACGGCGCAACCCGGCCGACAGGCGCCACTGGCCAAGATCGATCTGGTCCTGCAAGTACAGGCCGCTGCGATGCTCCAGGCCGTCCTCGTCAGCCAGCGCCGTGGTGGGACGATTCACCGGCTGGTGATAGTTCGGTGCATAGCGGTCGATGGAGGGGCCGGGGCCGGTGGCGTACAGCAACGAGGTGTCGACCCACGCGTAATCCACGCCGGTGATCAAGGTGTGTTGCAGAGGCCCGGTGGCGAAACGGCTGATCAGGCGGGTGTCGGTGGACAGCGACGACATGTCCTCATAGACCCCGACCGCCGTGCGGTCCAGGGTGTGGCCGTCGCTGGAGCCGGTGGGTTGCAGGTACTGATTGGTGGTGTCGACTTCGCCGTAACGCAGGTTCTGTTGCAGGCTGAAGGTGTCGTTGAACGCGTGCTCGAACTCATAGCCGAGGGTCCACTGGCGTTGTTCGAGCTTGTCGAAATACTCGTCGCCCTGCCAGAAGTGGGTCAGGTGGTCGCCCTCCTGATAGAGCATCGGCGAAGCCCCGGTCTCACGCTCCTGATACTGCGCCAGCACCGTCAGGCGGGTGTCGGGGTCGATCTGCCAGCTCAACGAAGGCGCCAGCAGGCGGGTGTCGTTGTTCAACTGGGGGATGTAGTTCTCCGCATCGCGGTACACGCCCACGGCGCGGAACAGCACATCCCCCTCTTCATCCAGGCGGCCGCCGACGTCGAACTGCGCCTGTTGGTGGTTGTAATTGCCGGATTGCACTTGCACTTCGTTTTTCGCCAGCAGGCTCGGGCGCTTGCTCACCCGGTTGACCATGCCGCCGGGGTTGACCTGGCCATAGAGCACCGAGGCCGGCCCCTTGAGCACTTCGACGCGCTCCATGTTGTAGGCCTCGGTGGAGTACAGGGACAGCCAGCCACTGCCCGGCTGGCGCAAGCCATCGAGAAAGTCGGCAGCGATGGTGGTCTCGAAACCGCGCACGCTGATCATGTCGAAACGCGGGTCCAACCCGGAACTGCCCACCCGCACACCGGCGCTGTAGGCCACGGCATCTTCGATGCGGTCGACCTTGCGGTCGGCGATCTGCTCGGCCGTCACCACGCTGACGCTCTGGGCGGTTTCCAGGATCGGCTTGTCGGTCTTGGTGGCACTGCTGGCGTTACTGGCGAAGTAGCCTTCCACCGGAGCGAAGGCGCTCTGCGATGCGCTGGCATTGATGTTGGTGGCTTCCAGCTGGACGCTGGCCTCGCTCTTGGCCGGCAACACCACGTAGCCGGACGAGGTCTTTTGCGCCACCAGGCCACTGCCGCCCAGCAACGTTGCCAGGCCGTCGTCCAGCGAACCGCCGCCGGCCAGCCCCGGGCTGCTTAGGCCACGCACGGCTTCCGGGGAATAGGACAAGGTAATCCCGGCGCGCTCGGCAAAGGTGCTCAGGGCCTGTTGCAAAGGCCCGGCCGGAATGCTTGGCGCCGTTTGCCCACTGGCCGCCGCGACCGCTTGGAGGGGCAGGCTCGCCGTGCCCCCGAGCAAGGCCAGCGCCAGGCACACGGCGCCTGGCAAGGTACGGGATGGGAGCGGCACAACGGCACGCAGAGGCAGTCTGGCAAGCAACATGACGGTTTCCATTCAGGGAGTGATCATCCCTAACCGGATGAACCGCGAAAGTCCGACAAATTATTTACACCAGCGGCATGACGCGTACCCACCAACGGGTGCGCTCGACGATGCGGACTGGCAGCAGGTAGGTGATGTTGCTCAGCATGGCCGCGGGTTCATCCAGGCGGAACACCCCAGACAGGCGTAGGTCCGCCACGCTGTTGTCACAGCCCAGCCAGCCCTGGCGATAACGCCCGGCCTCGGCCAGGAAGTCCCCCAGGCGCATGTCGTTGACCAGCAACAGGCCGCGGGTCCAGGCAAACGGGTCCAGCGGCCCCGGGCCCAGCGCGGTCATCTGGGTGGCGTGAACCCCCAGCCCCTGACCGGCCAGCAGGCGACGCTGGCCGAACGGGGTGGAGATCAGCACCTCGCCGCGCTCGACATGGATTTCGCTGTAGCCCTCACGCTCGCGCAGCACCGCCCTGGCCTGCCGGCCCTCACACTCGGCAAAACGGCAGCGCACCCGCCAGTCGGCGCCGTCCACCAGCAGTTCGCCCGAACGCAGCAACAAGTCGCGCCCCTGCACATCCACGGCACTGCCGGTGTTGAGCAGCAACTCAGCCCCCGCCCCCAAGTCGACCCGACGGCGCTCGCCGGTGGCCGTGGCAAAGTCGCTGCGCCAGGCCGGTGACGCGGTGCCAACCAGCAGCGTGGCGCTGCCGGCGGCCAAACCAAGGCCCAGCAGCTTCAAGGTGCGACGGCGGCTCAGGTCGGCTTCGGCACGGCGCAACAGCGGAATGGTGCGCGCGGCATCGGGCAGATGGCTGGCCTGGAACAGCCCACCCATCTGCTGCAACCGTTGCCACGCCAGTTCATGGCGTACGTCGTGACGGCGCCAGTCGTGCAGTTGTTTGTGCAGCTCGCTGTTCTGGGCGTTGGCGCGCAAGCGCATCTGCCACTCGATGGCGGTGCGCACGATGTCCTCCGGCAGGCGCTCGGCAGCCGCGCTCACGCGGGCGTCTCGAAGCACACCCGGTAGCAGTGCAACAGCGCGCTTGCCACATGCCGCTCCACGGTCCGGCTGGACAGGCCCAGTTCCTGAGCCACCTGTGCGTGGCTCAAGTCACCGAGCTGGTACAGCAGGAAAGCCTCACGCACGGCCGGCTTGAGGCCATCGAGCAATTGAGCGATGCGCTCCAGGCATTGCAGCGCTTCATGCCGCACCTCGGGTGACGGATGGCTGGCCTCCGGCAACTGGGCCAAGGCCTCCAGGTAGGCGCGCTCCAGGGCGTCGCGACGCCAGTGGTCGATCACCAGACCACGGGCAATCCGCACCAGCAGTGCCCGCGGAGCACGGGCGCTGATCGGTTGGCCGCGCACCAGCAACCGCACAAAGGTGTCCTGGACCAGGTCCGCTGCCTGCTGCGAGCACCCCAACGAGCGCCATAGCCAGCCCTGCAACCAGCCACGCTGGGTGCCGTACAAGACATCGAGGGAAACGATCGAATCCGTTTCAGGGAGCGACATGGAGCGCCTCAGGCAGACAAACACGAAAACGCCAGGCAGGAGCCTGGCAGACGCGCGCACCTTAAACGCGAATTGTTCCCATTACAATCTTTTCAAACGCCGGGCTCGACCGCTCATCCAGGATCTGTGCTAGGTGCCTGGCGCTACCGTCTAGCTCAACCCTACAGCTCAACCCGGTAGCTCCGCCGTATAGATCACAGTTTGTGCACTGTTGGCTGTGGCCGTCGGCCGGGTGAAGTAGGTGTCGCCTTCGTCCGTCTGGATCTCGTATTCCACCTTGCTGGCGGCACGGTCCGCGGCCTGGGCGTGCTTGATGATCTTGGTGACCCGCTGGAATTTCACGCTTTGGGTGCCGTTCTGGTTGGGGCCGGTGAGCACGTTGACGCTCTGCAGCCAGCCGGCGTTTTTTCGGTTGGCCACCAGCGCGCCGTTCATGGCTTCAAACCGTTCCAGCCGGGTGAAGCCCCACAGGGTCTGCTCCTCCACCGCCTGGCCGCGAGCGGCAGAACCGGTAAACACGAACAGGTTGATCGCCGGGCTGTCTTCGCAAAAGAAGTCATAGGGCACCAGCCCGTCGACCATTTTCCTGCCGGAAACGAATCCTTTTTTATGCACCTGAAACATCGCCACCTCCACTCAATGGCCTGCCGAAAACACGCGCAACCGCTGCGCAAGCATGAGTGGAAAGTCTAAAGAGCGGCGGCGTACAGGGCCGTCAAGGCTATGTAATATCGTGTAAAGATCCGCTGCGCGGCAGGCGGATGTCCACGCTCAATCCGCCGCCCTGACGGTTGCGCGCAAGGATGCTGCCGCCATGCATTTCCACGGCCCGGGAGGCGATCGCCAAGCCCAGGCCAAAGCCCACGCTGGCATCGCCCAGGCCCCGCTCGAAGGGCTGGAAAATACTCTGCAAGCGTGGCGCTTCCACCCCCGGCCCCTGGTCGCTGATATGTACGGTCAGGCTGTCGCCATCGATTTCGGCGCTGACCTGCACCGTGGTGCCGACCGGGCTGTAGCGCACGGCGTTGCGAATCACGTTCTCGAAGCAGCGGTACAGCAGTTCACCGTTGACCTGGGCGACAAAGGGCGCGCCCGCCTCCAGGCTGACCCGGCAGCCTTTCATCTGCGCCTCGAACTGGGCGTCTTCGACGATCACCGCCAGCCACTCGATGATGTCCAGTGACTCGCGCTCGATGCTCTCAGGTCGGCCCTGCAGGCGGGCCAGGGTCAGTAGCGCTTCGATCAGGGTGTCCATGCGCTCGGATTCACGCTCGATGCGTTCGAGCATGTCCAGGCGTGCCTCGTCCTGCCGCAACAGGCCGATGGCCGCCTGCATGCGGGTCAAGGGCGAGCGCAACTCGTGGGAGATGTCGTGCAGCAGGTGCTGCTGAGCCTCCACCAGCAGCCGCAGTTGGTTGGCCATGCGGTCGCAGTCCTCGGCCAGGTCGACGATTTCATCCCGACGCCCACCCATCATCGGCTTGACCCGGGTGCCGAAGCGGCCCTGGGCAACGTCGCTCATGGCCCGGCGCAAATAGGCCAGGGGCCACGCCAGGTAATAGGCCAGGTAACCGCTGAACAGGGCGCTCATCACCGTGCCGATGATCAACGGCACCAGGCGCCCTGGCCCGCCCTCATGGCCATCGTCTGCGGGATGGGTGGAACGCAGCGACAGGCTCAAGCCCTCATGGCTGAGTACCGTGCGCTCATAAACGGGATGGGGCACGGGCGAGCCAGCCAGCAGTTGCCCGGCTGCGTCATACACGCCCAGGGCCTGATCCGGCGGGTGCTCCCACACCGCCAGTAACTGGCGCCCCGATTCGACCCCGAACTGGCGCAGCAACTGTTCTTCGCTGGCCAGGATCGCCTCCAGGTGCGGGTCGCCGGGGCGCATGCTGCCCAGCAGCAAAATGCACAGCCCCACCAGAAAGGTCAGGCTGGTGGCCAGCCAAAAGGCCAGGAACAGTTTCCAGAACAGTCGGCTGGGTTTCATCATTCGACGATCAACAGGTAGCCGAGGCCGCGCACGCTCTGGATCCAGGCCTTGGCGTCGGGGCGCGGCCCAAGTTTCTGGCGGATGCTGCTGATGTGCACGTCGATGCGCCGGTCGTAACGGGTCAAGGGGCAGCCCAAGGCGTTGAGGGACAGGTCCTTTTTACTCACCACCTGCCCGGCCGAGCGGGCCAGTTCTTCGAGCAGGCTGAATTCGGTGCTGGTCACCCCCAGTTCGCGGCCCTGCCAGAGGGCCTGGCGCTTGCCGGGCCAGAGTTCCAGGGGGCCGGTCCTGATCACTTCCGAGGTGCGCGGTTCCACTGGCTGCACCCGCCGCATGATGGCCCGCAACCGCGCCACCAATTCACCCGGCGAACTGGGCTTGGGCACATAGTCATCGGCCCCCAGTTCCAGGCCGGTGATCTTGTCGATGTTGTCGCCCCGGGCGGTCAGCAGCACCACCGGCACCTGGCTGCTGGCGCGGATACGCCGCAGCACCTCGATCCCCGAGAGGCGCGGCAGCATTACGTCGAGCACCACAATGCTGTAGCGCCCCGACAGCGCATGGGTCTCGCCCTCCTCCCCGGTGTGCACCGCAGTGGCCGCAAAACCTTCGCGCTGCAGGTACTGGCTGAGCATTTCGGTCAGTTCCTGGTCATCGTCGACGAGCAATACGGAGATCATGGCGGACTCTTGAATGGGCAGGCGGCCATTATCGCCGCCGCACCGGGCAGCGTCATCGCTTCAGGCCAACCTTTACCTAACTTGACATTGGGTTAACCGCACCAAACGCCGCGCACTCTTAAGCTGGCTGTCCACCTGTCTGGCCGCTGGCGAAGACCGCCTGCGGCGAGTTGCCTGAGCGCGCCTGCGCTGCTTGTCGATGTGTCCTGGAAAAGATCTTGATGAATTTTTCGCGCCTGCTCTGCTCGGTTGCGCTGTTGCTCAATACCACCCTGGCCCACGCCCAAGGCTTCAAAATCACCGATATTCGGATCAACGGCCTGCAGCGGGTGTCCGCCGGCAGCGTGTTCGGCGCCCTGCCGCTGAACGTCGGCGACGAAGCCGATGACCGGCGCCTGGTGGAGTCCACCCGCGCCCTGTTCAAGACCGGTTTTTTCCAGGACATCCAATTGGGCCGTGACGGCGATGTGCTGGTCATCAATGTGGTGGAACGACCTTCGGTGGCCAGCATCGAGTTCGAAGGCAACAAGGCCATCAGCACCGACGACCTGATGAAAGGCATGAAGCAGTCCGGCCTCACCGAGGGCGAGATTTTCCAGCGCGCCACCCTCGAAGGCGTACGCAATGAACTGCAACGCCAATACGTTGCCCAGGGTCGCTACTCGGCCTCGGTGGACACCGAAGTGGTGGCCCAGCCGCGCAACCGCGTGGGCCTGAAGATCAAGATCGATGAAGGCAGCGTGGCAGCGATCCAGCACATCAACGTGGTGGGCAACACGGTGTTCAGCGACAGCGAGCTGCAAGAGTCATTCACCCTGAAGACCAGTAACTGGCTGTCGTTCTTCAAGAACGACGACAAGTACGCCCGGGAAAAGCTCTCCGGCGACCTGGAGCGCTTGCGTTCCTATTACCTGGACCGTGGCTACATCAACATGGACATCGTCTCGACCCAGGTGTCCATCACCCCGGACAAGAAACACGTCTACATCACCGTCAACATCCACGAAGGGCAAAAGTACCAGGTGCGTGAGGTCAAGCTCAGCGGCGAGTTGAAAGTTCCCGAGGAGCAGGTCAAGTCCCTGCTGCTGGTGCAGAAGGGCCAGGTGTTCTCACGCAAGCTGATGACCAGCACCTCGGACCTGATCACTCGGCGCCTGGGCAACGAGGGTTACACCTTCGCCAACGTCAGCGGCGTACCCACGCCCAACGATGAGCAACACACGGTGGATATCACCTTTGTGGTGGACCCGGGCAAGCGGGCCTACGTCAACCGCATCAACTTTCGTGGCAACACCAAGACCGAAGACCAGGTGCTGCGCCGGGAGATGCGCCAGATGGAAGGCGGCTGGGCCTCGACCTACCTGATCGACCAGTCCAAGGTGCGCCTCGAACGCCTGGGCTTCTTCAAGGAGGTCAACGTGGAGACCCCGGCGGTGGCCGGGATCGACGACCAGGTCGACGTCAACTACGCGGTGGAAGAACAGGCCTCGGGCTCGATCACTGCCAGCGTTGGCTTTGCACAGAGCGCCGGGCTGATCCTCGGCGGCTCGATCACCCAGAACAACTTCCTCGGCACCGGCAACTACGCCAGCCTGGGCCTGACCCGCTCGGAGTACCAGAGCAAGTACAACCTGGGCTACACCAATCCCTACTTCACCCCGGACGGGGTCAGCCTGGGCTACAACCTGTTCTACAGCACCACCGACTACAGCGATTACTACGATGACGGCGTGTCCTACTACGCCATCAACAGCTACGGCGCCGGCACCACCTTCGGCTACCCGATCAATGAAACCTCGCGCCTGAGCCTGGGCCTTACGGTGCAGCACGACAGCATCGAGCCCGGCACCTACAGCGCCGACGAGATCTATGACTTCGTCGAGCGTGAAGGCAAGGAATTCAACAACCTCAAGGCCAACCTCGGCTGGTCGGAATCGACCCTCAATCGCGGGGTACTGGCGACCCGCGGGCACTCCCAGAGCCTCAATCTGATGGTCACCGTGCCCGGCAGCGACTTGAGCTTCTACAAGCTCGACTACTCCGGGCAGACCTTCCTGCCGGTCAGCGACGCCACCTCCCTGCGCTTCCACACCAAGCTCGGCTACGGCAACAGCTACGGCTCTACCGACGGTTTGCCCTTCTATGAGAACTACACCGCCGGCGGCGAAGGCTCGGTGCGCGGCTTCGAAAGCGGCACCCTGGGCCCACGCAACACCCCGGCCACGGGCACCTACGCCAGCGCCGGCCAGGCCTACTACTCCGACCGCGACACCGATGCCCTGGGGGGGAATATCCTGATCACCGGCGGCGTCGAATACCTGTTCCCGCTGCCCTTTGTCAAAGACAGCAAATCCCTGCGCACCTCGGTGTTCTGGGACGTGGGCAGCGTTTATTCGAACAAGTGCTACCTGAGCACTACCCAGGGTTGCGACGGCGTCGATCTCAACCAGATGGCCAGCTCCGTGGGCGTTGGCGTCACCTGGTACAGCCCCATGGGCCCCTTGAGCTTCAACCTCGCCTACCCCATCAAAAAGCCCGAAGACGCCGACACCCAAGTGTTCCAATTCTCCATGGGACAGACATTTTGAGGGAGAAGCTCGAAACTCCAAGCTCCAAGCTCCAAGCTCCAAGCTCCAAGCTCCAAGCTTGAAGCTTGAAGCTGACGACTTACAACTGCCCACACATCGATAGCCCCCTAACGAAACCCCCGTTCCAGAGGGCTCGCGGGGGGCTTATATCATTCGCGATGATAGTTACCTTTGCTTCATTCGATTCGTGACATACCCCCTCGCCGCTCATCATCCGCACCATCTCAAATTACCTTGGCGGATGAACCATGGACCAGTCACTCAAACTCTTGCGTTTCCCACTTGCGGCCCTGGCCGTGATCGTGATGAGCGCCTGCGGCAAAGCCCCCGAAAACGCGGCCGCCCCTGCTGCTGCCAGCGTCAGCGTGGCCAAAGTGCTGGAGCAGCCCGTCAACGAGTGGGATGAATTCACCGGTCGCCTGGAAGCCCCGGAAACCGTGGAAATCCGCCCACGGGTGTCCGGTCAGATCGATCAGGTGGCCTTCACCGAAGGCGCCCTGGTGAAAAAAGGCGACCTGCTGTTCCAGATCGACCCACGCCCGTTCCAGGCTGAAGTTCGCCGCCTCGAAGCCCAACTGCAACAAGCCCGCGCCACCGCCACCCGCAGCGCCAACGAAGCCCAGCGCGGCCAGCGCCTGTTGACCAGCAATGCGATCTCCGCCGAGCTGGCCGACACCCGCACCAGCGCCGCCCAGGAAGCCCGTGCCGGCGTGGACGCGATCCAGGCCCAGCTGGACCTGGCCAAACTCAACCTGAGCTTCACCCGAGTGGTCGCGCCCATCAGCGGTCGCGTCAGCCGTGCCCAGATCACTGCCGGCAACCTGGTGACCGCCGATGTCACCCCGCTCACCAGCCTGGTGTCCACCGGCAAGGTGTACGCCTACTTCGACGCCGACGAGCGTGTGTACCTCAAGTACACCCAGCTGGCGCGCCAGGGCCAACGCGGCCAAACCACCCCGGTCTACCTCGGCCTGTCCAATGAAGATGGCCACCCGCACCTGGGCCAGATGGACTTCGTCGACAACCAAGTCAACCCGAAAACCGGCACCATCCGTGGCCGCGCGGTGTTCGACAACCGCGATGGCAGCTACACCCCGGGCCTTTATGCACGCCTGAAACTGGTGGGCAGCGGCACCTATTCCGCGGTGCTGATCACCGATGAAGCCGTGGGCACCGACCTGGGCAAGAAGTTCGTACTGGTGATGGACGCTGACAACAAGACAGCCTACCGCTCCGTCGAACTGGGGCCGAAGATCGAAGGCCTGCGCATTGTCCGCAGCGGCCTGAACAAAGACGACACCATCATCGTCAAGGGCCTGCAGCGGGTTCGCCCGGGCTCGCCGGTCAGCCCGGAAGTGGTGCCCATGGCCAGCCAGGAAACCCTCGCCGCTCTGGCGCAACAACGACAAGCACTGGAAGCCAGCAACCTGCCGCAAGTGGCGCCCGCGAAAAGCGCGCCCGCCCCGGCAGTGAAGCTCGCCAGCGCTGCGACTCCACGCGGTTAAGGGACGACTAATCCGATGAATTTCTCCCAGTTCTTCATTTCCCGGCCGATCTTCGCAGCGGTGCTTTCGCTGCTGATCCTGATCGCCGGGGCCATCTCACTGTTCCAACTGCCCATCAGCGAATACCCGGAAGTGGTACCGCCGACCGTGGTGGTGCGCGCCAACTTCCCGGGGGCCAACCCCAAGGTCATCGGCGAAACCGTCGCTGCGCCCCTGGAACAGGCAATCACCGGGGTCGAGAACATGCTCTACATGTCCTCGCAATCCACCGCTGACGGCAAGATCACCCTGACCATCACCTTCGCCCTGGGCACCGACCTGGACAACGCCCAGGTGCAGGTGCAGAACCGCGTGACCCGTACCGAACCCAAGCTGCCCGAAGAAGTGACGCGTATCGGTATCACCGTCGACAAGGCCTCGCCCGACCTGACCATGGTTGTGCACTTGACCTCGCCGGACAAACGCTACGACATGCTCTACCTGTCCAACTACGCCCTGCTCAACATCAAGGATGAGCTGGCGCGCCTCGGCGGTGTCGGTGACGTGCAACTGTTCGGTATGGGCGACTACTCGCTGCGGGTCTGGCTCGATCCGAACAAGACCGCGTCGCGCAACCTGACCGCCACCGATGTGGTCACCGCCATTCGTGAACAGAACCGTCAGGTCGCTGCCGGTGCCCTGGGCGCCCCACCTGCGCCCAGCGCCACCAGCTTCCAGCTGTCGGTGAACACCCAGGGCCGCCTAGTCTCCGAGGAAGAGTTCGAAAACATCATCATCCGCGCTGGCGATGACGGTGAAATCACGCGCCTCAAAGACATCGCCCGGGTCGAATTGGGCTCCAGCCAGTACGCCCTGCGCTCCCTGCTCAACAATCAGCCGGCGGTGGCAATCCCGATCTTCCAGCGCCCCGGCTCCAACGCCATCCAGATCTCCAATGATGTGCGCGAGAAGATGGCCGAGCTGAAGAAGAACTTCCCGCAAGGCATGGACTTCAGCATCGTCTACGACCCGACCATCTTCGTGCGTGGCTCCATCGAGGCGGTGGTGCACACCCTGTTCGAAGCGCTGATCCTGGTGGTGCTGGTGGTGATCCTGTTCCTGCAGACCTGGCGCGCCTCGATCATTCCATTGGTGGCGGTACCGGTGTCGCTGATCGGCACCTTTGCGGTCATGCACCTGTTCGGCTTCTCGCTCAATGCCTTGTCGCTGTTCGGCCTGGTGCTGGCCATCGGCATCGTGGTGGACGACGCCATTGTGGTGGTGGAGAACGTCGAGCGGAACATCGGCCTGGGCCTGAACCCGGTGGAAGCCACCAAACGCGCCATGCGTGAAGTGACCGGCCCGATCATCGCCACCGCCCTGGTGCTGTGCGCGGTGTTTATCCCCGCGGCGTTCATCTCCGGCCTGACGGGACAGTTCTATAAGCAGTTCGCCTTGACCATTGCCATCTCCACGGTGATCTCGGCTTTCAACTCCCTGACCCTGTCGCCGGCCCTGGCTGCCGTCTTGCTGAAAAGCCATGACGCGCCCAAGGACCGTTTCTCCAAGGTCCTGGACAAGCTGTTCGGCGGCTGGCTGTTCCGTCCGTTCAACCGGTTCTTCGATCGCGCCAGCCATGGTTACGTCGGCACCGTAAGCCGAGTGATCCGCAGCAGCGGCATCGCCCTGCTGCTCTACGCCGGCCTGATGGTGCTGACCTTCTTCGGCTTCTCCAACACCCCGACGGGCTTCGTACCCGGCCAGGACAAGCAATACCTGGTGGCCTTCGCTCAACTGCCGGACGCCGCGAGCCTGGACCGCACCGAAGACGTGATCAAGCGCATGTCCGACCTGGCGCTGAAACAGCCGGGCGTGGAAGCGGCCGTGGCCTTCCCGGGCCTGTCGATCAACGGTTTCACCAACAGCCCCAACGCCGGCATCGTGTTTGTCACCCTCAAGCCGTTTGACCAGCGCAAGGACCCAAGCCAGTCCGCCGGCGCCATTGCCGGGGCCCTGAACGGCCAATTCGCCGGAATCCAGGAAGCCTACATGGCGATCTTCCCGCCGCCGCCGGTACAAGGCCTGGGCACCATCGGTGGTTTCCGCCTGCAGATCGAAGACCGGGGCAACCTGGGCTACGACGAGCTGTACAAAGAAACCATGAACATCATCAATAAAAGCCACAACGTGCCGGAACTGGCCGGGTTGTTCACCAGCTACACCGTGAACGTGCCCCAGGTCGATGCCGCCATCGACCGGGAAAAAGCCAAGACTCACGGCGTGGCCGTCAGCGACATCTTCGACACCCTGCAGATCTACCTGGGTTCGCTGTATGCCAACGACTTCAACCGCTTTGGTCGCACCTACCAGGTCAACGTCCAGGCCGAGCAACAGTTCCGCCTCGAAGCCGAACAGATCGGCCAGCTGAAAGTGCGCAACAACAAAGGCGAGATGATCCCCCTGGCGACCTTTATCAAGGTCAGCGACACCTCGGGCCCGGACCGCGTGATGCACTACAACGGCTTTATCACGGCTGAGATCAACGGCGCTGCCGCCCCTGGCTACAGTTCCGGCCAGGCCGAGAAAGCCATCGAGAAACTGCTCAAGGAAGAACTGCCCAACGGCATGACCTACGAGTGGACCGACCTGACCTACCAGCAGATCCTCTCGGGCAACACCGCGCTGTTCGTGTTCCCGCTCTGCGTATTGCTGGCGTTCCTGGTGCTGGCTGCCCAGTACGAAAGCTGGAGCCTGCCACTGGCGGTGATCCTGATCGTGCCGATGACCCTGCTGTCGGCCATTACCGGGGTGATTCTCTCTGGCGGCGACAACAACATCTTCACCCAGATCGGACTCATCGTGCTGGTGGGCCTGGCCTGTAAGAACGCGATCCTGATCGTCGAGTTCGCCAAGGACAAGCAAGAGGAAGGCCTGGACCCGCTCGCCGCGGTACTGGAAGCCTGCCGCCTGCGTCTGCGGCCGATCCTGATGACCTCGTTCGCCTTCATCATGGGTGTGGTGCCCTTGGTGTTCTCCAGCGGTGCCGGTGCGGAAATGCGTCACGCCATGGGTGTGGCGGTGTTCTCCGGGATGCTCGGGGTCACCTTCTTCGGCCTGCTGCTGACGCCAGTGTTCTACGTCCTGATCCGTAACTATGTGGAACGCAGCGAAGCCCGCAAAGCCGCCCGTGCCCTGCAACTGGAGGCGCAACCATGAGCCTGAAAGTCTTCCTTCCGAGCCTGCTGGTGCTGGCCCTCAGCGCCTGCGCCGTGGGCCCTGACTACCAGGCCCCGAACACCGAGGCGGCCCATATCGCGGCCGCCACCGATGGCGCCGCGGGCCAGAAGAACTTCGACCGCGCACGTTTCGAAGGCATCTGGTGGCAGCAGTTCGACGATCCGACCCTGAACCAGTTGGTCAGCCGTTCGTTGCAGGGCAACCGTGAGCTGCGGGTGGCCTTTGCCCGCCTGCGGGCTGCCCGAGCGATCCGCGATGACGCCAGCAACGATGTGATGCCGACCATCACCAGCCGCGCCAGCAGTGACCTGGCCAAGGGTCAGATCCCTGGCCAGACCACCCGCCGGGTCAGCAGCGAGCGCTACGACCTGGGCCTGGACATGGCCTGGGAGCTGGACCTGTTCGGCCGCATCCAGCGCAATCTGGAAGCCACCGACGCCGACCAGCAAGCGGCCGAAGCCGATCTTTATCAGTTGCAAGTGACGATGATTGCCGAGTTGGTGGACGCCTACGGACAGCTGCGCGGTGCGCAACTGCGAGAAAAGATCGCCCTGGCCAACCTGAACAACCAGCAGGAGTCGCGCAAAATCACCGAAAGCCTGCGCGATGCCGGAGTCGGCGACCAGCTCGACGTGGTCCGCGCCGACGCGCGCCTGGCCTCGGTCGAAGCCAGCGTGCCGCAGTTGCAGGCTGAACAGGTACGCCAGCGCAATCGCATTGCCACCTTGTTGGGTGAACGCCCAGACGCCCTCAGCGTCAACCTGTCGCCGGCGCAACTGCCAGCAATTGCCAAGGCCCTGCCGATCGGCGACCCGGGTGAGCTGCTGCAACGGCGCCCGGACATTCTCAGCGCCGAACGGCAACTGGCGGCGGCTACCGCGCGCATTGGCGTGGCCAAGGCCGACCTGTTCCCTCGGGTCAGCCTCAGCGGCTTCCTCGGTTTTACCGCCGGGCGCGGCTCGCAGATCGGCTCGTCGGCGGCCAACGCCTGGGCCCTGGGCCCGAGCATCACGTGGGCGGCGTTCGACCTAGGCAGCGTCCGTGCCCGTCTGCGGGGTGCCGACGCCCAGGCCGATGGCGCCCTGGCCAACTATGAACAGCAAGTGCTCTTGGCCCTGGAAGAATCGGAAAACGCCTTCAGCGACTACGGCAAACGCCAGCAACGGCTGATCGCGCTGATCCGCCAGAGCGAGTCGAGCCGCGCAGCGGCGGATTTGGCGCAGATTCGCTACCGCGAAGGCACCGTGGACTTCCTGGTGCTGCTGGACGCTCAGCGCGAGCGCCTGGCGGCAGAAGACGCCCAGGCCCTGGCCGAGGTCGACCTGTACCGCGGCATCGTGGCCATTTACAAAGCCTTGGGTGGCGGCTGGCAACCACAAACCGTAGCCAGCAACTAAGCTTCAACGTGCTCCTTTGGTTGGCCGCAACCAACCAATTTTTTGCCCCGCGCCCCATTCGGTCGCGGGGCTTTTTTTTGCCGCCTCCGACCGATCGTTCCCACGCTCCGCGTGGTAACGCAGCCCATGACGCTCCGCGTCACTGCGCGCACAAGGCGGGACGCGGAGCGTCCCAGGAGGCATGCCCACGGGGACCGTGGGAACGAAGGGAACTGGCTGATAAAGCCGGTCGATGGGGCGGTCGACGATTGCGATTGGACAGCCTGCCACCGCGCTCCTACTCTCCACTCGCCGCGTATTCGCCTTGGCCCTCCCCGATGATTGTCCGCCCCAAACCCAACCTGATCGGCATTCTGTTTTCCTTGAAAGGCTCCATCGCCCGGCGCATTGCCCTGCGCAGTCTGTTGGTGACGCTGCTGGCCTCGGTGATCGTGCTGGTGGAAACCTGGCACCCGGCGTATTTCTCCAAGGTCAATGCCACGCCCTTCACCTTGCTCGGGCTGTCGCTGTCGATTTTCATGAGTTTTCGCAACAACGCCTGCTACGACCGCTGGTGGGAAGGCCGCAAACAGTTGGGGCAGTTGGTGATCGAGGTGCGCTCACTGATCCGCGAAACCCTGGTCATCGGTGCCGGCGCTGAACGCACCGCCCTGCTGCGCGAACTCTGCGGCTTCGCCCACAGCCTGATCGCCCGCCTGCGGCAAGAAGATGAAAGCCGCGCGCAACAACCCTGGACCGCCGACCCCATCGACCCTCGACACCCCAACCCCAGCGACGCCTTGCTGCAACGCATCGGCGGGCGCTGTTCGGCCCTGGCCACCCAGGGCCTGATCAGCGACTGGCGCTACACCCAGCTGGAAACCCGCCTGGTCAGCCTGAGCCAGGTGCAGGCGGCCTGCGAGCGGATCAAGAGCACGCCGCTGCCCTTCCCTTACACCTTGCTGCTGCACCGCACCATTTACCTGTTCTGCATCCTCTTGCCGTTTGCCATGGCCGAGCCCCTGGGCTGGATGACGCCCCTGTTCACCGCCATCGTCAGCTACACCTTTTTCGGCCTCGACGAGATCGGCGACGACCTGGAGGACCCCTTCGGCTTCGACGAGAACGACCTGCCGTGCAACGCTCTGCTGCGCACCCTGGAACGCGAAATCCTCGCAGCGCTGGGGCACAGCGACCTGCCACCGCCTCTCGAACCGGTGGAGTACGTACTCAACTGAGTGCGGGTTTGACTCGGCACGGTTCCTGACCGAAGCTTGCGCCTCCAAAAAGTCGCCAGTTCCCGGATGCCCGCATGACTAAACCTCGCCGCTACCTGCTGCTCAGCCTGCTCATCGTCGCGGCCCTGGGCCTCGCCTGGGCCAGCTTGCGCAGCAGCCCGCCGGTCGTGCCCGAGGCCATCAAGCACGGTTACAACAAGGCCCTGGAGCAAGCGCGCAACGGGATGCCGGGGGCGGCTCGGGTGCTGTACCAGCAGTTGGCGCGGCCGGACTTGACCGACACCCGGCGTATCCGCCTGCTCGCCGAACTGCCCAACTACCCCAGCCCCCAGGCCCTGAAACTGGCGGACAACGATCTGCAGCACCCCTCGCCGGAAGTGCGCGAGGCGGCCATTCAAGCAGTGCTCGGCCTGGTGCCCAGTGGTCAGCGCAGCCTGCTGCTGGGGCCCCTGCTGAGCGACAGCGAACAAAGCGTACGCTTTGCGGCGGTCAACGCGCTGCTCGGCCTGTCGCCGGATGATCAGGGCCTGTACTTCGGCCCGCTGCAACAAGTGATCGACGAGTACACCCAAGTGCTCAAGGACCAGCCCGACGACGTTGAGGCGCAGCACCAACTGGCGCGCCTCTACCTGCACAACGCCAACCTGATCAAGGCCCAGCAAACCCTGGAACGGGCCCTGGCCCTGCAACCGGATAACCTGCAGGCCGTGGTGCTGCAAATCGAAGTGCTCGATAAACAAGGCCAAAGCGAGGCCGCCCGCGCCTTGCTGGCTAAGCAGTTGCAGGCACAGCAGGACTCGGCCTACCTGCAACACGCCCTGGGCATGTGGTTGCTGCACCATGGCCAGGGTGAATTTGCCCTCTTGGGCCTGTCCCGCGCTGTGGAGCTGGAGCCCAACCAGGCCGATTACCGTTATGACCTGGCCACCACCCTGCACAGCCAGGAGGAGTTGCAGGCCGCACAGAAGCAACTGGAAGAAATCGTCCAGCGCCAGCCGGCCAATCGCAAAGCCCGGGTGCTGTTGATCAACTACTGGAAGGAAAGCGGCCAATTGCAGAACGTCCAAGTGCTGCTGGCCCAGTTGGAGCAGCAAAACCCCGATGACCCGGCCTTGCAACAAGGCCTCTGAGGCGGTTCAGCCAACCGGGCAACAGACAAATCCCTCACCACCGTGGAACCGTCGGTGTGTCGCCAAGGTCAAGTGATCAGGCAGTGTTTCAAGGCCAGAGGCCAGCACTGTCGACTTACCCTAGCCACGTGAGGGCATTTTTTGTCTAACGCCAATGAGTTGATCAGCGCCAAAGCCGCCACCGGCATCGAAGGTCTGGATGACATTCTGTCCGGCGGTCTTTCCCGCAGCCACGTGTTCCTGGTGGAAGGCGAACCCGGCACCGGCAAGACCACGATCGCGCTGCACTTTCTGCGAGCCGGCGCCCAGGCCGGCGAGCGTTCGCTGTACATCACCCTGTCGGAGACCGAGCACGAATTGCGCCAGGGCGCCCAGTCCCACGGGTGGGAACTGGACGACAACATCCATATTTTCGAACTGACCCCGCCGGAAAGCCTGCTTAACGCCGAGCACCAGCAAAGCCTGCTGTATTCCTCGGACCTGGAGCTGGGTGAAGCCACCCGGCAGATCTTCGAAGTGGTGGAACGGGTCAAGCCAACCCGGGTGGTGCTCGACAGCCTGTCGGAGATCCGTCTGCTGGCCCAAAGCTCGCTGCGCTACCGCCGGCAAATCCTCGCCATCAAACACTACTTTGTGCGCTACGACGCCACGGTCCTGCTGCTGGACGACCTGACCACCGAATCCCTGGACAAGACCGTGCACAGCGTGGCCCACGGCGTGATCCGCCTGGAAGAGCTGACCCCCAACTACGGCGCCGAACGGCGACGGGTCCGGGTGGTGAAGTACCGCGGGCAGAAATACCGCGGCGGCTTCCATGACTTCACCATCATGGGCGACGGCATCCACGTCTTCCCACGCCTGGTGGCGGCCGAACACCGCGGCCGCTACGAGCGTCTGCAATTGACCAGCGGCATCCGCGAGATGGACGCCCTGCTGGGCGGTGGTATCGAGACCGGCTCCAGCACCCTGATCCTCGGCCCGGCCGGTACCGGCAAATCCCTGATCTCCATGATCTTCGCGGCGGCAGCCGTGGCCCGTGGCGAGAAAGCCGCGCTGTTTATCTTCGACGAAGAACTGGGCCTGCTGATCGAGCGCATGAAAAACATGGGCATCGATCTGGAAGCCTTGAAGGCCACCGGCAACCTGATGATCGAACAGGTGGACGCCGCCGAGCTGTCCCCCGGCGAGTTGTCCCACCGAGTGCGGCGCTGCGTCGACAAAGACCAGATCAAGACCGTGGTCATCGACAGCATCAACGGCTATCAGGCAGCGATGCCTGAGGAAAACGCCCTGGTGCTGCACATGCACGAGCTGCTGCTGTACCTCAACCGCAAAGGCGCGGCGACCTTCATGACTGTGGCCCAGCATGGCCTGGTGGGGGACATGCAGGCGCCGGTGGACATCACTTACCTGGCCGACACGGTGATCCTGCTCCGCTACTTCGAAGCCCTGGGCAAGGTGCGCCGGGCCATTTCCATCATCAAGAAACGCACCGGCAGCCACGAATCGACCATCCGCGAATACCGCATCAGCAACCGCGGCATCACCATCGGCGAACCCCTGGAAGCCTTCCAGGGCGTGTTGCGCGGCGTGCCTACGTACCTCGGCGAAAGCAAGCCGTTGCTTGAAGACAAGCGGCTTGAGGACAAACACCCGTGAGCCGCGGCGAACCGCTCTCCGAACGGGCCCTGGTGCTCACGCCCCTGGGCCGGGACAGCCAACTGGCGCAGATGATGCTCAAGGAAGCCGGCTTCGAGGGGTAATTACCCCGAACCTGCCGGCCCTGTGTGACGAGCTGGAACGCGGCGCCGGGTTGCTGATCATTGCCGCCGAGGCGCTGCGCGGGGCCGACTTAGCGCCACTGCTGGCGCACCTGGAGCAACAACCCACCTGGTCCGACTTGCCCATCGTGCTGCTGACCCACCACGGCGGGCCGGAACAGAACCCCTCCTCGGCCCTGGGTGCGCCGTTGGGCAACGTGACCTTCCTGGAGCGGCCCTTCCACCCCGCCACCCTGATCAGCCTGGTCAGTACCGCCTTGCGCGGCCGACGACGGCAGTACGATGCCCGGGACCGACTGATCGACCTGAGCCAGAGCGAACTGCGCCTGCAGCGCACCCTGGAAACCCTTGAGCAACAGGTCGAGGAGCGCACGGCGCAACTGCGTCACAACGAAGAAGCCTTGCGCCAGTCGCAGAAAATGGAAGCCGTAGGCCAACTCACCGGCGGTATCGCCCATGACTTCAACAACATGCTCACCGGCATCATCGGCAGCCTGGAGTTGCTGCGCCGACGCCTGGCCCGTGGCCGCACCGAGGACCTGGACAGCCTGATCGACCTGGGCGTGACCTCGGCCAACCGCGCTGCGGGCCTGACCCACCGCCTACTGGCTTTTTCGCGTCGCCAATCCCTGGACTCCAAGCCCGTGGCGATGAACACCCTGGTCACCTCCATGGGCGAGCTGCTGCAACGCAGCCTGAGTGAAAGCATCCAGTTGGAGATGCAGCTCAGCGACCAACTGTGGGTGGCCGAGGCGACCCCAACCAACTGGAAAGCGCCCTGCTCAACCTGGTGCTCAATGCCCGCGACGCCATGCCCCACGGCGGGCGGCTGCGAGTGGAAACCTTCAACCGTCAGCTCGACCGGGCCTTTACCCAGGCCCACGACAACCTGGAGCCCGGTGACTATGTGGTGCTGCGGGTCAGCGATAACGGTTGTGGCATGCCAGAAGCCATCCTCAGCCGAGTCTTCGACCCCTTCTTCACCACCAAACCCATCGGCCAGGGCACCGGGCTCGGCCTGTCAATGATCTACGGCTTCACCAAGCAGTCCCACGGCCACGTAACCCTGGACAGCGAGCTGGGCCGCGGCACCGAAGTCAGCCTGTACCTGCCGCGTTTTGCCGGCGACATGCAAGCGGAGCAGCCCGGCGACCCGCAACAACAGGCGGTGGCGCGCAATGGCGAAACCGTGCTGATTGTCGAGGACGATCCGGCGGTGCGGGTGTTGGTCAGCGAGGTGCTCAGCGAACTGGGCTATGCCTTTCTCGAAGCCGGCGATGCGCGCAGCGCGATGCCGATCCTCGACTCCCCGCAACGCATCGACCTGTTGATCAGCGATGTAGGGCTGCCGGGCATGAACGGCCGGCAACTGGCGGAAATCGGGCGGCAGATCCGCCCGGAGTTGAAAGTGTTGTTTATCACCGGCTACGCAGAGCACGCAGCGGCGCGCGGCGGGTTCCTCGATCCGGGCATGCAGTTGATCACCAAACCCTTCACCTTTGACCTCCTGACCAATACGGTCAGGGAGATGATCAAGGCCTGAGGCGGCGGCGCCTCAGGCCAGCAGTTCCTGGATCTGTTCCTGCAAGGTGTTGAGGTCGAAGGGCTTGGCCAGGATCGGCGCGGTGCGGGTGATGGGGCTGCCGCACTCGACAATCTCGGTGGGGTAGCCGCTGATGAAAATCACCTTGAGGTCCGGGCGCAGTTTTACCGCGGGCTCGGCAATCATCACTCCGGTAATGCCGCCAGGCAGTCGATAGTCGGTAATCATCACGTCCAGGTGCGGCTTGCTGGCCAGAATCTCGAAGGCCTGTTCGCCGTTTTCGGCCTGCAACACGCGATAGCCCAGGCCTGACAGGTAGTCGGCCAGAAGCATCAAAATCACCGGTTCATCTTCGACGATCAATACGACGTCTTGTGCATCTTCGCTCATGGGAAGCCTTTGTTCGGTCAATAGCTGCTGATACGACCATTCGGTCACGCAGAGGTTGCGTTATTTTTCAGGGTTTTGTACCAGCGGCAACGACACGCAAAACAACGCGCCCTCGCCTATCCGGCTGTCCACGCTGATGCTGCGCCGTGGGCCGCGACAATCTGCTCGGAAATAAACAGCCCCAGGCCCAAACCCGCCGCCACATGGCTGGCGGACACCCGCTCGAACTGCTGGAAAATGCGTTTCTGGTTGTCTTCGCTGATGCCGATCCCGTGGTCGCGGACCTCCACCCGCGCCTGGCCGTCCTGGCTGTAGACCCGTACTTCGATCGGGCTCTTGGCGCCATAACGCAGGGCGTTGGTCAGCAGGTTGGAGATCACCTGTTCAATGCGGAACTCGTCCCAGTGCCCGTGTACCGGCTGCTCACCCTGAAAGCTCAGGGACGAGTTGGCGGCCTCGACCTGGGGCGCGAAGTTGTCGAGTAAGCCGCGTACCAGTTGGGTCAGGTCAAAATGTGAAGGCCGGATCGACAGCTTGCCGGTGCGGATCCGCGAGATGTCGAGCATGTCCTCGATCAGGCGGATCAGGCTTTTGATCTGGCGCTCGTCGCGATCGACCATGGCGTGCATCTTGTCCAGGGAAAACGCGGCGGCGTTCTCCCGGGCCAGGTGCATCTTGCGCAACTGGGTTTCCAGGATCAGGCCGTTGAGGGGCGTGCGCACCTCATGGGCGACGATGGACATGAAGTCATCGCGCATGCGCACCGCCTGCTGCAGGTCGTCCTGGGCGGCCTGCAACTGCTGGAGCAACGCCTCCTGTTCACGACGACTGCGCTCCAAGGCCTCGACCTGCTGCTTCATGGCCTTGCTCTGGCGATAGAGCTCGACGAACACATTGACCTTGCTCTTGACCGCGTGGATATCCAGGGGCTTGTAGAGAAAGTCCACGGCGCCGCTTTCATAGCCCTTGAAGGCGTAGTTCAGCTCGCGCCCGGCGGCGCTGACAAAGACGATGGGGATGTTCTTGGTCTTCTCGGTGCCGCGCATCAGTTCGGCCAGCTCGAAACCGTTCATGCCCGGCATCTGCACGTCGAGGATCGCCAGGGCGAATTCGTGCTGCAGCAACAGCGACAGCGCTTCGTCGGCCGACAGCGCCTTGTACACCTGGCGGTCCTCGCGCTTGATCAGCGCCTCGAGGGCCAGCAGGTTTTCCGGCAGATCATCGACGATCAGCAGCTTGGCTTGGATGTGACTTAACATGCGATTCGTTCCAGCTCGACAAGCAGACGGCTGATGCCGTGCAAAGGGAGAATGTAGTCCGGACGGTGCAGCGCCAGGGCGGCTTGCGGCATGGTCGACACCTGGGCCTCCTTAGGGTCCTGGACAATGGTCAGGCCGCCCAGGCGCTTGACCTGGGCCAGGCCCGCAGCTCCGTCCTGATTGGCCCCGGTCAGCAGCACCGCGGCCAGCCCCGGACCATAGGCATCGGCAGCGGACTCGAACAGGTAGTCGATGGCTGGGCGCGAATGGTGCACCCGCGCCTCCAGGCTCAGGGACAGACTGCGGTCCTGCTCGACCGACAGGTGATAACCCGGGGCGGCAAAGTACAGGGTGCCCGGAACAATGGTTTGCTTGTCCTCGGCCTCTTTGACCGGCAGCGCCACGCGCCTGGCAAAGACCTCGGCCAACTGGCTGCGGCGCTCGTCAGGCAGGTGCAGGACCACGATCACCGGCAGGCAAAAGCCCGCGGAAAATTCGCTGAACACTCGCAACAGGGCCTCGACCCCACCGGCCGAGGCTCCGACGACAATGGCCTCGATTCGAGGCAGGGCACTGGGCCCGACGCTGCCCTGGCTCATGACTTGCGGTAGATCCGTTCTTGTTTGACCAAGGGCTCGAACTGCTTGCCGTAGGCGGAAAAATCCAGGGTTTCCTTACTGCCCAGCACCAGGAAACCCCGGTGGCAGAGGGACTCATGGAACAGACCAAAGGCTCGATCCTGCAATTTTTTATTGAAGTAAATCAACACATTACGACACGAAATTAACTGAGTTTCTGAGAAGACACTGTCCGTCGCCAAGCTGTGGTCGGCAAAGGTCACGTTGTCCCGCAGGCTCTTGTCGAAGATCGCGTAGTCGTAGGCCGCCGTGTAGTAGTCGGCGAAGGACGCCTTGCCGCCGGCCTGCTGGTAATTGCGGGTGTAGGCGCGGATGTTTTCCAGGGAAAAGATGCCCTGCTTGGCCTTGTCCAGGGAGTGGGGGTTGATGTCCGTGGCGTAGATGATGGTGCGTTCCAGCAAGCCTTCCTCACGCAACAGGATGGCCATGGAGTACACCTCTTCCCCGGTGCTACAGCCGGCGATCCAGATCTTGATCGAAGGGTAGGTCTTGAGCAGCGGCACCACCTCCTGGCGGATGGCCAGGAAGTGCGAGGGGTCGCGAAACATCTCGCTCACCGGAATGGTCAGGAATTGCAACAACTGCATGAACGCCGCCGGGTCGTGCAGCACCCGCTCCTGCAACGCGGAGATGGTCTTGCACTCGAACTGGCGCAACGCGTGGTTGACCCGGCGCTTGATCGACGCGCCGGAGTAATCACGAAAATCGTAGCTGTACTTGAGGTAGATCGCTTCAATCAGCAACCGCAGTTCGATCTCGGTATTGCGTTCCACTAGATTCTTTCCATCTTCGGCAACCAGACGCGGATAAGGGAAAACAGACGGTCAAGGTCGATCGGCTTGGCCAGGTAATCGTTGGAGCCGGCCTGCAGGCAGCGCTCCTGATCGTCCTTCATGGCCTTGGCCGTCACCGCAATGATCGGCAGCTTGCGCCAGCGCGGGTCTTTGCGGATTTCGATCGTGGCCTCGTAGCCGTCCATCTCCGGCATCATCACGTCCATCAGCACCAGGTCGATGTCTTCGACCTCATTGAGTTTGGCAATCGCTTCGTGCCCGTTGCGACCGATGATCACCACCGCGCCCTTGTGCTCCAGGGCGCTGGTGAGGGCAAAGATGTTGCGCACGTCGTCATCCACCAGAAGGATCTTGCGCCCCTCGAACACCTTGTCGCGGCTGCGAGCGGTCTTGAGCATCTTCTGCCGTTCATGGGACAGCTTGGATTCGACTTTGTGCAGAAATAACGTCACCTCATCCAGCAGCCGCTCCGGCGAGCGCGCGCCCTTGATGATGATCGAGCGCGAGTACTTGCGCAGCTCAGCCTCTTCGTCCCGGGTCAGGTTGCGCCCGGTATAGACGATCACCGGCGGGAAGGAGCAGATGTCTTCGGTGGACATGCGCTTGAGCAGATCGTTGCCGAGCATGTCCGGCAACTTGAGGTCGATGACCATGCAGTCGTAGATGTTCTCGCGCAGCAGGTCCAGAGCGTCCTGGGCCAGGCCGACGGCGGTGATCTCGATGTCATCGTCGCCGATCAACCGGGCGATGCTGTCGCGTTGCAGGTCGTCGTCTTCCACCAGCAGCACGCGCTTGACCTTCTGCGTCAGCTTGGCTTCCAGGCGGGCGAACACGTCCTTGAGTTCTTCGCGGGTGGTGGGCTTGACCGCATAACCCACGGCGCCCATGTGCATGGCGGCCTCGACCCGGTCTTCCACGGAAATCACGTGCACCGGGATGTGCCGGGTGCCGGCGTGCTCCTTGAGGCGTTGCAGCACCGTCAGCCCGGAGTGGTCCGGCAGGCGCATGTCCAACAGGATCGCATCCGGCACAAAGCGTTCGGCCAGGCTGTAGCCCTCGTCGGCGCCATGGGCCACCAGGCAGTGGTAGCCCAGTTCATGGGCCAGGTCGAAGAGGATATGGGCGAAATTCGGCTCGTCTTCCACCACCAGGATGCAGCGGCCGCTGAACGGCGCCTTGTCGCGGTCATCGGCAAAACGCGGAATCTCCACCGGCGCGGCGTCCACTGGCGCGGGTGCAACACTGACGGCGACCGGTGCCACCAATGCCACCGGCGCTGCGGCCAGGGGTTGCGGCTCGGCGGCTTCGCTGTACTGCTCCGGCAGCACCAGGGTGAACACACTGCCCTGCCCCGGCTCGCTGCTGACGCTGATGGAGCCGCCCAGCAAGGCCGCCAGGTCACGGGAAATCGACAGGCCCAGACCGGTGCCGCCGTAACGCCGGTTGGTGGTGCCATCGGCCTGGCGGAAGGCCTCGAAGATGCTCTGCTGCTGGTCCGCAGCAATGCCGATACCGGAATCGCGCACCACAAAGGCGATGCCAGCCCCCGGGTTGCGCGCCACGGTCAGGCTGACCTGGCCGTGCTCGGTGAACTTCACCGCGTTGGACAGCAGGTTCTTGAGGATCTGCTCGACGCGCTGGCGGTCGGTGAACAAAGTGGCCGGCGACCCCGGCTGCAATTCCACCTGGAAACCCAGGCCCTTATTGCTGGTCAGCGGCTGGAACAGCCCCCGCAGGCCCTCCACCAGGCGTGGCACGCTGGTGTTTTCCGGGCGCACTTCCAGCTTGCCGGCCTCGACCTTGGAAATATCGAGGATGTCGTTGATCAGGTTCAGCAGGTCATTGCCGGCGCTGTAGATCGACTCGGCAAACTTGACCTGCTCGGCGCTGAGGTTGTCGTGGGGGTTCTCGGCCAGCAACTTGGCCAGGATCAACGAGCTGTTGAGGGGCGTGCGCAGCTCGTGGGACATGTTGGCGAGGAATTCCGACTTGTACTTGCTCGAACGCTGCAGCTCCGCGGCGCGCTCCTCAAGCAGGCCCTGGGCGTCGCTGAGTTCGCGGTTCTTGGTGTCCAGGGCGTCACGTTGCTCGGCCAAGGCATCGGCCTGTTCCGCCAGTTGTTCGTTGGTCTGCTCCAACTCGGCCTGCTGGGTTTCCAAGTGCGCCTGGGACTCCTTGAGAATCCGCGATTGCTCTTCCAGCTCTTCGTTGGCGGTTTTAAGTTCTTCCTGCTGCACTTGCAGCTCTTCATTGAGTTGTTGGGTTTCCGCCAACACCTCTTGCAGGCGCTGCCGGTAGCGCGCGGCCTCGATGGAGGTGCCGATGTTGCCGGCAATCAGCTCCAGCAATTCCACGTCCCGGTCGTCCAGGGCCCGCAGGAAGCCCAGTTCGATCACCCCATTGACCCGATCGTCATCGGTGGTGGGCACCACCAGCACGCTGCGAGGCGAACCATCGCCGAGGCCCGAGCTGACCTTGAAATAATCCCCCGGCACCTCATCCAGGCGGATCAGCCGTTGCTCCTGGGCCGACTGGCCGACAATGCCTTCGCCGTTGTAAATCGTCTGGTCCTGTTGCTCCTGCTCTCGGGAGAAACCATACGCAGCTACCCGGCGCAGACCGCCATGCTCTTCGCGGACGTACAGCGCCGCCACGGGCGAGCCAAGGTATTGGGCGCAGAACTTCAAGATGTTGCGCCCCAACAGGTTCAGCGACAGCTGCCCCAGCACCTGCTCGGCCAATTCAGTCTGGCCATTGCGCAACCAGGCCTGTTGTTCCAGGCGCCGGGCGCTCTTTTGCTGGGTGTCGAGGGTGTCGCTGTAACTGGTGGACAGCGCCAGCAGGTCGCGCCGCCCGATGTAGGCCAGCAAGGCACTGAGGCCGATCACAAAGATCAGGTACAGGCTCACGCTGAACACCGTGGTGCGGCTGACCCCTTGGTTGCGGTCGATGCGCAACTGCTGCTCCATGGCCACCGCAGCGTCGTACTCCTTGCGGATTTCATCGGTCAGGCGCTTGCCGCGCCCGGCCTGGATCGCCCCTCGGTAGTCGCCGTTCTGCCGCCGCAGCTCAATCATTTCCTGGGCGTAGTTATTCCACTCCACCTGCAAGGCCTCCAGGCGCCGGAGGCGGTCAACCTGTTGCGGGTTGTCCTCCACCAGCTCCTGCAAGCCGCGCAAGTCGTTGAGGATTCGCGGCTTGGCCACTTCATAGGGGTCGAGGAAGTGCTCGTCGCCAGTGATCAGGAAACCGCGCATGCCGGTTTCCAGGTCGATGGTCAGGCGCGCCGACTCGTTGAGGTTGTTGATCACTCGGTCAGTGTGTTGCACCCACTGGATCACCGAAAGCAGGTAGGTGATCAGCGAGACGAAAAACACCGCACTGAGCACGCCCACGCCAAGGGGCAGGCCGATGTTGCGGCTCAGCAGCTTGCGGAAACTCTGTTCATCAACCGAAGACGGACGGATCATTTGAAGGCCTTGGCGCGGAGTCAAAAAGAAGCGAAGTTTGCCCCACAATCGACAGGTTCGGCCATTTTTTATAACAAAACTCGCGCAACCTGATGTTTCACCCTGCCGCGAGCCCAAGGAAGCGGTTATTCTTGCCGCCGCTTGTACAAGGCGGTTTTTTTGTACAGCTTCGGGAACTTGTCATGGGCCGCGGCTTACTCATGCAAAAGGTCCTACGCTCAAGCGCAGCCCATTGATTTCATCTTTTTTCGAGAGCTTTCCTATGTCCGCCAGCCCGTCCACCATTCTTGTCGTCGAAGACGACGCCATCGTGCGTATGTTGATTGTCGATGTGCTCGAAGAGCTGGGCTTCGCGGTGCTGGAAGCCGACGGCAGCGAGGCCGCCCTGGCGCAGCTGGAAAACCCCGGAAACACCATCGACCTGCTGATGACCGACGTCGGCCTGCCCGGCATGAATGGCCAGGAACTGGCCCTGCGTGCCCGAGAGCTGCGCCCGCAACTGCCAGTGCTGTTCGCCAGCGGCTACGCCGAAAGCATCGAAGTGCCGGCGGGCATGGCGGTGATCGGCAAACCCTTCTCCATCGATCAACTGCGGGACAAGGTGCGCGGCATCCTCGGCTAGGGCTTGATCCAGGGGCACACCACTGGCGCCGAGGTCGCGGTGCTGTGGTTTAATGGCGCCCCTTTTTTAAGCCCTCCGCCCGTTTCCAGGAATGCCTGCCATGAGCCCGACCGCCGCAACCAAAGTCCTGATCATTGGTTACGTCTGGCCCGAACCCCGCTCTTCCGCCGCCGGCGGGCACATGATGCAAATTCTCGAAACCTTTCTCGCCCAAGGCTGGGACCTGACGTTCAGCAGCCCGGCCAATGAGGGCGAGCACAAGGCGGACCTCGCGGCACTGGGCATCGACGAACAGCCCATCGAACTCAACAACAGCAGCTTCGACCGCTTTGTCGCCGAACTGGCCCCGGATATCGTGCTGTTCGACCAGTTCATGATGGAGGAGCAGTTCGGCTGGCGGGTCGAGCAGCATTGCCCCACGGCCCTGCGAGTGCTGGAGACGTCGGACCTGCAATGCTTGCGGCACGCCCGCCATCAGCGCCTCAAGGACCGTTTGAAGGCCAGCGACGACAGCGACGATTTCAGCGAGCTGTTTGCCCCGGCGCTGGCGGATGAATTCCAGCAGATGGCCGACACCGACCTGGCCAAACGGGAAATAGCGGCGATTTACCGCTGCGACCTGAACCTGATGATCTCCGAGTTCGAAATCCAGCTGCTGGAGCAACAGTTCAAGTTGCCCGCGGCCTTGCTGCACTGGTGCCCGCTGATGCTGGACCCGCTGCCACAGGCCTTTACCCCTTTTGCCGAACGCGCCCACTTCCTGAGCATCGGCAATTTCCGCCATGCGCCGAACTGGGACGCGGTGCTGTGGATGAAGAACAGTGTGTGGCCGCTGATCCGCCAGCAACTGCCCGGGGCACAACTGCATCTCTATGGTGCCTACACACCGCCCAAGGCCGCGGCGCTGCACAACCCGGCCCAGGGCTTTCACATCATGAACTGGGCCGAAGACGCCCTGCAGGTGATGTCTGCGGCGCGCATCTGCCTGGCACCGCTGCGCTTTGGCGCGGGGATCAAGGGCAAGCTGCTGGACGCCATGCTCTGCGGCACCCCCAGCGTCACCACGCCGATCGGCAGTGAATCCATGTCCCAGGATGGGCTGCCCTGGCCGGGCGCGGTGGCCGAGTCGGCCGGCGACCTGGCGGCCGCGGCAGTGCGCCTGTATCAGGACCAACAGGTGTGGGAACAGGCCCAGACAGATGGCCGGCGGTTGCTTGAGGCGCGCTACCGCCAGCAAGTCCACGGCCCGGCGCTGATCCAGCGCCTGCAAGACTGCCGCCAGCACCTGGAGCAGTTGCGCCGGGACAACTTCACCGGCGCCATGCTGCGACACCACCATCACAAGAGCACCCAATACATGGCGCAATGGATCGAAGCGAAAAACCGCCCCGCCCCATAACCCCCGCTCCTACGGGGCGAGACACGCAAACGCCATGTAGGAACCGGCTTGCCGGCGAAGAGGCCCACAAGCCTTGCATCGCTCTCGAAGACGCCTTCGCTGGCAAGCCAGCTGCTACGGGGCAGACAGACGAATTCCATGTAGGAGCCGGCTCGCCGGCGAAGAGGCCCACAAGCCTTGCATCGCCCTCGAAGACGCCTTCGCTGGCAAGCCAGCTCCTACTGGTGCATGGGCGGGGCACGAGGCATTATCAGCGGGGCCAACAACAAGAACAGACCCGCACCATGAGTCGAACCGGCAAGATCACTGACCCCTCCTACGAGTTGATGGACGACCACAACGGCCTGTCGATCATCTATCGCCAACACGGCTTTCCCTGCCCGTTGGTGCGCTGGCACTTCCATAAGGAATACGAACTGCACCTGATCGTCGCCAGCTCGGGCAAGGTGTTTATTGGCGACTACATCGGCAACTTCTACCCCCAGACCCTGTTCCTCACCGGCCCCAACCTGCCCCACAACTGGATCAGCCAGGTGGCCGAGGATGAAGTGGTGCCCAAGCGCGACATGCTGGTGAACTTCACCGACGAGCTGTTCGACAGCGGTGCGCAAGTCTTTGCCGAACTGAAGAACCTCGTGCCGCTGCTGGAACGCGCCCAATACGGCATCGAGTTCCGCTGCCCGCGCACCATCGCCCAGGCCATGCCGCTGATGCAGCGCATTGCCGAATCCAGCGGCGTGACCCGCCTTGGGCACTTTTTCATCCTGCTGGAGTTGTTGGCGAGCTGCGATGACTACCAGTTGCTGTCCGGGGCGACCACCGCGCAACTGTCCGACGACCACAACGTCGACCGCACCAACCGCGCGGTGGACTACATCTTTGCCCACTACGCCCGGGAACTGCCCCTGGAAGAAGTGGCCGATTACCTGGGCATGAAACCCACCTACTTTTCCCGGGTGTTCAAGCAGGCCACGGGGCGTTGTTTTATCGAATTCGTCAATCGCCTGCGAATCAGCAAATCCTGCGAACTGCTGGCCGACGGCGACAAGCCGGTGACGGATGTGTGCTTCGAGTCGGGCTTCAACAACATTTCCAACTTCAATCGGCGCTTCCAGCAACTCAAAGGCATGACCCCCTCCCACTACCGCCGCCTGGCCGTCCAGCGCCTCACGGAACAAAACCGCGTCTAACCCCGCCTGTAGGCGCTGGCTTGCCAGCGATGGCGTCCTCAAAGCCCAGCACAAGACTCGAAGCCCAAATCGCCGGCAAGCCGGCTCCTACAAAAAAACATGCCCGCACCGCCCCTGTAGGAGCTGGCTTGCCAGCGATGGCGTCCTCAAGCCCACCATAAGACTCGAAGCCCCATCGCCGGCAAGCCGGCTCCTACAAAAAACATGCCCGCACCGCCTTTGGGAGCTGGCTTGCCAGCGATGGCGTCCTCAAGCCCAGCACAAGGCTCGAAGCCCATCGCCGGCAAGCCGGCTCCTACGGGTTTGCGGTGGGTGTTGGGGTAAATAAAACCCGTTCAGCTTTCGTTCAGCGAATGTCAATAATATCCATTTGGCAATGAGTATCATTATGTTACAACTTAGCACCCTATCTATCTGCCTAGCGGTGCTGAATGCTCGTTCCCTTTCTGATCATGCTGCGCGAGGGCATTGAAGCCGCGCTTATCGTTGGCATCATCGCCAGTTACCTGCAACAGACCGGCCGCGGCCAATGGATGCCGGCGGTGTGGATCGGTGTATTTCTCGCAGCAGCCCTGGCGCTGCTGGTGGGGGGCGGCCTGGAGCTGATGAGCGCGGAGTTCCCGCAGAAGCAGCAGGAATTGTTCGAAGGCCTGGTGGGTCTGGTGGCGGTGGCGATTCTCAGCTCATGGTGTTCTGGATGCGCAAGGTGGCGCGCTCCATCAAGCACTCCCTGCAGGCGTCCCTCGACCAGGCCCTGACCGGTTCGAAACACCAGGTCACGGCGCTGATCGCCATGGTGTTCTTCGCCGTCGCCCGGGAAGGCCTGGAAACCGTGTTCTTCCTGCTGGCGGTGTTCCAGCAGAGCGAAGGCCCGGCCGCCCCCATCGGCGCCCTCCTCGGCTTGGTGCTGGCCATCGTTGTCGGTTTCCTGATCTACAGCGGCAGCATGCGCCTCAACCTGGGGGCCTTTTTCCGCTGGACCGGGCTGTTCATCCTGGTGGTGGCCGCCGGCATCCTTGCCAACTCGGTTCAAGCCCTGCATGAAGCCGGGGTGTGGAACCACTTGCAGACCGTGCTTTTCGACTTCAGCGCCCGCCTGCCCATGGACGGCCCGCTGGGCTCGGTCCTGGCCGGCATGTTCGGTTACCAGGACGCGCCCACCGTCAGCACCCTCGGTGCCTATGTGCTGTACCTGGCGGTGACCCTGGTGCTGTTCTTCCTGCCCAGCCGGCCCGCCGCCCAGGCCGCCGGCCCATCGTCTTCCGTTTCCAGTCAGTAAGGCTCCCCATGACCCAGCAAGCCTCACCCCAGGCCTCGCCACCCCGCGCTCTGCGCTGGGCGCTAGCCGGTTCGGTGATCGTGATGATCGCCGCCGGCGGGCTGTTCTATTACGCCTCGCAACTGGCCGCCAGCAAACGCCAGGCCCACACCGGTGAAATCACCGTGACCATCCACCCCCACAGCTGCGAACCGAATGCCCTGACCGTACCCGCCGGCCACGCCAGCTTCCGCATCGTCAACCGTTCCCAGCGTGCGGTGGAGTGGGAAATTCTCGACGGCGTGCTGGTGGTCGAGGAGCGGGAAAACATCGCCCCCGGGCTGAGCCAGGTGATCAACGCCAACCTGCAACCCGGCGACTACGCCATCACCTGCGGCCTGTTGAGCAACCCGCGAGGCACCTTGAAAGTCACGCCCACTGCCGAGTCCGACGCCCAAGCCAAGGCGCGGCCGTCGATGGTGGCCTTTATCGGCCCGCTGTCGGAGTTCCGGGTTTACCTGAGCAGCCAGAGCACCGCCCTGATCAAGGCCGTGGCCGCCCTGCAACAGGCCATCGCGGCCGGCGACCTGCAGCAGGCCCAGGCACTTTACCTGCCGGCTCGCGTCGCCTACCAGCACGTGGCGCCTGCTGCCCAGCGCCTGGCCGAGCTGGACAACGCCATCAACGCCCGCGCCGACTATTTCGAGCAGCGCGAACAGGACCCGGCCTTCAGCGGTTTCCATCGCCTGGAGTACGCCCTGTTCCAGCAACGCGACCTGAACGGCCTGACGCCGCTGGCCCAGCGCCTGCTGACGGATGTCACCACCCTCAAGACCCAGTTGCTGGCCCAGTCGTTGCCGCCCGAGCAGTTGGTCAATGTGGTGTCCCGCAGCCTGCGCAGCATCGCCGAGGTACGTGCCGGGAGCGGTGAAGAAGAGCGTTACAGCCACATCGACCTCAACGGCTTTGCCGCCAACCTGGACACCACGCGCAAGGTCATCGACCTGTTGCGCCCATTGCTGGCCAAGTCCGCTGCCGAGCTTTTGCCCCAGGTCGACGCCGCCATCGGCGCCCTGGATACCCAACTACAGAGCCTGCGCGATGCCAATGGCTACCTGTCGTACGACCGCGTCAGCAGCCCGCAGCGCCAACAGATTGCCCAACAGGCCAAGGCCCTGGCCGATGCACTGGATGGAATCGATCCCGCCCTTGGCCTGT
Organism: Pseudomonas morbosilactucae; assembly: GCF_023241665.1. NCBI lineage: Bacteria > Pseudomonadati > Pseudomonadota > Gammaproteobacteria > Pseudomonadales > Pseudomonadaceae > Pseudomonas > Pseudomonas morbosilactucae. Next base: position 44,449 of record NZ_JALQCX010000008.1, on the reverse strand, counting down.
CCGGCCTTTAAGCAGAAGACCCACGTTAAATGAACGACTCAGATCAATCCTCACCGAGCTTCAATCCACAACGTCGTCGCGTGCTGCTGGGCATGGGCGCCGCCAGCGTCGCCCTGGCCGGATCAGCCCTGAGCGGCCCGGCCCTGGCCGCCCCCCAGGCCCAGGTCACGGAGGCACCCAGCAGCGACAAGACCCAGGAACGCAATGACTTCCACGGCCAGCACCAAAGCGGCATCGTCACCCCGCGCCCGGCCTCGGGCATGCTGGTGTCCTTCGATGTGCTGGCCAGCGACCGCGACGACCTGGAGCGCCTGTTCCGCACCCTCAACGAGCGCATCGCCTTCCTCATGACCGGCGGCCCGGTGCCTCAGGTCGACCCCAAGCTGCCGCCCGTGGATTCGGGCATCCTCGGCCCGGTGGTGACCCCGGACAACCTGACCATCACCGTGTCAGTGGGCGAGTCGCTGTTCGACGAGCGCTTCGGCCTGGCATCCGCCAAACCCAAGCGCCTGACGCGCATGGTGGGGTTCCCCAATGACGCCCTTGAAGCCGATTGCTGCCACGGCGACCTGAGCCTGCAGTTCTGCGCCAACACCGCCGACAGCAACATCCACGCCCTGCGCGACATCGTAAAAAACCTTCCGGACCTGCTGCTGGTGCGCTGGAAGCAGGAAGGCAGCGTACCGCCCCAGGCGCCGACCCAACCCGGGCAACCGGCCCAGAGCGCACGCAACTTCCTGGGCTTTCGCGATGGCTCGGCCAACCCCGACTCCAACGACCGCCAGGCCATGGAGCAGATCGTCTGGGTCCAGCCCGGCAGCGACGAGCCGGCCTGGGCCGCCCATGGCAGCTACCAGGCGGTGCGGATCATCCGCAACTTCGTCGAACGCTGGGACCGCACGCCGCTGCAGGAACAGGAAAGCATCATCGGCCGGGTCAAGACCACCGGCGCGCCCATGGACGGCCGCCAGGAACACCAGGTGCCGGACTACGCCAAGGACCCCCACGGCAAGCTGACCAAGCTCGACGCCCACATCCGCCTGGCCAACCCGCGCACTGCCGCGACCCAGGCCAACCTGATCCTGCGTCGGCCGTTCAACTACTCCAACGGGGTCAACAAGAACGGCCAACTGGACATGGGCCTGCTGTTTATCTGCTACCAGGCCGACCTGGAAAAAGGCTTTATCACCGTGCAGACCCGCCTCAACGGTGAGCCGCTGGAGGAATACCTCAAGCCGGTGGGCGGCGGTTACTTCTTTACCTTGCCGGGGGTCACCGGTGGCCAGGATTTCATTGGCCGTTCGCTGCTCGATGCCACACACCCCAGAACCACTGCCTGACACCATAACCCCCACGGAAAAGCCCCATGAAAAAGTCGCCTCTCGCTGTGTTGCTGACCCTTGGCCTGCTCCAGGCTCCCCTTTCGGCCTTCGCCGCCACCGCCCCCCTGGAGCTGGTGGGGCCGATCTCGGACTACAAGATCTACGTGACCGAGCAGCTCGATGAGCTGGCCAGCCACACCCAACAGTTCACCGACGCAGTGAAGAAAGGCGACCTGGCCACCGCCAAGAAGCTCTACGCGCCGACCCGGGTCTACTACGAGTCGATCGAGCCGATCGCCGAACTGTTCAGTGACCTCGACGCCTCCATCGACTCCCGGGTCGACGACCATGAAAAAGGCGTCAAGGCCGAAGATTTCACCGGCTTCCACCGCATCGAGTACTCGCTGTTCTCGGAAAACACCACCCAAGGCCTGGGCGCCCTGGCCGACGGCCTGGACAAGGACGTCAAGGACCTGCAGGCCCGCGTGGCCGGCCTGACCTTCCCGCCGGAAAAAGTCGTGGGCGGCGCCGCAGCCCTGCTGGAAGAAGTCGCCGCCACCAAGATCTCCGGTGAAGAAGACCGCTACAGCCACACCGACCTGTATGACTTCCAGGGCAACATCGACGGGGCGAAGAAAATCGTCGACCTGTTCCGTCCGCAGATCGAGAAGCAGGACAAAGCCTTTGTCGCCAAGGTGGACAAGAACTTCGCCACGGTGAACACCATCCTGGCCAAGTACAAGACCGCCGACGGCGGCTTCCAGACCTACGACAAGGTCAAGGACAAAGATCGCAAAGCCCTGGTAGGCCCGGTCAACACCCTGGCTGAAGACCTCTCCACACTGCGCGGCAAGCTCGGCCTGAACTGACCCCGCAGCGCAACACCTGGCTAGCTGGCCCGGCAGCTCCTGACCCAACGACCGCGTTGTGCTGGAGCTGCCGGGCCGCTATCGAGCCCTGGCTCGCCTCACACAAGCCCTCATACAACCCTTCACACTCCCAGGCCCCCCGAGCTCACCCGACTGAGCTACTATCACCGACGCTAATAAACCTGGGCCGCCCTTCGTTCCCTCTATAACGTCGGGATATCCCGCCTGTCATGGAAGATCCATATGCCCAGTTCAACGGCCACCACCACTCAGCCGCTGACCGCCCCGCCGTTCAAACTCTACCCACTGATGGCCGCCTACATGGCCTGCACCATGGCCTTGATGGCCTTCGTCTCGATGATCGGCCCGATTTCCCGGGTGCTAGGCCTGGCGACCTGGCAAGCCGGCGCCGCGGTCACCGTGTCGGGGATGATCTGGGTTTTGTTGGCCCGCCCCTGGGGCCGGGCCAGCGACCGCTTCGGCCGCCGCCGAGTGCTGCTGGTTGGCACCGCGGGCTTCACCCTGGCCTATTGGGCGCTCTGTGTGTTTATCGACTTGTCCCTGCAATGGCTGCCCAGTGTGGCGCTGTCCTTTATCGGCATCATGCTCGGGCGCGGCTTGGTGGGCGTGTTCTATGCGGCGGTGCCGGTGGGCGGTTTTGCCCTGATTGCCGACAACGTCGAACCGCAACACCGGGCCCGGGCCATGGCCACCCTGGGCGCCGCCAACGCCTGCGGCCTGGTCCTGGGGCCGGCAATCGCCGCGCTGCTGGCGCGCTACAGCATGAGCCTGCCGTTCTACGCCATGGCCATCCTGCCGTTGCTGGCCTTTGTTGTGTTGTGGTTCAAGCTGCCCCAGCAAGAGTTGCACCTGAGGCAACCGCCGCAAGCGGTGCGCCTGGGCGATCCGCGCCTGCGCCGGCCGATGACCGTGGCCTTTGTCGCCATGCTGTGCGTGTCCATCGCCCAGATCACCGTCAGCTTCTATGCCCTGGACCGCCTGGGCATGGGCCCCGCCGAAGCCGCGCAAACCGCAGGCATCGCCCTGACCATGGTCGGTGTGGCACTGATTTGCGCACAACTGGTGGTGCGCAAGCTGGAATGGCCGCCGCTGCGCATGATCCGCGTCGGCGCCCTGGTGGCCGCCAGCGGTTATGCCGGGAGCATCCTCGCAGACCAGGCCTGGGGCCTGTGGCTGGCGTTCTTTGTTTCGGCGGCGGGCATGGGCGGTATCTTCCCGTCCTTCTCGGCCCTGGCGGCCAACGCCGTGGAAGCCTCGGAGCAAGGGGCGACTGCCGGCTCCATCGGCGCCGCCCAAGGCCTGGGCACAGTGATTGGCCCACTGGCCGGGACCCTGATCTACGCCATCGAACCGCGCCTGCCCTACCTGATCGCCGCCGTGCTGCTGTTGCTGGTGGCGGCCTGGCCAACCCCCCAGCCCCCCCCCCAGCCAAAGGTCAACGGATGACCTGATGCAAAAAAAAACGGCGCCCTGAGGCGCCGTTTTTTGTTTCAGAGAATGCGGTAGAGCAAACGCTCGATCCGCACCCGACTGACCCGCCGCAGGAACTTGCCCACGGCCTCTGGGTAGTCCACCAGGGTCTCCAGGTTCTGGAAATGCTCGATGCGCCGGGTGTGCTCGAAGATCTCTGTCAGCTCACGCTGGCGCGGTTCCAGCAACTCACCCTTGGGGTCGTCGAGCAGCAAGGCGTTTTCCAGGTCCAGGCGGAACGCCCGCGGGTTGAGGTTGTTGCCGGTGAGCAAGGTGTAGCGCTGATCGACCCACATGCCCTTGAGGTGGTAGGTGTTGTCGCCGTCGCGCCACAGGTGCAGGTTCAACTGGCCACTGTCGATCATCCGCTGATGACGCTTGGCAAAGCGCCGCAGGCTGATCTCGTAGAGGTAAGGCAGCGCAGCGATCACCTTGAACGGCTCGCTGGGCGGAATGTAGAAGTCGTTGGCGGTCTTGTCACCGACGATGATGTCGATCTTCACCCCACGGGCCAGGGCACGGTTGACCTCACGGGTCACCGGCAGCGGCAGGTTGAAGTACGGGGTGCAGATGGTCAGTTGCTGCTGGGCGCTGGCAATCAGCTCGCAGATCACCCGGCTCAGGGGGTTGTTCTTGCCCACGCCAAGCAGCGGGCTGACCGACAGCTCGCCCTTGAGCACGCCACCGGCGCTGGTGTCATAGGCCGCGTGCTTCAAGCGGCTGCGCAAGTCACCGATGTCATTGCGCAGGCTGCGGGTGCTGGGCAGGTTCGGCAGGTCCAGGCGATGCACCGCCCGGGACTCCACCAGGCCGTGCTGAATCAGGTGCTGCATGGAGTCGGCCAGGGCCTGGTTGTGCAACAGGTGATAGCGGTCGTACCGGTACTTGTCGAACTTGTGCAGGTACACGTTGTTCAGGCTGGCGCCGCTGTAGATCACACAGTCATCGATCACAAAGCCCTTGAGGTGCAATACCCCGAACAGCTCCCGGGTCTGCACCGGTACGCCGTACACCGGCACTTCGCTGGCGTGGGTGCGGGTCATCTCCTGGTACCAGGCCGAGTTGCCCGGCTGCTTGCCGGCGCCAATCAGGCCCCGCTGGGCCCGCAGCCAGTCCACCACCACCACAATGTCCAACTCGGGGCGTGCAGCCTTCGCGGCGTGCAGGGCATCGAGGATTTCCTGGCCGGCTTCATCCTGCTGCAGGTACAGGGCGACAATATAGATGCGCTGCGTGGCCTGAGGGATCTTCTCCAGCAGGCAGCGGCGGAACTCGGCGGCACCGGAGAGGATGGACAAGGCGTCGGCAGCCAGGGGAAAGCTGCGCAGTTTGGGCAACAGAGAGCGTTTGAAAAGCGACGGCATAGGGCTCGCAGTGGGTCGAATCCAAAGAGCGCAAGAGCTTACACCATGGACCGGCATTCATAACCCACCCACCCCCTCTTTTTGTATCTTGTAGCTTGAAGCTTGAGAATTGCAGCGCCCTTAAAATCGCCATCGCTGGCAAGCCAGCTCCTACGGAGGCATGTCTCAGCACCACGGTATTTTTGTAGGAACCGGCTTCTTGTAGCTTGAAGCTTGAGACTTGCAGCGCCCTTAAAACCGCCATCGTTGGCAAGCCAGCTCCTACAAGAGACATGTCACAGCATCACAGTATTTTTGTAGGAACCGGCTTCTTGTAGCTTGAGGCTTGAGGCTTGAGGCTTGCAGCGCCGTTGAAATCGCCATCGCTGGCAAGCCAGCTCCTACATGGATTTAGCGTGCAGGGTCAGGCGGCGACTTCTTGGGCCTTGGCCTGGGCCTTGGCTTCCAGTTCACGCACCAGCGGCAGCACGCGTTTGCCGAAGTACTCCACTTCTTCCTGGAAGTGCAGGAAGCCCGCCAGCACCAGGTCCACGCCCACGGCTTTCAAGGCGACGATGCGCTCGGCGATCTGCTGAGGCGTGCCGATCAGGTTGGTCTTGAAGCCGTCGTTGTATTGCACCAGGTCCTCAAAGGTCGATTTGGCCCAGTTGCCCTCGCCTTCCGGTGACGCCTTGCCGGCTTGCTTGGCGGCGTCGCCAAAGGCATTCACCGCCTCGGGGTCGGCCTGGTCGATGATCTGCGCCAGCACGGCGCGCGCTTCCTCTTCGGTGTCGCGGGCGATGACAAAGGCGTTGACCCCCACTTTGACCGAGTGGTTATTGGCCGCAGCCTTGGTACGAATGTCATCGACCTGGGCCTTGATGCCTTCCGGGGTGTTGCCGTTGGTGAAGTACCAGTCCGATACCCGCGCCGCCATGTCCCGGGCTGCGCGGGAGCTGCCGCCCTGGAAGATTTCCGGCTGGCCCAGGGGCTTGGGTTTCAGGCTGTAGTTGTCGAAGCGGTAGAAGTCGCCCTTGAAGGTGAAGTTGTCCTGGCTCCAGACGCCCCGCAGGGAGCGAATGAACTCTTCGGAACGGCGATAGCGCTCATCGTGCTCCAGCCAGTGTTCGCCGATGGCCTGGAACTCGCCCTTGAACCAGCCGCTGACAATGTTCACGGCGATGCGGCCATTGGTCAGTTGATCGATGGTCGCCAGTTGCTTGGCCGCCAGGGCCGGTTGCCAAGGGCCGGGCAGGATCGCGGCAATCACTTTCAGTTTGCTGGTGGCGGCCAGCAAGGCGTGGCTGAAAGCCACCGACTCATGCTGGAACTCGGCGCCGTAGCCGGCGGTGAAGCGGATCTGGGTCAGGGCGTACTCGAAGCCGGCCTCTTCAGCCAGTTGCGCCAGCTTGCGGTTGTAGTCGATGCCCCAGTGGGTGCGCTGCTCGATCTTGCTCACCACCAGCCCGCCGCTGACGTTGGGCACCCAGTAGGCAAATTTGACGGCTTGCTGACTCATTGTTAGGTCCTCGGGACTTGGGGAAGGTGGGAGTAGCAGAGCAGCAAGCGTGCCAGCCTGCCTAAGACGCCCCGTCCGCCAGCGTCCAGTACGCTGCAAGGCCTGTTCTAAAGGGCTGCGAAGCGGTTTACCCAGAACGGCCGGGCCAGGCCCTGAATAACAATCGAACCTGAACGGCGAATCCAGAAATCCAGCGATTTGTTGAACAACTGTTGCCTCGCCAACAGTTGCCCGGCCCACAACCACTGTCGCCCCCCGTAAAACCGGCACTATGCGCTTCGGCATGGACTGTGCAATCCCCCTCGGCACCTGCAACGTTTTTACTGCCGACTCGAGGAGCTGTTTCATGACCGAACACCAGGTAATCAACCCACTGTCCGTGGGCGTCGACTACGAGACGCTGGCCGAGGGTTTCCGTCCGATCTTCAAGCGCATCGCTGCCGGTGCGGTGGAGCGTGAACAAAGCCGCAGCCTGCCCTACGAGCCGATCCAGTGGCTCAAGGACGCAGGCTTTGGTGCCGTGCGCATTCCCGTGGAATACGGCGGTGGCGGCGCCTCCCTGCCCCAGCTGTTCCAGTTGCTGATCGAGCTGGCCGAGGCCGACTCCAATGTGCCGCAAGCCTTGCGCGGGCACTTCGCCTTTGCCGAGGACCGGCTCAACGCCGCCCCGGGGCCGGCGCGGGATGTCTGGTTCAAACGTTTTGTCGGCGGTGACATCGTTGGGTGCGCCTGGACCGAAATCGGCAGCGTGGCCATTGGCGACGTGATCACCAAGGTGTCGCCGGACGGTGACAAGTGGAAACTCAATGGCGAGAAGTTCTACAGCACAGGGAGCATTTTCTCCGATTGGATCGACGTTTACGCTCAACGCAGCGACACCGGCGCGACGTGATCGCTGCCGTGCGCACCCGCCAGCCGGGCATCGTGCAGAGCGACGATTGGGACGGTTTCGGCCAACGCACCACCGGCAGCGGCACCTCGCGCTTTACCGACGCCGAAGTGGACGCCGAGAACGTCATCGACTTCGCCACCCGCTTCAAATACCAAACGGCCTTCTACCAACTGGTGTTGCTGGCCAGCCTGGCCGGTATCGGTCGCGCTGCGCTGAATGACGTGGCCCGGGAAGTGCGCGAGCGCAAACGCATCTACAGTCACGGCAACGCGCCGCGGGTCAGCGAAGACGCCCAGGTGCAACAAGTGGTCGGGGAAGTCGCGGCCCTGGTGTACGCCGCCGAAGCCGCCGCCGTGCGCGCGGCACAACCGGCGCAACGGGCCTATGTGGCGCGCTTTTCCGGGGATGCGGCAGTGGAGCACGCGGCGAATGTGGACGCCGAGCTGGAGTCGGCCACCGCCCAAGTGGTGGTGACCGAGCTGATTCAGCGTGCCACCACCGAGCTGTTCAATGCCTTGGGCGCTTCGGACATTCGCCAAGGCAAATCCCTGGACCGCCATTGGCGCAACGCGCGCACCGTGTCGTCCCACAACCCGGTGATCTACAAGGCACGGATTGTCGGCGACTGGACAATCAACGGCACCGAACCGCCATTCGTCTGGCAGATCGGCAACGGTCCGCAACGTTAACCGCACTGACGGTGATCTCCGTAGGCGCTGGCTTGCCTGCGATAGCGGCATCAAGCCTGGCGCACGTCTTGGGGGCCTTATCGCCGGCAAGCCGGCTCCTACACAAAGAGCGGCGGTGGTTCCATAGGCTGCGGCGGTCTCCATAGGAACTGGCTTGCCAGCGATCGCGGTCTCAAGCCTGGCGCACGTCTTGAGGGCCTTATCGCCGGCAAGCCGGCTCCCACACAAAGAGCGGCGGTGGTTCCATAGTCTGCGGCGGCCTCCGTAGGAGCTGGCTTGCCAGCGATCGCGGCATCAAGCCTGGCGCACGTCTTGAGGGCCTTATCGCCGGCAAGCCGGCTCCTACATAGGGGCGGGCCGGGGCACGTATCAAGGGTGCAGGAAAAAGCGCGGGGTCTGTTTTTTGATGGGGTTGCGACGGTCGCACAGGGGGCGGGGTTGCGGGTAATATGTCGGCCTTTCGCGCAGCCCGTCCTGCGCCCTCGCCGATATAAGCCGACCCCATGCCTTTTGAACTCAGCGTAGACCTGACCACCCTCGCCATCCTCGCCCTTGTGGCTTTTGTTGCCGGTTTCATCGACGCCATTGCCGGCGGCGGTGGCTTGCTCACCACCCCCGCCCTGCTCACTGCCGGGCTGCCACCGCACTTGGTGCTGGGCACCAACAAACTCAGTTCGACCTTCGGCTCGGCCACCGCCAGCTTCACCTTCTACCGACGCAAGCTGTTCCACCCCAAGCAGTGGATGCACGCGATTGTCGGCACCCTGGTGGGCGCGCTGACCGGCGCCGTGGTTGCCCATTACCTGCCTGCCGAGTGGCTGAACAAGATGCTCCCGGTGATCGTGTTCGCCTGCGGCCTGTACCTGTTGTTCGGCGGCACGCCCAAGGCGCCCCTGGACAGCGACGCCCCGATCAAGAAGAAGTGGCAATCCACCCAGGGCTTCAGCCTGGGCTTCTATGACGGCGTGGCCGGCCCCGGCACCGGTGCGTTCTGGACCGTCAGCAGCCTGCTGCTCTACCCCATCGACCTGGTCAAGGCCAGCGGTGTGGCGCGCAGCATGAACTTCGTCAGCAACATCGCGGCGCTGTCGGTGTTTGTGTTTTCCGGGCAAGTGGACTGGATTATCGGCCTGAGCATGGGCCTGTCGGTGATGGTCGGCGCGTTCTTCGGTGCTCGCACCGCCATCAGCGGCGGTGCGAAGTTCATCCGACCGGTGTTTATCACTGTGGTCCTGGGCCTGACGGTGCGCTTAGCCTGGCAGCACTGGTTCAGCGTGGCCTAAACGACGGGCCACGTAGAGGTCGATCAGGTAGCGGGCAATCGAGCGTGACGCCGGCAACGGCGGCAACTGGTGGATGTTGAACCACTGGGCGTCCTCGATCTCGTCCTCCTGGGGCACGATCTCGCCGCTGGCGTACTCGGCGTGAAACCCCAGCATCATCGAGTGCGGGAACGGCCAGCACTGGCTGCCCACGTACTGGATGTTGCGCACCTCGACACTCACTTCCTCACGCACTTCGCGGACCAGGCAGTCCTCGGCAGACTCCCCCGGCTCGGCAAAACCGGCCAGGGTGCTGTAGACCCCGCTGACAAAGCGTGGCGAACGGGCCAGGAGGATCTCGTCGCCACGGGTCACCAGCACGATCATGCTCGGCGAAATCCGTGGGTAGCTGCGCAGGTCGCAGGGTTCGCAGTACATGGCGCGCTCCCGCGGCACCTGGACCATGGCCTGGCCGCAACTGCCACAGAACCGATGCTCCCGGGCCCAGGTGCCAATCTGCGCGGCGTAGCCCAGGACTTTGTACAGGGTGTGGTCGCCTTCGAGCATAAAGGCCCGCAGGCCCTTCCAGCCGCAACCGGGCACGTCCCCGGGGCTCTTGAGTTCCAGCAAATACACCGGCTCACCGTCCAGATGGCCGATGCCATGCTCGGCCAGGACCGACAGGTCCTGGCGCTTGAGCCACTCGCGGGGAAACAGCGCGCCGTTGTCGTCGAACAGAAAACCTTCGCGGCTGCGGGCTACAGCCCAGCCGCCCGGTGTTGCGGTGTCCAGTACTGCGGTGGTCCAGCGTGAAGTCATAGTCAATCAATCCAGAAATTCGGGTTTCTGTTTGCTCATATGGGCGGCCATGGCCACGCGCAAGTCGTTGGATTGCAGCATGGCGGCGTTCCAGGTGGCGACGTACTCCAGACCGTCGTCGATCCGGTGGTCGCGCATGTAGCTGAGCATTTCCTTGGTGCCGGCGATGGCGATCGGCGACTTGGCGGCGATCTCTCGGGCAATGCCCATGACCCCTTCCAGCAACTGGGCGGCGTCGTCGTAGGTGGCATTGACCAAGCCGATGCGCTGCGCTTCAGCGGCGTCGAAGGTGCGGCCAGTGTAAGCCAGTTCACGCAGCATGCCGTCGCCGATGATACGCGGCAAACGTTGCAGTGTGCCGACGTCGGCGGCCATGCCGATATCGATTTCCTTGATCGAGAACTGCGCGTCGGCAGCGGCATAACGCATGTCGCAGGCACTGATCAGGTCGATGGCACCGCCCAGGCAATAGCCCTGGATGGCCGCCAATACTGGCTTGCGGCAGTTGTCCACGGCGTTGAACGAAGCCTGCAGTTGCAGGATCTTGCGGCGCAGCAGGCGAGCGTTACGGCCCACGTCCTTGCCCAGTTCATTGGCCACGCCGGCCAGCAGCATCAGGTCGATGCCGGAAGAAAAATGTTTGCCCGCACCGCTGAGCACCACCACCCGGACTTCGTCGGTGTCGTCGATCCAGCGGAAAATATCGACGATCTCGCTCCAGAACGCCGCGTTCATGGCGTTGATTTTGTCCGGACGATTGATCTGCACATGGGCGATTTTATCGGCGAGTTCAACGCGAAAAGCTTGATATTCGGACATGGCAGCGATCCTTGACGGGGTAAAAAGAAGGCCCGAACTATAGCAAGCAGCAGCCCGAGGCAGTAAGGCAGCGCATCCGCCAAATGCGGGACTGACGGGGCTCCAGCCGGTGACGAGCCTGCCGCGCGCCCCCGCCACGTAACGGCTTACAGGGCTGGCAGCCACAGGCGGAAACGCGCGCCGCCCAGTGGCGAGGTCAACACGGTGAGGCTGCCGCCCTGGGCTTCCAGGGCGCGACGGCTGATGGCCAGGCCCAGGCCGAAACCGCCGGTGGAGCGGTCACGGCTGCGGTCCAGGCGGTAGAACGGCTCGAACACCCGATCACGCTGGTCATCAGGAATGCCGATGCCATCGTCATCGACCCAGATTTCACAGCCGTCATCCCGCACCTGCACCCCCACCTGGATGCGCTTGTCGCAATAGCGGGTGGCGTTGCGCAGCAGGTTCTGCAAGGCCCGGGCCGTCAGCCGCGGGTCCAGGGTGAAGCGTTCCAGGGCGCCGTGCAGCAGCACGTCGATGACGATGTCCGGCGAAGCCAGTTCATCGTCGACGCTGCCCAGGATGCTGTCGATAAACTCGTCCAGGGCCACCGGCACCTGCTCCGGCAGGCACACCGGGTTCTGCAGACGGCTGTAGGACAGCAACTCCAGCACCAGTTCGTCGAGTTCGCGAATATGCGCCACCAGCCCCTGCAGGCGTTCACGACTGGCTTCGGGCAGTTCCTCGGACAAGGCCAGGGCCAGGCCGAAATCGAGTCGGGTCAGGGGCGTGCGCAGTTCATGGGAAACCGCGTTGAGCAGGTCCCGCTGCTGGTTGAGGAGTTTTTCGATGTCCCCGGCCATGGTGTCGAACACGTGGGCCAGGCTGCCGATGTTGGAACGGGCGGGAAGCTGGGTGCGTTCGCTCAAATGCCCCTTGCCGAAGCGCTGGGCGGTGGCCTTCAAGCGTTCCAGGTCGCGCCAGTGCGGGCGCAGCCAGAGCAGCAGGCAGCCGAGCAAGGCGGCGACGATCAATACGTTGATGCCCCAATACAGCAGGTTCATGTCCAGCGGGTCCGGGGGCACGGTGATTTTCACCGCCCGGCGCTGATCCAGGGGCGAAGCGGCCAACGTCCGCCAACCCCAGTCCCCGAGGCGCACCACCTGCTCGCCACGAGCCAGTCGCGCACGTTCGTCGAGGCTGAAACCCTCGTCGTCGATGGCCACCAGGCTGACGTGCAGCGGTTGGAAATCCTCGTCCAGTTGCCTCGCCAGGGTCGACCACTGCTCCACCGGCACGCCGTGAAATTGCTTGACCACCAAGGTCTGCAAGCCCCGGGAGTGGTCCAGGTTGTAGTTGAGAAACCGCTCGTGGAAGACCTTGATCACCAGGTCCGGGATCAGGTAGATCGCCGCGCTGAAGGTGACGATGGTGATCAGGTACAGCCGGACCAGGACCCGCAGCATCTCAGCACTCCCATTCGGAACGGCTGAACAGGTAGCCCTTGCCCCACACGGTCTTGATCTTGCGCGCTTCGCCAGCATGATCGTCGAACTTACGCCGCAACTTGGAGATCGCCACGTCCACGGACCGGTCGGTGCCGTTGAATTCAATGCCCCGCAGGCGCTGGAGGATCTGATCACGGCTCAGCACTTCGCCGGCATGCCGGGCCATGACCACCAACAGGTTGTACTCACCGCTGGACAGTTCCACCAACTGCCCGCGCCAGTGCACCGTGCGTTCGGAGAGGTCGATGCACAGGTTGCCCATCAGGATGCGGTCACTGGCCGTCTGCGGGTCGCTGAGGCTGCTGCGGCGCAACAGGGTGCGCACCCGGGCCAGGAGCACCCGCGGCTCGCAGGGTTTGGTCACGTAGTCGTCGGCACCCATCTCCAGGCCCAGCACCTGGTCGTGGCTATCGTCCCGGGCAGTAAGCATGAGGATCGGCAGGGTCGCCGAATCGGCACGTAACAGGCGGCAGACTTGCAACCCGTCCAGGCCCGGCAGCATCAGGTCGAGAATCACCAGGTCCGGCGGGGTCGCCCGCGCGCGATCGCGCACATGGTCGCCGCGGCTGATCACATTGACCTGATAGCCGTTGCGCTCCAGGTAACTGGCAATCAGTTCGGAGAGCGCGCTGTCGTCTTCGACCAGGAGGATGTTGGGCATGGGGGCAAGTCCGGGCAATACGTGGGTGAACGATGGATCGTGATCGCCAGCAAGCCGGCGCTTAAGGTGGCGCGCTACAACCTGCGCCAATCAAGCCGCAAAGGATATACAACCGAAGCCCCCACGGCGTATTCGCTTCACACTTTTTCACACAGCACCTACACAGCTTCACAACGGCCGGCGCCATCGCCCCTTAGCATGCCGGGGTCATTATTGGGGGATCCGCATGTCGAAGAAACTGTTTGCGCCACTCTGTCTGCTCGCCCTGGCGCTGGCGGCCTGCGACAAGCCTGCGGTGCCCCCGGAGCAGCCGTTGGCCCAGGTCCGCATCGAAACCCTGGAGAGCCGGCCGCTGTCCATCAGCAGCGAACTGAGCGGGCGCATCGCCGCGCCGCGCAGTGCCGAAGTGCGCGCCCGGGTCGCCGGGGTGGTGCTGCAACAGGCCTTCCGCGAAGGCTCGGACGTCAAGCAGGGCCAGGTGTTGTTTCGCATCGACCCGGCGCCGTTCCAGGCCGACCTGGACAGCGCCGTGGCCAGCCTGCGCAAGGCCGAGGCCACTGCGTTCCAGGCGCGCCTGCAAGAGCAGCGCTACACCCAGTTGATCGACGACCAGGCCATCAGCGGCCAGGAATACGACAACGCCCGAGCCAATGCACGACAGACCGCCGCTGAAGTCGCCGCCGCCCAGGCCGCCGTGCAACGGGCCCGGCTCAACCTGGGGTACGCCACGGTCACCGCACCGATTGCCGGGCGCATCGGCCGCGCCCTGGTCACCGAGGGCGCCCTGGTGGGCCAGAACGAAAGCACACCCCTGGCGCTGATCCAGCAACTGGACCCGGTGCACGCCGACCTGACCCAATCCACCCGAGAACTCAATGAACTGCGCCGCGCCCTGCGCGCCGGGCACCTGCAGCAGGTCGGCCCGGACCAGGCCAAGGCCACCCTGATCCAGGACGACGGCAGCCTGTACCCGCTGCCCGGCAAGTTGCTGTTCGCCGACATCAGCGTCGACCCCAGCACCGGGCAGATCCGCCTGCGCAGTGAGTTCCCCAACCCGGACTTGGACCTGCTGCCCGGCAGCTTTGTTCGGGTGCGCCTGGAACAGGCGGTCAACCAGAACGGTTTGAGCGTGCCGCAGCAGGCGATCCAGCGTGACAGCGCCGGTGTGGCCCAGGTGCTGCTGCTCGACGCCGAACAACGGGTGAGCCTGCAAAGCGTGCAACTGGGCGCCGTGCAGGACGATCGCTGGATCGTCAGCGCTGGCCTCAAGCCCGGTGACCGCATCGTCGTCGAAGGCCTGCAACACGCTCGCCCGGGTGAGCAGGTCGAGATCGACTCGCGCCCTCTTCCCCTCGCCCAGAACCCCGGCCAGTAGGTAACCCAGCCATGCCGCACTTCTTTATCGACCGCCCGGTGTTTGCCTGGGTGGTGGCGCTGTTCATCCTGCTGGCCGGCGCCCTGGCCATCCCCCAGTTGCCGGTGGCCCAGTACCCGGACGTCGCGCCGCCGTCGATCGAAATCTACGCCACCTACCCCGGCGCCTCGGCCCAGACCCTGGACGAAAGCGTGGTCAGCCTGATCGAGCAAGAGCTCAATGGTGCCGACCACCTGCTGTATTTCGAGTCCAAGAGCAGCCTGGGCAGCGCCACCATCACCGCCACCTTCGCCCCCGGCACCGTGCCGGAACTGGCCCAGGTCGATGTACAGAACCGCCTCAAGGCGGTGGAACCGCGCTTGCCCCAGGCCGTGACCCAACAGGGCCTGCAGGTGGAGAAAGTGTCCTCGGGCTTCCTGCTGCTGATCACCCTGACCTCCAGCGACGGCCGCCTGGACACCGTGGCCCTCAGCGACTACATGGCGCGCAACGTCATGAACGAAGTACGGCGCATCGACGGCGTGGGCAAGGCCCAGCTGTATGGCGCCGAACGCGCCATGCGGGTCTGGCTGGATCCGCAGAAGCTGCTGGCCTTCAACCTCACCCCGGCCGACGTGAATGCCGCCATCGTGGCGCAGAACGCCCAGGTGGCCGCTGGCAGCATCGGCGACCTGCCGACCCGCAGCACCCAGCAAATCACCGCCACGGTGCTGGTCAAGGGCCAGTTGTCGACCCCGGAAGAGTTCGCCGAGATCGTCCTGCGGGCCAACCCCGACGGCTCCACCGTGCGCCTGGCCGACGTGGCTCGGGTCGAAGTCGGCAGCCAGGAATACCAGTTCTCCACCCGCCTCAACGGCAAGCCGTCCACCGCAGTCGGCGTGCAGCTGGCGCCGGGGGCCAATGCCCTGAACACCGCCACCCTGTTGCGGGCCAAGATGGATGAACTGGCGCGTTACTTCCCGGAAGGCGTGGAATACAAAATCCCTTACGACACCTCGCCCTTCGTCAAGGTTTCGATCACCAAGGTGGTCTACACCCTGGGCGAGGCGATGCTGCTGGTGTTTGCAGTGATGTTCCTGTTCCTGCAGAACATCCGCTACACCCTAATCCCGACCCTGGTGGTGCCGGTGGCCCTGATGGGCACCTTCGCCACCATGCTGGCCCTGGGTTTTTCGATCAACGTGCTGACCATGTTCGGCATGGTGCTGGCCATCGGCATCCTGGTGGATGACGCCATCG
Organism: Pseudomonas morbosilactucae; assembly: GCF_023241665.1. Lineage (NCBI taxonomy): Bacteria > Pseudomonadati > Pseudomonadota > Gammaproteobacteria > Pseudomonadales > Pseudomonadaceae > Pseudomonas > Pseudomonas morbosilactucae. Next base: position 28,662 of record NZ_JALQCX010000008.1, on the reverse strand, counting down.
TCGTGGTGGAGAACGTTGAACGCATCATGGCCAGCGAAGGCCTGTCGCCCAAGGAGGCGACGCGCAAGGCCATGGCGCAGATCAGCGGGGCGATTGTCGGCATCACCCTGGTGCTGGTGGCGGTGTTTATCCCCATGGCCTTTATGCCTGGCTCGGTGGGGGTGATTTACCAACAGTTCTCCCTGTCCATGGCCACCTCGATTCTGTTCTCGGCCTTCCTCGCCCTGACCTTGACCCCAGCCTTGTGCGCCACCCTGCTCAAGCCCGTGGCGGCGGGTGAAGTCCATGCCCAGGGCGGTTTCTTTGGCGCCTTCAACCGGCGCTTCGAACAGCTCGGCGCCGGTTATGAGCGCAGCGTGGTCCACGGGCTCAAGCGCAGCGGCCGCTACCTGCTGGTCTACGGCCTGCTGCTGGCGGTCATGGCCCTGCTGTTCAGCCGCCTGCCGTCGTCGTTCCTGCCGGTGGAAGACCAGGGCTACACCATCACCGATATCCAGTTACCACCCGGTGCCAGCCAAAACCGCACGGTGCGCGTGGTCGAGCAGTTGGAGGCCCACAACGCCGGCGAACCCGGGGTGGGCGACAGCACGGTGATCCTCGGCTTCAGTTTCTCCGGCAGCGGGCAGAACGCCGCACTGGCCTTTACCACCCTCAAGGATTGGTCCGAGCGTGGCAATGAGGACTCGGCGGCGGCCATTGCCGATCGTGCCAACGGCGCCCTGAGCCAGATCAAGGACGCCGTGGCCTATGCGGTGTTGCCACCGCCGGTGGACGGCCTGGGCACGTCCAGCGGTTTCGAGTTCCGCCTGCAGGACCGCGGCGGCCTCGGCCATGCCGCGCTGATGCAGGCCCGCAGCGAGCTGCTGCTGGCAGCGGAGCGCAGTCCGATCCTCGCCAACGTCCGGGAAAGCGCCCTGGCCGAGGCACCGCAGGTACAACTGCAGGTGGACCGGCAACAGGCCAATGCCCTCGGCGTGTCGTTCGCCGACATCGGCAGCCTGATGTCCACGGCGCTGGGTTCGGCCTACATCAATGACTTCCCCAACCAAGGGCGGATGCAGCGGGTGGTGGTCCAGGCCGAAGGCGACCAGCGCAACCAGGTGGCCGACCTGTTGCAGCTCCAGGTGCGCAACAACCTCGGCAAGATGGTGCCGCTGTCGGCGTTCGTCAGCGCCACCTGGACCCAGGGCCCGGCCCAGTTGACCCGCTACAACGGCTACCCGGCCATCGCCATTTCCGGCGAGCCGGCCCCGGGCCACAGCACCGGCGAAGCCATGCAGGAAGTCGAGCGCCTGGTGGCCGGCCTGCCCACCGGCCTGGGCCAGGAATGGACCGGCCTGTCGTTGCAGGAGCGCCTGTCCGGCAGCCAGGCGCCGATTCTTTTGGGCCTGTCCCTGCTGATCGTGTTCCTGTGCCTGGCGGCGCTGTATGAAAGCTGGTCGATCCCCACCTCGGTGCTGCTGGTGGTGCCCCTCGGCGTGCTCGGTGCGGTGCTTGCGGTGTCCCTGCGCGGCCTGCCCAACGATGTGTTCTTCAAGGTCGGGCTGATCACCATCATCGGTTTGTCGGCGAAGAACGCGATCCTGATCATCGAGTTTGCCAAGAGCCTGTACGACCAGGGGCACGACCTGATCGACGCTACCGTGCAGGCGGCGCGTTTGCGCCTGCGGCCGATTGTCATGACCTCGCTGGCGTTTATCCTTGGCGTGGTGCCCCTGGCCATTGCCACCGGCGCCAGCTCGGCGAGCCAGCAAGCGATCGGCACCGGGGTGATCGGCGGCATGATCACCGCCACTCTGGCGGTGATCTTTGTGCCGGTGTTTTTTGTCCTGGTGATGAAGCTCACCCGCCGCTCCAAGGGCTAGTCGTTCAGGCCACAAGGGCCAAGCGCAACGCGGCAAGTGCAGTCAGCTTGCCGCGTGCTAAGGTTCGCCAGAACCCATCGCCGGCCCTTCTTCATGCCCCATCCCTTGCGCACCCATCCCCGCCTCAGCAGCGCCGCCCTGATCGGCATCGCCGTGGGCAGCCTGGTACCGGCCGACTCCCTGGTCAGCAAGATCCTGATCGGCTGGAACGCCGGGGTCTGGACCTACCTGGCGCTGATGATCTGGCTCACCGCCCGGGCCAAGGCCGAGGACGTGAAGCGCATTGCCGAAGTCGAGGACGAAAATGCCGGCCTGGTGTTGCTCACGGTGTGCATCGCCGCCATCGCCAGCCTGGCCACCATCACCTTCGAACTCAGCGGCAGCAAAGATCTGGACAGCCACCAGCGCCTGCTGCACTACGCCTTTACCGGGCTGACCGTGATCGGTTCATGGCTGCTGATCGGGGTGATTTTCAGCGTACATTACGCGCGCCTCTACTACACCTGGAACGGCAAGGAACCGGCCCTGCGCTTCGCCGAAGGCCTGACCACCCCCAACTACTGGGACTTCCTGTACTTCTCTTTCACCATTGGCGTCGCGGTGCAGACCTCCGACGTGGGCGTCGCCACCCGCAGCCTGCGCAAGATTGTCCTGGCCCAATCGCTGATCGGCTTTTTATTCAACACGGCGATTCTCGGTTTCTCGATCAATATCGCCGCCGGGCTGTTCAGTTGATGGCGCACAAATCTTCTAGACCTGCGCCCTGCCCCGGGCGCTAACTGCCTGGGTTGTACCTCATGCCCACGGATACCCCATGACCACCGCGCACAACTGGATCGATCTGGCCCAGGATGCCGACACCGGCATCGAGACCCTGCGTGCCCATTTCACCGGCCACGCCTACGACCCCCACTGGCACGACAGCTACCTGGTGGGCGTGACCGAACAAGGGGTGCAGCAGTTCAACTGCCGCCGGGCACGGCACCGGAGCACTCCGGGCCAGGTGTTCCTCCTCGAGCCCGGGGAAATCCACGACGGCGACGCCCCCACGGCCGGTGGCTTCACCTACCGCATGCTGTACCTCGACCCGCAGTGGCTGGAGCGGGAACTGAGCGCGGTATTCGCCGAGGCGCCGATCGACAGTCAACTGAGTTTTGCCAGCACCTTGGCCAGCGACCCCCGCTTGGCCCGGGCCACCAGCGCCGCGTTCCACAGCCTGCATCAGGGCGAATTGCGCATCGTCCGGCAAAGCGCCCTGGACCAATTGCTGGACCAACTCACCGGCCATTTGCACTGGCGCCAGCGTTATCGCGAAGACCCGCGCCTGCCCCTGGTGGCCCAGCGCGCCCGGGACTACCTGCATGCCCACGTGCAACACGACCTCAACCTGCAAGACCTGAGCGCCGCCTGCGACATCGACCGCTTCCGCCTGACCCGGGCCTTCAAGGCCGCCTTCGGTTTGCCGCCCCACGCCTACCTGGTGCAGTTGCGCCTGGCCAAGGCTCGACGCCTGCTGGCCCGGGGCGAACCTCCAGCCGAGGTGGCCATGGCCCTGGGTTTTGCCGACCAGAGCCACATGGGCCGCTGGTTCGTGCGCGCCTACGGCCTGACGCCCGCCGCCTATCGCAAGCGCTGCACAAAGCTTCCAGACGCCTGAGCGGCCAGGGTTGAAGATCACCCTCCTTGATCTTCAACGGAGCCTGCCTGCCATGTTGTCCAGCGTCCCCAGCCTGCTGCCCTTTGTGCTGTTCGCCTTTGTCGCCTCCATCACCCCGGGGCCGACCAATATCCTGATTCTCAGCAACAGCGCCCGCTACGGCTTCAGGGCCGCACTGCCGATCATCCTCGGTGCCGGGGTCGCCGCGACCGGCATTGTCTGGCTGGTGGGCAGCGGCTTCGGCCAGGCCCTGACCCGTCACCCGGCCCTGCACAGCGTCATGCAATGGGTCGGGATCCTGTGGCTCAGCCACCTGGCGTGGCAGATCTTCCGCGCCCCGACCGGCCCCCTCGACCCGCGCGCGGCCGAGACCGGCCAACGGCGCCTGGGCCTGCTGGGCGCGGCTGCGCTGCAATGGATCAATCCCAAGACCTGGATGATGGCCCTGGCCGTGGCCAGTGTGTTTGCCGGCGAAGGCAGCGAGCGCCAGGGGCAGGTGCTGAGCCTGTCCCTGGCGTTTCTCTTGGTGTCCTTGCCGTGCCTGGCCGCCTGGGCCGTGCTTGGCGCCGGCTCCAGCCGTTTGCTGCGCTCAAGCCAGGCCATGCAGCGTTTCAACCGGGGCATGGCCCTGTTGCTGCTGGCCTCGGCCTGGTTGAGCCTGTGGGCCTGAACAGCCTGTCAGCGCAGGCCTGCGGTCAGACCACGAACCGCGCGACCATGGCATTCAGGTTCACCGCCAGGCGCGACAGCTCATGGCTGGCGGCGCTGGTTTGGTTGGCACCGGCGGCCGACTGGGTGGCCAGGTCGCGGATGTTCACCAGGTTGCGATCCACCTCGCGGGACACCTGGGCCTGCTCTTCCGAAGCGCTGGCAATTACCAGGTTGCGCTCGTTGATGCGATGGATGGACTCGGTGATCTGTTCCAGGGCCACCCCGGCGGCACGGGCCATTTCCAGGGTGCTCTGGGTACGCTGATTGCTTTGCTGCATGGATTGCACCGCTTCGCCGGTGCCGTTCTGGATCCCGGCGACCATTTTTTCGATTTCCTGGGTCGATTGGGCAGTGCGATGGGCCAGGGCCCGAACCTCGTCCGCTACCACGGCAAAACCACGCCCGGCCTCGCCAGCCCGCGCCGCCTCGATCGCTGCGTTGAGGGCCAGCAGGTTGGTCTGTTCGGCGATGGCGCGGATCACGTCCAGCACCTTGCCGATGTCCCGCCCCTGAGTGGCCAGGCCTTCGATCATCAACGAGGTGTTTTGCACGTCATGGGTCATGGTCTGGATCGCACCGACGGTGTCGACTACCCGGTCGCGACCTTCACGGGCCGCCTGGGTCGACTGCTGGGACGCCTCGGAAGTGGACACCGCGTTGCGCGCCACTTCTTCCACGGCGGCGGTCATCTCGTTGACGGCAGTGGCCGCCTGCTCGATTTCATTGTTCTGTTGCTGCAACCCGCGAGAGGCCTCTTCGGTCACCGCGCTGAGCTCTTCAGAGGCCGAAGCCAACTGGGTGGCCGAGCCGGCGATCTGCTCGATGGTGCTGCGCAAGCTGGCCTGCATCTCGGCCAGGGCCTTGAGCAAGCGGGTCGCTTCATCATTGCCGTCGACTTCAATGGTTTGCGTCAGGTTGCCACTGGCAATCGCCTGGGCCGCCACCAATGCCTTGTTCAGCGGCGTGACGATGCTGCGGGTCAGCATCAGGGCCAGCAACACCGTGAGCAACGCGGCGATTACCACCACCACGATGATCCCGGTAATGGCGCTGTCATAGTGCTGGCCGGCGGCATCGGACGCCTGCTTGGCCCCGGCGGTATTGAGCGCCACCAGTTTGTTCAACTGTTCGCCCATTTTGTCGGTGCCGTCCTTGATCCGGGTGTTGATCAGGTTGCGCATCTCATCCAGCTTGTTCTGCCGTGACAGCTCCAGCATCTGGTTCTGCGCCTGCAGGTAGTCGCTCAAGGTCTGGGCAAACACGCTGTACAGCGCCGCCTCATCGGCACCGGCCGGCAACGCGGCGTAGCTCGCCTGGGCGATTTTCAGCTTGTCCACCAGGGCGCCGATGCGCGCCTCGGCCTCTTGCAGGGCGGCGGGATCACGGTTGACCAGGACCCGGAACGAAAGAATGCGCATGCGCAGGACGTTCTCCGTCACATTGCCCAGAAAGCCCACACTGGGCAGTTGGTTGCTCTCCATATCCAGGGAAGCCTCACGAATCAGGCCCATGCGATTGACCGCGAACATGCCAAGGATGATCACCAACAGGGCGATGAAGGCAAAACCCAGGAAAGCGCGAGGTGCGATATTCATGTGACGTAGGGACATAGGATGACTCTCGACAATGGAGGGACTGCGAGCATCCATGCAGTAGGCTCTGTCGCCCAACAGCACAGGGTCCGACAGCTGGGCACCACCGTTGTTATTGATCTGTGGGCCTATCCGAGGTATCGGCCGAAGTTGAGCTTTTATGTGGCTGTTTATGAAATATATTTTTACCGACGACACCTGTCTCAGCCTTGAAACACGTGGCCTCCGGCTGAATCGTTAAAGCTGGAACGGGCGTTCTGCATTGACGGCAGGCAAACGCCCTTTGCGCAGGTTTTAGTACGGCATGGGGCCATCATCCCGACAGGGTTTTCACGGTTGGGGGTGCACCACCTCAATCTGCCCCTGGCGCGCCCGGTACTCGCCGGGGGTGATCTTCGCGTAGCGCAAGAAGAAGCGGCTGAAATACGCCGGGTCCTTGAAGCCCAGGCGGTAGCAGATTTCGTTTACCGAACTGCCAGTGAACAGCAACAGACGCTTGGCCTCTTGCATCAACCGTTCGTACACCAGGCGCTTGGACGGCAGATCGGCGATGCGCCGGCAGACGTCGTTGAGCCGCGCCTCGGTGACGCCGATCTGCGCCGCATAGCGGGTCAGCGGCCAGTGCTCCAGGTACTGGGCTTCGATCAGCTCATTGAAACGGTGGAAAATCTGCAGGTCTTCGTGCCGCGCCGGACGGGCCTCCAAGGAATTGGCCGACAGCCTGAGCAGGCTGATGACGATCAAGCGCGTCAAGGCTTCCAGGGCCGGCTCTCGCCCGGGCTCTTGGCCGGAGAACTCGCGCTGCAATTCACTGAACAGCCGCTCCAGGCGTTGCACCTCTGCTTCGAATTCCGTGCCCAGGCGCGCCAGGGCGACACAGGCCGGCGGCACCACCGGGCCCGGCGCCAACCTGGGGTCGGCTTCGATCAGTTCCCAGACCAGTTGCTGACGCACGGTGAGCACGTGACCTTCGCTGTCGGCTTCGGTGACAAAGGAATGGGGAATGGTCGGCGGCGTGAGGAAAAACATCGGTCCCGACTCCAGATATTGCTGGTCGTCGAGGTACACCCGCACCGCCCCGCTCTGCACGTAGTGCACCTGGAAAAACCGGTCATGGCGATGCACCGGCATGTTGCGCCCGAAGAACCCGGCCAGGTTGCTGAGCTTGTCGTAATGCACCTGGGAGTCGGCGTAACGCTGGTCGTAGACCTGACCGATATTGATATTGGGGATCGGCTGGCGATCACTCATGGCAGCGTTCTCTTTTTATTTTCAAGCCCTTGGGGCCGTCCCATCCTGCGTGATCCGCCGCGTGTAAACCAGCCCGCAAATGAACACAGGGCTTCAGCCCTTGACGATCGTTAACATATTAAATATAACGTTAACACATTAACGAATTCACCTCGCGGCCAACCCCCTGTTCCGCGATGCAGAGGAGATAACAACAATGAGCCGTGCACTGCATGACGTCGCCACCGGCACCCTGTTCGGCGTGGCCCTGAACTACCAGGGGCTGTTGCAGCAGCACCTGCAAAGCTTCACTCAGCCGCCGTACCAGAAGCCCCCGGTGAAACCGGTGCTGTTTATCAAGACCCCCAACACCCGCAACCGGCATGACGCGCCCGTGGTCTACCCGAACGGCGTCGAACGCCTGCAGCCGGGCCCGGCGCTGGGGGTGGTGATCGGCAAGGACGCCAGCCGCGTAAGCCTGGAAAACGCCATGCAGTACGTGGCCGGCTACACCATCGTCAACGAATTCAGCCTGCCTGAAGACAGCTACTACCGCCCCGCCGTCAAGGCCAAGTGCCGGGACGGTTTCTGCGCCCTGGGCCCGACCCTGGTGCCTGCCAACGAGGTGGCCGACCCACACGCCCTGGACCTTGAGTTGTTCGTCAACGGCGAACGGGTGCAACACAACAGCACCGCGAACCTGGTGCGCAGCATCCCGCAATTGATTGTCGAGCTCAGCGAGTTCATGACCCTGCATGCCGGCGACGTGCTGATCACCGGGACCCCGGAAGGTCGCGTGGATGTGCGCCCCGGCGACCGCGTCGAAGTGCAGATCAGCGGCCTGGGTCGCCTCGCCAACTCCATCGTTGCTGAATAAGGAATCGACATGAAACACGCCCGTATCCGTTTTCAAGGTCAGGTCCACGAGGTGTCGGTCAATGAGCACAACGCCGTGACCCTGGCCGATGGCCGCACCCTCACCGAAGACCAGGTGCAATGGCTGCCGCCAGCCACCGGCAGCATGTTCGCCCTGGGCCTGAACTACGCCGACCACGCCGCCGAGCTAGCCTTCACGCCGCCGACCGAGCCCTTGGCCTTTATCAAGTCCCCCGGCACTTACACCGGCCATCACCAAGTGACCTGGCGCCCGGACAACGTCGCCTACATGCACTACGAGTGCGAACTGGTGGCGGTGATCGGCAAGACCGCGCGCAACGTCAAACGCGAGGATGCCCTGGAGTACCTGGCCGGCTACACGCTGTGCAACGACTACGCAATCCGCGACTACCTGGAAAACTACTACCGGCCCAACCTACGGGTGAAGAACCGCGATGCCACGACCCCGGTCGGGCCGTGGATCGTCGACGTCGCCGATGTGCCGGACCCCGGCAACCTGACGCTGCGCACCTGGGTCAACGGTGAGCTGCGCCAGGAAGGCAGCACTCGGGACATGATTTTCGACATCCCCTACCTGATCGAATACCTGTCCAGTTTCATGACCCTGCAACCCGGCGACATGATCGCCACCGGCACGCCGGAAGGCTTGGCCGATGTGGTTCCGGGGGATGAAGTGGTGGTGGAAGTGGAAGGCGTGGGTCGCCTGGTTAACCGAATTGTCAGCGAAGCGGAATTCTTCTCCGCCCGGAAAGAGGCTTGAGCAGCATGATCAAACATTGGATCAACGGCCGTGAGGTCGAAAGCAAAGACGTCTTCACCAACTACAACCCCGCCACTGGCGAGGCCATCGGTGAAGTGGCCAGCGGCGGCGCCGAAGAAATCGCCCTGGCCGTGGCGGCGGCCAAGGAGGCCTTTCCGAAATGGGCCAACACACCAGCCAAGGAGCGTGCGCGGCTGATGCGCAAGCTCGGCGAACTGATCGAGCAGAACGTGCCGAACCTGGCCGAACTGGAAACCCTGGACACCGGTTTGCCGATCCACCAGACCAAGAACGTGCTGATCCCCCGGGCCTCGCATAACTTCGACTTCTTCGCCGAGGTCTGCACCCGCATGGACGGCCACAGCTACCCGGTGGACGACCAGATGCTCAACTACACCCTGTACCAGCCGGTGGGCGTCTGTGCGCTGGTGTCGCCGTGGAACGTGCCGTTCATGACCGCCACCTGGAAGACCGCGCCGTGCCTTGCCCTGGGCAACACCGCCGTGTTGAAGATGAGCGAACTGTCGCCGCTGACCGCCAATGAACTGGGGCGCCTGGCCGTGGAAGCGGGCATTCCGGCCGGGGTGCTGAACATCGTCCAGGGCTACGGCGCCACCGCCGGCGACGCCCTGGTGCGCCACCCGGATGTGCGGGCGATTTCCTTCACCGGCGGCACCGCCACCGGCAAGAAAATCATGCAGACCGCGGGCCTGAAGAAGTACTCCATGGAACTGGGCGGCAAGTCGCCGGTGCTGGTCTTCGAGGACGCCGACCTGGAACGGGCCCTGGACGCGGCGCTGTTCACCATCTTTTCCCTGAACGGCGAACGCTGCACCGCCGGCAGCCGGATTTTCATCCAGGAAAGCGTCTACCCGCAGTTCGTCAAGGAATTCGCCGCCCGCGCCAAACGGCTGATTGTCGGTGATCCCACGGACCTGAAAACCCAGGTCGGCTCGATGATTACCCAGGCCCACTACGACAAGGTCACCGGCTATATCAAGATCGGTATCGAAGAAGGCGCCACCCTGCTCGCCGGTGGCCTGGAACGCCCGGCCAACCTGCCAGCGCACCTGAGCAAGGGTCAGTTCATCCAACCCACGGTGTTCGCCGATGTGAACAACAAGATGCGCATCGCCCAGGAGGAAATCTTCGGCCCGGTGGTCTGCCTGATTCCGTTCAAGGACGAAGCCGAGGCCCTGCAATTGGCCAACGACACCGAGTACGGCCTGGCGTCCTACATCTGGACCCAAGACATCGGCAAGGCCCATCGCCTGGCCCGTGGCATCGAGGCCGGCATGGTGTTTATCAACAGCCAGAACGTGCGCGACCTGCGCCAGCCCTTCGGCGGGGTCAAGGGCTCGGGCACCGGCCGTGAAGGCGGCGAATACAGCTTCGAGGTGTTTGCCGAGATCAAGAACGTCTGCCTTTCCATGGGCAGCCACCACATCCCGCGCTGGGGCGTGTAAGGTCTGTAACCGTCCCGGATCACGCCAACAATAAGATGTTTCAGGAGAAGCACCATGGGCGAAGTCGTCATGGCCGCCAAGGTCTGCCACGTTCCATCGATGTACCTGTCCGAACTGCCGGGCAAACACCACGGCTGCCGCGCTGCTGCCATTGCCGGGCACAAGGAGATTGCCCGCCGCGCCCGGGCGCTGGGGGCCGACACCGCGGTGGTGTTCGATGTGCACTGGCTGGTCAACAGCGGTTACCACATCAACTGCGGTGAAGCCTTCAATGGCACCTACACCAGCAACGAGCTGCCGCACTTCATCAAGAACATGACCTACGACTATCAAGGCTGCCCGGAGCTGGGCGAGTTGATTGCCGCCGAGGCCAATGCCGCCGATGTGCGCACCCTGGCCCACAACATCCCCAGCCTGGAGCTGGAATACGGAACCCTGGTGCCCATGCGCTACATGCACATGGACGTGCCGCCGGAGGAGCACTTCAAGGTGATTTCGATCGCCGCCTGGTGCGCCTGGCATCGCCTGGAAGACAGCTTCACCTTTGGTGCCGCCGTCCGCAGGGCCATCGAAAAGAGCGATCGCAAGGTCCTGGTGCTGGCGTCCGGCTCCCTGTCCCATCGCTTCTCCGATGACCGCCTGGCCGAAGCCAACATCCATAACTGGACCCGGGAATTCGACAAGCAGATGGACCTGCGGGTGGTGGAGCTGTGGCAGCAAGGCCGCTTCCGCGAGTTCTGCGCCATGCTGCCGGACTACGCCGAGCACTGTTACGGCGAAGGCAAGATGCATGACACAGCCATGCTCCTGGGGCTGCTGGGCGGGCCGGACTACAACCGACCGGCCGAGATCATCACCCCGCCGTTCGGCAGCTCGGGCACCGGCCAGATTAATGCGGTCTTTGAGCTTTGAAGGCCGTGGCGAACGGCAAGCTGCGAGCTGCAAGTGATGAGCCGCAAGCTGAAAGCTGAAAGCACTTAACAACGTCAATTGAACCTGCGAGGCGCGGGCTACCAGCGCAAGAGCACTGCTCTTGCCGCTTGTAGCTTGCCGCTCTCCCCTGCGCCAAAGGAGCCCCCCATGCCCCATTTCATCGCTGAATACACCGACAACATCGAGGCCGAAGCCGATCTGCCCGGGCTCTTCGTCAAGGTCCATGACTGCCTGGGCGCCAGTGGCGTGTTCCCCCTGGGCGGTATTCGCAGCCGGGGCCAGCGCCTGGATACCTGGCGCATGGCCGACGGCAAGCATGACTACGCCTTTGTCCACATGCGCCTGCAAGTGGGCGCCGGACGGGACCTGGCCACGCGCGCCAGGTCGCCGAGGCGCTGTTCGAGGTGATCAAGGCGCACTTTGCCGAGCTGCAGGCCCGACGCCTGCTGGCCTTGTCATTCGAGATGACCGAGCTGGATGCCGAGCTCAACTTCAAACACAACAACGTGCATGCGTTTTTAAGCGGACAGGCCTGATCGCCGGCAAGCCGGCTTCTACAAGGCGGTGTTCCGCTGGTACCCACAACAACAATAACGAGGTCATTGACATGTCCCATCCAGCCATCGCCGAAGCGCCAGTCGCCGAGGTCAACGACACCTATCGCACCATCACTTGGCGTCTGATGCCGCTGCTGTTCACCTGCTACATCTTTGCCCACCTGGACCGGATCAATATCGGCTTCGCCAAGCTGCAGATGACCCAGGACCTGGGCTTCAGTGACAGCGTCTACGGCCTGGGCGCTGGGCTGTTTTTCATTGCCTATGCGCTGTTCGGCGTGCCCAGCAACCTGGCCCTGGACAGGGTCGGCCCGCGCCGCTGGATCGCCACCCTGATGGTCACCTGGGGCCTGTTGTCCAGCGCCCTGCTGCTGGTGGACAGCGCGGCGGGTTTCTATGCCCTGCGTTTTCTCCTGGGGGTGGCCGAAGCCGGTTTCTTCCCCGGCATCCTGGTGCTGCTCAACCGCTGGTTCCCGGCAGGTCGGCGGGGCCAGGTCACGGCGCTGTTCGCCATTGCCGTGCCCATGGCCGGGGTGGTAGGCGGGCCGTTGTCGGGCTGGATCCTTGAAGGTTTTCATGACCTCGGCGGCCTGCGCGGCTGGCAGTGGATGTTCCTGATCGAAGGCCTGCCCGTGGTACTGCTCGGGCTGGTGGTGCTCAGGGTCCTGCCGGAAAGCCTGGAGCAGGTGGACTGGCTGAGCGACGCGCAAAAAGCCCAGGTGCAGGCAGCGCTGGCCCGCGAGGAACAACACAAATCCATCAGCCGCTTCAGCGACCTGCTGGGCAACCGGCACATCTGGCTGCTGGTGAGCATCTACTGCGCGGTGATGCTGGCGGTGAACACCATTGCCTTCTGGATGCCGACCCTGATCCACCACGCCGGCATCGGCCGCGACAGCAGCGTGGGCATGCTCAGCGCCCTGCCTTACCTGGCCGGCTGCCTGTTCATGATCGGCATCGGCCGCTCTTCCGACCGCCAGCGCGAACGCCGCTGGCACCTGGGCGTGCCGCTGTTGATGGCCAGCGCCGGGCTGATCATCACCGGGCTGGCCCCGGAAAACCCTTGGCAGGTGATGTTCGGCTTGCTGATGGCGGGCATGGGCGCCAGTGCCGCATTGCCGATGTTCTGGCAACTGCCACCGGCGTTCCTGGCCAGCAATACCCAGGCGGCGGGCATCGGCCTGATCAGTTCCCTGGGCAGCATCGCCTCGTTCCTCGCCCCTTACCTGATCGGCGTGGTGCGTGACGCCACCCAGAGCGCCAGCCTGGCGCTGTATGCCCTGGCCCTGCTGATCGCCGTCGGCGCCTGGCTGGTGCTGCGGGTGCCGGCCCATATCGTCAATCCACGAGAGAAATAACCATGCTGACTACCGCACAGATCCAACAGGCCGCGGCCCGCCTCGATGGCGCCGAACGCTCCCGGGAACAGATCGGCCAACTGTCCCTGGCCTACCCCGACATCAGCGTTGAAGACGCCTACGCCATCCAGCGCTGCTGGGTGGAACAGAAAATCCGCGATGGCCGCAAGCTGGTGGGGCACAAGATCGGCCTGACCTCCCGGGCCATGCAGGTGTCGTCGAACATCAGCGAACCGGATTTCGGTGCCCTGCTCGACGACATGTTCTTCGACGAAGGCAGCGACATCCCATTCCAGCGTTTTATCGTGCCGCGGGTCGAGGTGGAGCTGGCGTTTATCCTCGGCAAGCCGCTCAAGGGCCCCAACTGCACCCTGTTCGACGTGCTGGAAGCCACTGAATGGGTGATCCCGGCCTTGGAAATCATCGACGCGCGCATCCAGCAACTGGACCCGCAGACCCAGGTCACCCGCAAGGTGTTCGACACCATTTCCGACAACGCCGCCAACGCCGGGGTGGTGATGGGCGGTCGAGCCGTGCGCCCGGGGGACATTGACCTGCGCAAGGTGCCGGCGGTGCTGTACCGCAATGGTGTGATCGAGGAGTCCGGGGTCTCGGCAGCGGTGCTCAACCACCCGGCCAAGGGCGTGGCCTGGCTGGCCAACAAACTGGCGGCCTATGACGTCGGCCTGGAGGCCGGGCAGATCATTCTCGGCGGTTCCTTTACCCGCCCGGTGGCGGCCAATCCGGGGGACGTGTTCCACGTCGACTACGACCAACTGGGCTCCATCGCCTGCCGTTTTGTCTGAGGAAACTGCCATGCAGCTGCCGATCAACCGCTTCAAACAACGCCTGCAAGACGCCGAGCCACAGATCGGCCTGTGGGTCGGCCTGGCCAATGCCTATTGCGCCGAACTCGCGGCCAATGCCGGTTTTGACTGGCTGTTGCTGGACGGCGAACACGCCCCCAATGACCTGCGCGGCTTGCTCGGCCAGTTGCAGGCGATTGCCCCCTACCCGGTGCACGGCATCATCCGCCCGCCCATTGGCGACACCGCGCTGATCAAGCAATTGCTGGACATCGGTGCCCAGACCTTGCTGGTGCCCATGGTCGAAAGCGCCGAGCAGGCCCGGCAACTGGTGCGCGCCATGCGTTATCCACCCGAAGGCATTCGCGGGGTGGGCAGCGCCCTGGCCCGGGCGTCGCGCTGGAACAGCGTGCCGGGTTACCTGGACCAGGCCGACGCACAAATGTGCCTGCTGGTGCAGATCGAAAACCTTGCCGGCCTGGCCAACCTCGACCAGATTGCTGCTGTGGATGGGGTGGACGGGGTGTTTATCGGGCCGGCGGACTTGTCGGCGTCCATGGGCCATCGCGGCAACCCCGGGCACCCCGAAGTGGCGGCAGCGATCGAGGACGCCATCCTGCGGATTCGCCGCGCCGGCAAGGCCGCCGGGATCCTCAGCGCCGACCAGACCCTGGCACGGCGGGCGATTGAGTTGGGGGCGAATTTCGTTGCGGTGGGTGTGGATACCACGGTGCTGATGAAAGGTCTGCAAACCCTCGCCGGCCAGTACAAGACCCTGGAGACCCCTAGCACCAGCGGCGGCGGGGTTTATTGACGCCCCCCGTACCTTGCAGGAGCCGGCTTGCCGACGATCGCAGTGTCAAGACAGGCGCAGTGCTTGAGGGCGCTATCGCTGGCAAGCCAGCGCCCACACAGGGTTGATGTTCACCCCGCCCCTGCAGGAGCCCGGCTGGCCGGCGATGGCGGGGTTTATCGGGTGCGGCTGGCCAGGCGCCAGACTCGGGCGATGTCGGCGGCGCGGGCCCGCAGCAGGCGCGGTGCTTCGCTGCAGGCCTGTTCCAGGCTCATAGGTCCGGATGCCAGGGCGAACGCTGCGTCCACTCCATGTTGGTACATCTGCTCGTAGCCGTCGCCCAGGGTGCCGGCCAGCACAATCACCGGTACGCCGTGCTGGCGGGCGATGCGGGCGACGCCAAAGGGGGTCTTGCCGCGCAAGGTCTGGGCGTCGAAGCGCCCTTCCCCGGTGATCACCAAATCAGCGCCCATCACGGCCTGCTCCAACCCCACCAACTCGGCCACCACTTCCACGCCTGGGCGGAACTGCGCCCCGAGGAACGCCTTGGCGGCAAACCCCAGGCCGCCGGCCGCGCCGCTGCCGGGTTCGTCGCGCACATCCTTGGGCAGGACCTGGGCACACAGGTCGGCAAAATGCCCCAGGGCCTGGTCCAGCGCCCGCACTTGCTGCGGTGACGCGCCCTTCTGCGGACCGAAAATCGCCGATGCACCGTGGTCGCCGCACAACGGGTTGTTGACGTCGGCGGCGATCTCGAAGCGCACCCGGTCCAGGCGCGGGTCCAGGCCGTCGAGTTCGATACGGGCCAAGTCCGCCAGGGCCAGGCCGCCCCGGGGCAGGATCCGGCCCTGCGGGTCCAGAAGCTTCAAGCCCAAAGCCTGCAAGGCTCCGGCGCCGCCGTCGTTGGTGGCGCTGCCGCCAATGGCCAGGATGATGCGCTCGGCCCCGGCCTCCAGCGCCGCCAGAATCACCTCGCCGGTGCCAAAGGTGCTGCTGACACAGGCGTCGCGCTGCCCCAGGGGCACCAACTGCAAGCCACTGGCCTCGGCCATTTCAATGATTGCCGTGCGGCTCTCCGGCAGCCAGCCCCAACGGGCCTCGACCGGGTTGCCCAAGGGGCCCTGGACCAGAGTGCTGCGCGGCTCGCCGGCGCAGGCGGCCAGCACCGACTCCACCGTACCTTCACCGCCATCGGCCATCGGGCACTGGAGCAACTGCGCATCCGGCCAGATGTCCGCCAGACCGAGGGCAATGGCTTGGGCGACGCCTTCGGCACTCAGGCTGTCCTTGAAGGAGTCGGGGGCGATGATGATTTTCATGGGCTATCTCCGGTTCTTATGCCATGCATGCTGCCAGTTGCCATCGAGGCTGACGCCTGTCGACTGCACAAGTGCGCGACGGCTTTATTGTTCATTGCTACAAGAACCGCGACCAAACCTCGCCTTGGCGTGGCCCGGCCATTCACAAACCTCAGTGGGCATCGCTGCCTTGGGGCAGCAATTGCACGCCCAGATACAGCGCCAGCATGCCATCGAGCCGCAACGGGTCGACGCCGCTCAGCTCGGCAATGCGCTCCATGCGGTAACGCAGGCTGTTGCGGTGAATGCCCAGGGCATCGGCACAGGCCTGGCTTTGCCCATCGTGCTCGCACCAACTGCGCAGGGTCGCGAGCAACTGGCCGTTGCTGTCCTTGGCGATCACCTTGCGCAACGGGCTGAGCAACTCGTCCAGGGCATCATCATTGCGATGGCGCCAGAGCATCACCGGCAGGCGATAACGGTTCAGGGTCAGCACGCGTGAATGCCCCAATACGTCACGACCGTAGGCCAGCAAGTCGCCAACCCGACGATAGCAACGGCGCAACCCGGCCAGGCCGTCAGCCTGCCCGCCAATGGCGATGCGCAGGATGTTCCAGCCCAGGCCATCGAGCTTTTCCAGCAACCGCGGGTTATCGACGGTGGTCGCTGCCGGTCGGCACCACAACAGCGAGGTCTTGGAGGCGCTGACGCACCAGCTGTCCGGGTAGCGCGACATCAACCAGGCACTCAGGGCTTCGGCAGTCTGCCCGGCGCTGTGTTCCAGGCCCAGTTCGAACAGGTACGGGGTGCGCGGCAACTGCGGCTTGAGGCCCATCTGCTGCGCCTCGTCCACCAGCCGCGGCGAGTCACCGTCATCGCTGAGCAGCAAGGCCAGCAAGTCGTCGCCACGCTGGCGGCGCCATTGTTGTTCAGCCTGCTGATGGCGCTGGCCCACCAGCATCTCGGCGGTCATGCGCACCAGTTCGGCGTAGGTGCGCAACTGCTCCGGGTCGCCGGTGATGCCCAGCACGCCGATCAGCCGCTGGTCATGCAGCAACGGCAGGTTGATCCCCGGCTGCACGCCCTTGAGGTGCTTGGCGGTCTGCACGTCGATCTCCACCACACGACCGTTGGCCAGCACCAGTTGCGCGCCCTCGTGGCGAGTGTTGACGCGCTCCGGTTCGCCACTGCCGAGGATCAGGCCCTGGCTGTCCATGACGTTGACGTTGTAGGGCAAGATGGCCATCGTCCGGTCGACGATATCCTGGGCCAGGTCATGATCCAGTTCGAACATAGCAGCGTGATCCTTGAAGGCGGATTCTTGTGAAAAGCCGGAAACTTGGTCGCCAGCACGGACGAAGCGTGCAATCGCTGTGCGCAAGCACAAAGACAGCCGCCTTGACCTGACCGAGACTCTCAGGGCGGTCAACGTTACCCTTGCACCGCAAAAAATCATAATAAAGAGAGACCCGCCATGTCACAGAGCGCCGCTGCCGTCCTGGCCACAGCTGACGAAAAGAACACCGTCTACAAGCGCATCACCCTGCGCTTGATCCCCTTCATCTTCATTTGCTACCTGTTCAACTACCTGGACCGGGTCAACGTTGGCTTCGCCAAGTTGCAAATGCTCGATGCGCTGAAATTCAGTGAAACCGTGTACGGCCTCGGGGCCGGCATCTTCTTTATCGGTTACGTGCTGTGCGGCGTGCCGAGCAACCTGGCATTGAACAAGTTCGGCCCTCGGCGCTGGATTGCGCTGATGATGATCACCTGGGGCACCCTGTCCACCTGCCTGCTGTTCGTCACCACCCCGACCCAGTTCTACACCCTGCGCCTGTTCACCGGGGCCGCCGAAGCCGGCTTCTTCCCCGGCGTGGTGCTGTACCTCTCGCAGTGGTTCCCGAGCTTCCGTCGCGGCCGCATCATGGCCCTGTTCATGTCGGCGATCCCGGTGTCCGGCCTGCTCGGCAGCCCCTTCTCCGGCTGGATCCTCAACCACTTCGCCGCCGGCCAGGGTGGCCTTGCGGGCTGGCAGTGGATGTTCCTGCTGCAGGGCATTCCGACAGTCGTGCTGGGTGGCCTGGCGTTTTTCCTGCTTAGCGACAGCTTCGCCAACGCCACGTGGCTGACGCCCAAGGAGCGTGCGGTGCTCGAAGCCGACCAGGCCGAAGACGCCGCCAACAAGCCCAAGACCACCGGCGACTCCCTGGCCGCGGTGTTCAAGAACCCGGCGATCTGGGCCTTTGGCCTGATCTACTTCTGCATCCAGAGCGGCGTCTACGCCATCAACTTCTGGTTGCCGTCGATCATCAAGAACCTGGGCTTCAGCGACAACCTGGTGATCGGTTGGCTGAGCGCCATTCCCTACTTGCTGGCGGCGGTGTTCATGCTGCTGGTGGGCCGTTCCGCCGACCTGCGCAAGGAGCGCCGCTGGCACTTGGTGGTGCCGATGCTGATGGGCGCCGTGGGCTTGCTGATCGCGGTCAACTTCGCCAGCCAGCCGGCCATCGCCATCCTCGGCCTGACCATCGCCACCATGGGCGCCCTCACCGGTCTGCCAATGTTCTGGCCGGTGCCCACAGCGCTGCTCAGTGCCGGTGCCGCTGCCGGTGGCCTGGCGTTGATCAACTCCATGGGCCAGATGGCCGGTTTTCTCAGCCCGTACATCGTCGGCTGGGTCAAGGACACCACCGGCTCCACCGATGCCGCCCTGTACCTGTTGGCCGGGGTGATCGTCGCCGGCAGCTTGCTGGCCCTGCGCATGACCCGCAGCCTGCGTAACCAGTAAGCCCTCCCCAAGCCCGCGTCGGACTGCCCCGCCGCCGACGCGGCGCCTCGCTCCTGATACCGCCCCTCGCTTGTGCATCCAGACAGCACGGCCAGCGCCCTCGGACGTCGTATTTTCCCTTGATTGAGATTGCTCCTGGCCGGGGTTCTGGTATTTGATGTGTGCCCGACGCCTCGTCTGCGACGCTGCGGTCGCTTCCTCAACGCACAAGGATTTCGTTCATGAGCCATCGCCTCCTCGGCCATTCCGGCCTCAAGGTCTCCGCCCTGACCCTGGGCACCATGATGTTCGGCGAGCAGACCCAAACCGACGACGCCCTGCGCATCATCGACAAGGCCTGGGACCAGGGCATCAACTTTATCGACACCGCCGACGTCTACACAGGCGGGCGCTCCGAAGAGATCGTCGGTGAAGCCATTGCCCGCCGCCGTCATGACTGGGTGGTGGCGTCCAAAGTCGGCTTCGGCCCGGCCGACGGCGTGCCCAACCGCGCCGGTCTGAGCCGCAAGCATATTTTCAACGCCATCGACGCCAGCCTGACCCGCCTGGGCAGCGACTACCTGGACATCTATTACCTGCACCGCGAAGACCACAACACGCCGCTGGAGGTGAGCATCCGCGCCATCGGCGACCTGCTGCGCCAGGGCAAGATCCGTTACTGGGGGCTGTCCAACTACCGCGGCTGGCGGATCGCCGAAGCGGTGCGGATCGCTGACCAACTGGGGATCGAGCGCCCGGTGATCAGCCAACCGCTGTACAACATCGTCAACCGCCAGGCCGAGGCCGAGCAGATCACCGCCGCCCGCGCCTACGGTCTTGGCGTGGTGCCTTACAGCCCGTTGGCCCGGGGCGTGCTCAGTGGCAAATACGCCCCTGATGTGGCACCGGACAGCAGCAGCCGCGCCGGGCGCCAGGACAAGCGCATCCTGGAAACCGAATGGCGGGTCGAATCCCTGCGCATCGCCCAGCAGATCCAGGAGTACTGCCAGGGCCGAGGTGTGGGGATCGTGCCCTTCGCCATCGCCTGGGTGCTGAACAATCAGGCGGTCAGTTCGGCCATCGTCGGCCCGCGTACCGAGCAGCAGTGGGATGCCTACACCGAGGCGTTGAGCGTGCGCATCAGCGCCGAAGACGAAGCTTTTATCGACGCTCTGGTCGCCCCCGGGCATGCCTCGACCCCCGGCTTCAATGACGTCAGTCATTTCGTTTCCGGGCGCACACCATTCTCGGCCTGAGGCCCGCACCTGGCCGCCCAGCGCGGGCGGCCACTGCTCAATCGGCGGGATTAATCGGCGGTTTTGGCCAAAACGAGAAATTCCTCCACAAAACACCCGGATTCAGCGCAAATTTCTCGCTGTAAACCCTCTATATTCCCCTCGACGTACATCCCCCCTATTTCATCAAGCCTGCGGTGCAGGTCACACGAGGACAGCGTGTCTAAAGGTATTGTTTTATCGGTTCTGGCGTCGGTGCTGTTTGCCGTCATGTACTACTACACCTCGCTGCTGGCGCCGCTTTCCGGGCTGGAGATCTTTGGCTGGCGGATGCTGCTGACCCTGCCCTGCATGACCCTGTTCATGATCCTGGCCGGCGAATGGCCGCGAGTGGTCGGCCTGGGCCGACGGGTGCTGGCCACGCCGGCCCTGCTTCTGGCGCTGATGCTGTCCTCGGCCCTGGTGGGCGCGCAACTCTGGCTGTTTATGTGGGCGCCACTCAACGGCCATAGCCTGGATGTGTCCCTGGGGTATTTCCTCCTGCCGCTGACCATGGTGCTGACCGGGCGCATTGCCTATGGCGAACGCCTGTCACGGCTGCAGAAAATCGCCACCCTGTTCGCCGGCGTCGGGGTGTTCAATGAGCTGTATCAAATGGGTGGGGTGTCGTGGCCGACCTTGCTGGTGGTGCTGGGTTACCCGCTGTACTTCGTGCTGCGCAAACGCCTGGGCACCGATCACCTGGGCGGCCTGTGGTTCGACATGGCGCTGCTGATCCCCGTGGCCCTGTGGTTCGCCCAGGACTTCAACGTACTGGAGCGCAACCCGGGCCTGTACCTGCTGATTCCATTGCTCGGGGTGATCAGCGCCTCGGCCTTGCTTTGCTACATCATCGCCAGCCGGCTGCTGGCCTTCAGCCTGTTCGGCCTGCTGAGTTACGTTGAACCCGTGCTGTTGCTGGCCGTGGCCCTGCTGCTGGGAGAAAGCATCGGGCCGGGGGAATGGTTGACCTACGGGCCGATCTGGCTGGCGGTGCTGGTGCTGGTGCTGGAAGGTTTCAGGCACCTGCTGCGCCAGCGTCGCCGTCGGCACTCATGAGCCACCTCAGGGCTTGATCTGTTTCAGCTCGTTGAGCAGGCCCAGCAAGGCCTGGAGCTTTTCTTCCCCGAACTGCTGCTGGATCTTCTGGTAGTTGATTTCCATGTCGCCGCTCATGGACTCGAAACAGGCTTCGCCACGCTCGGTCAGGGTGATAAACAGACGGCGCTGGTCTTCCGGGGATTTGCGCCGGCTGACGTATTCATCACGCTCCAGCCGGGTCAGCACACCGGTCATGCTGGGCGGCAGGATGCAGGCCATCTTCGCCAGTTGATGGCTTTCCAGCTCGCCGTTCTGGCGCAGGATACGAATCACCCGCCACTGCTGTTCGGTGAGGTCGTGCTGGTTCAAAGAGGGGCGAAAAAAAGCCATGGCGGCTTCACGGGCCTGGAGCAAGGTCAGGGTCAGCGAGGGTCTGGGTGTCTTCATCGAGGGCCGTCGGTCAGGGGGTCGGGTAGGCAGGCGAGAAACATTAACACATTCACTATCGGCAACCGACAGGCAAAATAAAGCCCGACCCGGCACGCGCCGGATCGGGCTCTGTTATCAATGCGGCCTGGCCTTAATCGGTGGCGAGCACACCACGACGCACCTGGTCACGCTCGATCGATTCGAACAGCGCCTTGAAGTTGCCTTCACCGAAACCATCGTCGCCCTTGCGCTGGATGAATTCGAAGAACACCGGGCCCATCAGGTCTCCGAGAAAATCTGCAACAACAGGCGCTTGTCGCCGGCTTCCGACGAGCCGTCCAGCAAGATGCCCCGTGATTGCAGCTCGTTGACCGGCTCACCGTGGTTCGGCAGGCGACCTTCAAGCATCTCGTAATAGGTTTCCGGCGGCGCGGTCATAAAGCGCATGCCGATCTTTTTCAACGCATCCCAAGTTTTCACCAAGTCATCGGTGAGGAACGCCACGTGCTGGATGCCCTCGCCGTTGAACTGCATCAGGAACTCTTCGATCTGCCCGGCGCCCTTGGACGATTCCTCGTTCAGCGGGATGCGGATCATGCCGTCCGGAGCGGTCATGGCCTTGGAGGTCAGGCCGGTGTATTCGCCCTTGATGTCGAAGTAGCGGATCTCGCGGAAGTTGAACAGTTTCTCGTAGAAGCCGGCCCAGTAAGCCATGCGTCCGCGGTACACGTTGTGGGTCAGGTGGTCGATGATCTTCAGGCCCGCGCCCTCGGGATGGCGGTCTACGCCGTCGAGGAACACGAAGTCGATGTCATAGATCGAGCTGCCTTCACCATAACGATCGATCAGGTACAGCGGCGCGCCGCCGATGCCTTTGATCGCCGGCAGGTTCAGCTCCATGGGGCCGGTGGCGATGTGGATCGGCTGGGCACCCAGCTCCAGGGCACGGGAATAGGCCTGCTGGGCGTTCTGCACGCGGAACGCCATGCCGCACACCGACGGGCCGTGCTCGGCGGCAAAGTACGAGGCCACGCTGTGAGGTTCGTTGTTGAGGATCAGGTTGATCGCGCCCTGACGGTACAGGTGCACGTCTTTGGAACGGTGGGTCGCGACCTTGGTAAAGCCCATGATCTGGAAGATCGGCTCAAGGGTATTGGCGGTAGGCGATGCGAATTCGATGAATTCAAAGCCCATCAGGCCCATTGGGTTTTCGAAGATATCTGCCATGGTTGGCGCCTCATCATTTTTAGAATTAACCGCCGCGATACGCGGAGGGTCAGTGCTTATGAATGCTGAGGAGCGAGGGTGGCGCGCAGGAGATACCGCGCACGCTGCGGGCGAGGAAATCACCGTAGATCAGTTGGAAACCGAATATCTTCATGTCGACCCTGTCTTGCTTGCAGGCTGGCGAGGCTTCTGCTGCCAGAAGACTTTATTATTGTATGCGTAACCGGATTCTACACAGCGTAAATATGTTTGTCCGTAATCTCTATAAAATCCGCTTTTTTGCCGGCGTCGCAAGGCCTTTGTTGCACAAATAAAGGCCGACGAGAATCAGCGCCCCGCCCAGGCCCATGCTCAGGGTCAGCGGCTCCGCCAGTAACAGGGCACCGAGCAGCACCGCGGTCAGCGGGTTGAGTGCGATGAAGGCTCCGGCGCGGGTGGCACCGATGCGCTGCACGCCATCGTAATAGAGGATGTAGGCCAGAGCCGAACCGAGCACGCCGAGGTACAGCAGCCCTAGGCCTTGTCCGAGGTTGAGCTGGGCGATCGCCGCCAGGTCCACGTCGCCCATGGCCAGGGTCACCGCCCACAGCATCAGCGTGCCCAGCCCAATGGAGTAGGTCACGGTTTGCAACGGGCCGAGGCTGCTGTTGAGGTTCCTGGCGCCCAAGGAATAGAGGCCCCACCCCAGTACGCAGCCAAAAATCAGCAGATCCCCACGCCAACTGGCCGCCCCAGCCTGCAAAGCCGAAGGGTCGCGACTGAGGATTACCGTGCCGGCGCCGACCAGGCACAGGGCGATGCCCATGACCTTGGTCCGGCCCAAGCGCTCCTTGAACAGCCACCACGACGCCAAGGCAATCACCGCCGGGTTCAGCGCCACAATCAATGAGGCGCGGGAGGCGCCGATGAGTTGCAGGCCGTTGAAGAAGCACAGGTTGTAGAAAAAGATGCCGAAAAAGCCCAGCACGGTCAGTTGCACAAACTGACCCCGGGTGGGGCGCGCCAGCGGGATCCGTGCCAGGACCATGAACAGCATCAATGCCAGGCTAGCCAGGAGAAAACGCACGCTGGCGGCCAATAGCGGCGCCAGGGTCCCGGCTAGCAGACGCCCGGCGACAAAGGTGCCGCCCCAGATCATGCTCACCGCTGCCAACTTGGCGTACACCGGCATAAATCCGGCGTAACGGCCGGTTCGATCAGAAAATGACATAAGACTCCAACGTCGAGGATTGAGGGCGTTGGGGTATTCTTTTGCTAATAGCCGATCATCGTAAAATGAGCTTTCATTCATGACCCTGACCCAACTCGAGATCTTTTCCCTAGTGGCCGAACTGCGCGGGTTCACCCTCGCGGCCCATCGCCTGGGCATCTCGCAATCGGCGGTGTCCCACGCCATCAAGTCCCTGGAACAGGAACTGGGGGTGGACCTATTCCGCCGTCATCAAGCCCAGGTGGAACTCAGCGACATCGGCCAACAACTGCTGCTGCGGGCTCGAGCCATGTTGGGCCTGGCCGCGACCCTGGAGCAGGAAGCCGCCGATGCCCGCGGCATGAAACGCGGCACCCTGCGGATCGGCTCCTTCGGGCCCACGGCGTCGATGCGCCTGCTGCCGGAGATTCTCCAGGGTTATCGCCTGCAGCATCCCGGGATCGAGGTGCACATCGATGAAGGACCGGATCGCCAGGTGCTGCAATGGCTGGAGCAACGCCGCATTGACCTGGGTTTCGTGGTGCTGCCCCAGGAGCGTTTCGACACCTTTGCCCTGGCGGAGGATCAACTGGTGGCCCTGCTGCCAAGCCAACACCCGCTGGCGGCCAAAAGCACGCTGACCCTGAAAGCGCTTTGCGATGATCCGTTCGTACTCACCGAAGCCGGTTCGGCAGAGCTGGTATCACGCCTGTTCGCCAACGCCGGGCTCACGCCGAAGGTGCGTTATCGCTGCTCGCAATTGCTCAGCACCCTGGAAACCGTCAGCCGCGGCGATGCCCTGAGCATTGTCGCCCAACTGTCCCTACCGCTCTCCCCGGACCCGCGCTACGTGACCCGAGAGCTGTTGCCAGCCGCCCACCGCAACGTGGGGATTGCTGTGCTCGATCAACGCCAGGCGTCGCCCGCAACCCTGGCCTTTATCCAGCACGCGCAAACCCTGTATCGCCGCTGAAAGCCATCTATCCTGCTGCTTACCACGCCGGTGCCAGACTCTAGGCCGCTGCCCTCCCCTGCCAAAGGTTCGCTCGCTAGCAGCCCGTTGCAGCGCTCGACCCGATCCTTGCGCCCGCTGCTGATGGCGTTGCTGCCCATTGGGCTTGGGCTGTTCATCCTCCATCTGCAAGCCGAACGAGCGCTGCAACAGAGCAGCCTGGAAACCGCCCAGGAGGCCGTGCGCCAATTCGACCTGATGCTGGACAACAGCCATATCGCCGCTCAGGCCTTGCTGCCGCTGGCGGGGCAAGCCTGTGACGAGCAGCAACAATTGGCCCTGCGCGATCAAGTGGTGCGCCGACCTTTTGTACGCTCAACCAACCTGGTGTGGCGCAAGAGCAACTATTGCAGCTCGCTGCTGGGCAATGTCACGGTGCCGCTTGATCCCGAGGACTACATCGAGGGCAAACTTTGGCTCATGAACGGCAACCCGGTGACCCCGAACAGCTCACTGCTGGTCTACCGGCTCAGCGAAGGCGAGCGAGCAGCGTTGGCCACGATTGACGGTTACCACCTGGCCAATGTGCTGCGCCTGATCAGTCGCTTTGCTGAGCTGCAATTGCAAGTGGGCCCCATTGGATATCGGCCAAAGGCCAGGTGCATGACACGCCCCCGCCACGCGCCGCCGTAGCCGCCGAAGAACTGGCCTCGTTCCGTTATCCCTATCACGTCAGCGTGGGGTTCCCTGCCGGGGCAGTCTGGCGCTATATGAAGGCCCAGTATCCGGCGCTGTTCAGCCTTCTGGTCTTCCTCGGAGCGCTGGCGGGCATCGCTGGCCACCGCCTGCAAAAGCGCTCGTCCTCCCCCAGCCGGGAACTACAACGGGCCCTGAAGGCGGGAGAATTCATCCCCTATTTCCAGCCGGTGGTGCGCGGCGACACGCTGCAATGGGCCGGCGTGGAAGTGCTGATGCGCTGGCAGCACCCCCAGGAGGGCCTGGTGCGTCCCGACCTGTTTATCCCCTTCGCCGAACACTCGGGCCTGATCGTGCCCATGACCCGCTCCCTGATGGAACAGACCGCACAGGCACTGGTGCCCCATGCCGCAGACTTCACCGAGGGTTTCCATATCGGCATCAACATCACCGCCCGCCATTGCCAGGACATGGCGCTGCTTGAAGAGTGCCGCACCTTTCTCGCGGCGTTCCCACCGGGCAAGGTGATCCTGGTGCTGGAACTGACGGAGCGCGAATTGATATAGCCCAGTGCGACCACCCAGCAATTGTTTGAAGCCCTGCGCCAATTGGGGGTGTTGATCGCCATCGATGACTTCGGCACCGGGCATTCCAGCCTGGCTTACCTGCGCCAGTTCAACGTCGATTATTTGAAGATCGATCAGAGCTTCGTGGCGATGATCGGGGCTGATGCACTCTCCGGCCATATCCTGGACAGCATCATCGAACTCTCGGGCAAGCTGGATTTGGGTATTGACGCCGAAGGCATCGAAACAGCTGAACAACGGGATTACCTGGCGCAACGCGGTGTGGACTTCCTCCAGGGTTATTTATTTGCCCGCCCCATGCCCCAGGAGAAACTGCTGGAAGCACTGCAAGGCCACTAAATTGCCACTTCAGTAAAAGTGGCATATTCGGGCGCATTGCCAACGCGCACCAAGATGAATCATTTGACAGTAACTCCCAGTAACAAGAACAACCTGATTTACTCCAACAGCATTAACTACTACAATTTTTCTTGCCTGTTCAAGCATCACAGGAAGGCCGTTTAATCGAACCCTTCCCAGGCGCCTGGCTAATAGCTTTGTTTGTGCCAGGTATCAGCAAAAATACATTATTGGAGTAAAGATATTGTCCAGACTCGCTGAATTCCGCGCAGCAGAAAAGGCGCTTCAAGAACAGCTCGCGCAACTGGAATCCCTGAAGAACGATGCCGGACTCAAGAAGGAAATCGAGTTCGAAGAAAAACTCCAGGGCCTGATGAAGACTTACGGCAAGAGCCTGCGCGACATCATCGCCATCCTCGATCCAGCCCTGGGCAAAACCGTGCTGCCATCGGCCAACGCCCCTAAACAGCGCCGCGCACGCGTGGTCAAGGTCTATCAGAACCCGCACACCGGCGAGCTGATTGAAACCAAAGGCGGCAACCACCGCGGCCTGAAAGCCTGGAAAGAACAGTACGGCGCCGCCACTGTAGATGCTTGGCTGCGCGGTTAAGGCAGACGGCATATTTCAAGGGCCCCGCGTAGGCGGGGCCTTTAGATCAGTAAGAATTTTCTTATCGCAATTCGAGTTAATTACCCCTCGCGTTCAGACTCCTCCTTCACACAAAGGCACTAACTAGTGCACCCTTTTGCGCGCCAATAGCAAACGTACAACAGCACCCCCTGCAACTTTAGGGTTAATGCCTTTTCCATAACCCTCAGCGCACAAATCGAACAGAAACGAAGAGATTCATTTAGAGTTTCAAGCTGTTTCTGGCGGCGAGTATTTCTTCTTGGCTATCGGCATAGGCCGCTGCTTGCCCGGCGTATGAAAGTACATAGGCCTTATCAACATCCACGGCCGCCACCAATGTTTGTGACAACACATGACGCCCGTTCTGAGTAATGGTGCAGGTCGTTTCCAGGGCCGACAGGCGACTCAGCCGCGCTTCATGAATTTTGTTACACACACTTTGGTAACCGCCTTGGGCGAAGTCCTTCTGGATCGACTTGCGCATCTCCAGCAAAACCCCTTGAAGGTTCACCACGTGGCCACTTTCGACCTGGGTCATGGTCAATTCCATAACCAATTGCGGCGTACCTGCCGCATCATTTTTTACCGCACGCTGGCGGGAAACCTTGCCCGCTTGTTCGGCGGACGCTTCAGGAACGGCTTCGACTTCCCAACCATTAGGCCAGGTCAATTGAGGTTCCTGTGCCTGCACGATATTGCTCAGCAACAGGCCGCACAGGCTCAATGCCAGGGTTTTGGGGAACTTGATCATGCTCATGCACACATCGGGGGCCAGCCGCAAAGTCTGAGCCCGACGCGAGGATTGGGCAATAGATCAGGAGCATTGGGTTTGGCGTCGCTCTGCCCTCTTGCGTATCATTGCGCGATCGCAAGGACGCCTGATTATCGCAAGCCAAGGGATTGCTCGTGAGCGCGAGCGCCGTTTGCCCCACTTTTATTCCGGAGGGCCCATGAGCCTGCACGAACTCGACACTTTCCCCGGCGTCACCGCCCAACCTGATAGCGCCACCGCACAATTCGTGTTCAACCACACCATGTTGCGGGTCAAGGACATTACCCAGTCCCTGGATTTTTACACCCGGATCATGGGCTTCTCCTTGGTGGAAAAACGCGACTTCCCTGAAGCCGAATTCAGCCTGTACTTCCTGGCCCTGGTGGACAAGGCGCAGATCCCGGCCGACGCCGCGGCACGCACTCAATGGATGAAGTCCATCCCCGGCATTCTCGAACTGACCCACAACCACGGCACCGAGAACGACCCGGACTTCGCCTACCACAACGGCAACACCGACCCTCGCGGTTTTGGCCACATCTGCATTTCGGTGCCGGACATCGTTGCCGCCTGCGAACGCTTCGAAGCCCTGGGCTGCGACTTCCAGAAACGCCTGAACGATGGCCGCATGAAGAGCCTGGCGTTTATCAAGGACCCGGACGGCTACTGGGTCGAAATCATCCAGCCCGCCCCGCTGTAACCGACGTTGTAGGAGCGGGCGCTGTAGGACTTGGCTTGCCAGCGATAGCGCCCTCCCGCCCTGTACCTGACGCGAAGCCCTTATCAGCGACAAGCCGGCTCCCACACAGTTGGATTGCAAAGCGGCAATAAAAAA
>NZ_JALQCX010000079.1:0-1182 GCF_023241665.1 Pseudomonas morbosilactucae | reverse complement strand
TGTTGGAGGGCGAAGCCCCGGGGCACGAATGGGTGCTGTCCGCCGGCGTGCTCCTGGTCGGATCGCACCAGGGCCTGAGTTTTGTTCGTGAATTGGTGGGCCTATGACCTTGTTGCTCGATGGTAAGCAGATCCGGGGCAAGAACCTCAAGGTCACCGCCAACCTGCGGATCGAAAGCGACGACCTGTCAGGCCAGACCAGCAACACCGAGAAGGCCCACAAGGGCTTCAAGCCCAAGACCCTGGCCGTCACGCTGATGATTCCCTTTGTTGACCAGGTGCAATTGCGCGACCTGATGCGCCTGGCAGAAGCCACCGCCGGCGGTGGCCAGCTCAAGATGTACCGGGTAGTCAACGACACTGCCGCCGCCTTCGGGGTGCGCGAGGCGCAGTTCTCGGAAGGGGTCAGCGCCCGGGAGGATGATTCGCTAAAGACCTGGCTGGTCCAGTTCACCTTGTCGGAGAAGTTGTCGAACCCGGAAAAGGTCGAGAAGCGCCGCGCCGGCAATGCTGTCAGCGCGCAATCGGCGCCCGGGCAAGGCGTGGGTGGCGAAGGTGGCAGCGGCGAGGCTGGCCAGGAGCTGAGAGGCTTTGAGTCGGTCCTGAAAAAGGTGGATGACTACCTGGGCGGCACGTCTTGAAGCTGCACAAGGTGTTGACGATCGGTGGCCAAGTCCATGACTTGGTCAAGGAAGACGTTCGCCTGGACAGCAAAAGCCCCGGCCGGGCGACGTTCACAATCCAGGCCACCACGCCGGTCAAAGGCCTGGTAACGCTGGATATCGGCTACAACGAACGAACGCTGCAGCGGCACTTCATCGGCTACGTGGAGCGATCGACCGCGGCGAATGGCGTCCAGCAGATCCTGGCCTGCCGCGAACTGGCGGCCGTCCTGGGCAACCCGCTGCCGCTGAACCTGCGCCACGTCGACCTGCAGGCGGTGCTGGCCGAGATCAGCACCAAGACCGGCTTACGCTTCCGGGTGCCGGCACAACCCTATGCCCGGGTCAAAGCGCCGTTCTTCTACAGCCTGGCCACCGGCTACTTGGCCATGGACAGCCTGGCCAGTGTGTTCAAGATCCCCGACTTCATCTGGCAGCAGCAGGGTGACGGGGAGGTTTTTGTGGGCAGTTGGGCGGACAGCTTCTTTGGCACCCGGGCGCCGCTGCAACTGCCCACCGGG
>NZ_JALQCX010000078.1:0-41058 GCF_023241665.1 Pseudomonas morbosilactucae | reverse complement strand
GCGCCGGCTTGCTTGCCAGCGCACCCTTCGCCCACGCAGCGGGCAACCTGGTGTACTGCTCCGAGGGCAGCCCCGCCGGTTTCGACCCTGGCCAGTACACCACCGGCACTGACTTCGACGCGGCCGCTGAAACGGTCTACAACCGGCTGGCGGAATTCCAGCGCGGCGCCACCAACGTCATCCCCGGTCTGGCGACCAGTTGGGACATCTCCGATGACGGCCTGACCTACACCTTCCACCTGCGCGACGGCGTGAAATTCCACACCACCCCGTACTTCAAGCCGAGCCGTGAATTCAACGCCGACGACGTGCTGTTCACCTTCAACCGCATGCTCGACAAAGACATGCCGTTCCGTAAGGCCTACCCCACCGAGTTCCCGTACTTCACCGACATGGGCATGGACAGCAACATCACCCAGGTCGAGAAAATCGACGGCAAGACCGTCAAGTTCCACCTGAAAACCGTGGACGCGGCCTTTATCCAGAACATCGCCATGAGCTTCGCCTCGATCCAGTCCGCCGAATACGCCGCGCAACTGCTCAAGGAAGGCAAGCCTGCCGACCTCAACCAGAAGCCGATCGGCACCGGCCCGTTCGTGTTCAAGAGCTACCAGAAAGACTCCAACATCCGCTTCAGCGGCAACAAGGACTACTGGAAGCCCGATGACGTGAAGATCGACAACCTGATCTTCGCCATCACCACCGACGCCTCGGTGCGCATGCAGAAGCTGAAGAAAAACGAATGCCAGGTCACCGTCTATCCACGCCCGGCGGACATCAAGCCGCTCAAGGAAGACAGCAACCTGAAGATGCCTGACCAGGCCGGTTTCAACCTCGGCTACATCGCCTACAACGTGATGGACAAGATCAAGGGCAGCGACCAGCCCAACCCCATGGCCCAGCTCAAAGTCCGCCAGGCCCTGGACATGGCGGTGAACAAGCCGCAGATCATCGAGGCCGTTTACCAGGGCGCCGGGCAACTGGCGGTCAACGCCATGCCGCCGACCCAATGGTCCTACGACACCAGCATCAAGGACGTGCCCTACGACCCCGAAAAAGCCAAGGCCCTGCTCAAGGAAGCCGGCATCAAGGAAGGCACCGAAATCACCCTGTGGGCCATGCCGGTCCAGCGCCCCTACAACCCCAACGCCAAGCTGATGGCCGAAATGATCCAGTCCGACTGGGCCAAAATCGGCATCAAGGCCAAGATCGTCAGCTACGAATGGGGCGAGTACATCAAGCGTTCCAAGGCCGGTGAAAACGGCGCCATGCTGATTGGCTGGAGCGGCGACAACGGTGACCCCGACAACTGGCTGGGCACCCTGTTCGGTTGCGACGCCATGAACGGCAACAACTTCTCCAAGTGGTGCAACGCCGACTACGACAAGTTGATCAAGGCCGCCAAGGCCACGCCGGACCAGGCCAAGCGCACCGAGTTGTACAAGCAGGCGCAACACCTCCTCAAGGAACAGGTCCCCCTGACCCCCATCGCTCACTCGACGGTGTATCAACCCATGCGCAACACCGTGCAGGACTTCAAGATCAGCCCCTTTGGCTTGAATTCCTTCTACGGCGTCAGCGTCAGCAAGTAGGATCCGGCCGCGACGGCGTCATCTGACGTCGTCGCGGTGCTGTTCGCCAGGCTCAAGGGCACGACCGACATCAGCGCATCTCCGGCAACGGGGTTGCAGCTGAATATTCAGGCGTTTCCTACAAGCCTTTCAGGCTCCATGCATTTACTCCGCGCTCAACGGTCTCTACCGTCATGGCCTGGCAGTCCTGCATCCGCGGTCTGGCACTTGCGACAATCAATGGCTTGGAAGCCATGGGCAGTTGTCGCTCCCTGGAGGGAGCGAACCCCCATGGCTCAACACACGAGAAAGGAGCAGGACCGTGATGCGTCATTTCTTGGTTTTATCCGCAGTGCTGGGCAGCAGCCTGCTCGCCGGCGCCGCCCAGGCCGCGCCCAATAGCCTGGTGTTTTGTTCCGAAGGCAGCCCGGCCGGCTTCGACACCGCGCAATACACCACCGCCACCGACAACGACGCGGCCGAGCCGCTGTACAACCGCCTGGCCGAATTTGAAAAAGGCGCCACCCAGGTGGTCCCCGGCCTCGCCACACGCTGGGATATTTCCGATGACGGCCTGACCTACACCTTTCACCTGCGCGAAGGAGTGAAGTTCCACAGCACCGCGTATTTCACCCCCAGCCGCGACTTCAACGCCGATGACGTGCTGTTCACCTTCAACCGCATGCTCGACCCCGAGCAGCCCTTCCGCCGGGCCTACCCGACCGAGTTTCCCTACTTCAACGGCATGAGCCTGAACAAGAACATCGCCAAGGTCGAGAAGACCGGGCCCATGACCGTGGTCATGACCCTGAACTCGGTGGACGCCGCCTTTATCCAGAACATCGCCATGAGTTTCGCCGCCATCCTCTCCGCCGAGTACGCCGAGCAACTGCTCAAGGCCGGTAAGCCCAGTGAGATCAACCAGAAGCCCATCGGCACCGGGCCGTTCGTGTTCCAGCGTTACCAGAAAGACGCGCAAATCCGTTACACCGCCAACAAACACTACTGGGACCCAAGCCGGGTCAAGCTCGACAACCTGATCTTCGCCATCAACACCGACCCCTCGGTGCGGGTGCAAAAGCTCAAGGCCGGCGAGTGCCAGGTCACCCTGCACCCGCGCCCCGCCGACATCGAGGCGCTGAAAAACGACCCGAAACTGCAACTGATCGAAAAGCCCGGGTTCAACCTCGGCTACATCGCCTACAACGTGC
This sequence comes from Pseudomonas morbosilactucae, assembly GCF_023241665.1. Taxonomy (NCBI): domain Bacteria; kingdom Pseudomonadati; phylum Pseudomonadota; class Gammaproteobacteria; order Pseudomonadales; family Pseudomonadaceae; genus Pseudomonas; species Pseudomonas morbosilactucae. The sequence continues at coordinate 38,276 of NZ_JALQCX010000078.1, read as the reverse complement.
GGCACAAACCCTTCGATCAACTCGAAGTACGCCAGGCCCTGGACATGGCGGTGAACAAACCGAGCATCCTCAACGCCGTGTACCAGGGGGCCGGGCAACTGGCGACGAACGCCATGCCGCCCACCCAATGGTCCTACGATCCAAGCATCAAGGACGCCGCCTACAACCCGGAAAAAGCCCGTGAGCTGCTCAAGGCCGCCGGGGTCAAGGAAGGCACCGAAATCACCCTCTGGGCCATGCCCGTGCAGCGTCCGTACAACCCCAACGCCAAGCTGATGGCCGAGATGCTGCAGTCGGACTGGGGGAAAATCGGCCTCAAGGTAAAAATCGTCAGCTATGAATGGGGCGAGTACATCAAGCGCACCAAGAATGGCGAGCACGACATCAGCCTGATCGGCTGGACCGGTGACAACGGCGATCCGGATAACTGGCTCGGCACCCTCTACAGCTGCGACGCCATTGGCGGCAACAACTATTCGATGTGGTGCAACCCGGCCTACGACGCACTGATCAAACGGGCCAAGGTGATCACCGACCGCGAGCAACGCAGCCTGCTTTACCAACAGGCCCAGCAATTGCTCAAGCAGCAAGTGCCGATCACGCCGATTGCCCACTCCACGGTCAGCCAGCCATTGAGCGCCAAAGTCGAAGGTTTCAAAGTCAGCCCCTTCGGCCGCAACGTCTTCTCCGGCGTCAGCCTGGCCCCATAACCCCTGAAGCAAAACCCTGGGGGCGCTTGTCGCCCTCACGCTGGCGCTTTGCCTGGATTTGGCCTTGGCGCCATAGGCAAACGTTTGCACCAACCTGAATGAGTTCCACACCCATAGCCGGTTCAAGCAAAAAAGGCCGGCAGATAAAAAAAGAAACCCAAGGAGCTACAGCATGAAACCGAACCACAGCACGCTACTCGTCCTGGCGATCAGCAGCCTCAGCGCCGCCGCCCATGCCGAAAGCGTCAGCCAGGTATTCGTTCCGACCCAGTTGAACAGCAGCAATGCCCAGGCCGAGGCCCAGGGTTTTATCGACGGCCAGAGCCTGTCGGGCAGCACGCGTAACTGGTACTCCAACGAGGTTCTCCAGCGCGGTGCCCGCTACGAATATAAAAAACACGGCGAGACCCGCACCTCGTCGCGGCGGATCAACTGGGTCCAGGGCACCATCCTCAACTACAGCTCAGGGTTTACCCAGGGCACCGTGGGCCTGAGCACCGAAGTCGCGGCCTACAACGCCGTTGCCCTGGACCGCAGCCGCAAGGACATTGCCGGCGGTTCCAACCGCACCCTGGCCCACAGCAACGGCGATGCCGTGGACCAGTGGAGCAAGCTGGGCCTGGCCAACGTCAAGGCGCGGATCTCCAACACCACCCTGACCGCCGGGCGCCAGAACTTCAGCACGCCGATTGTCGACGTCATCGGCAACCGTCCGCTGCCGTCGAGTTTTGAAGGGGTGAGCCTGCACAGCGAAGAGTTCAACAACCTGTCGTTCGACCTCGGCACCTTCGATCGCGTGTCGCCACGCAGCGAGCAGAGCCTGTCGAAATTCCGCAGCGAATACAGCGTCAACAGCAAGATCGAAACCGACCACGTCAACATCGCCGGCCTCAACTACCAGCCGCTCAAGAGCCTGAAAACCAGCCTCTACGCCACCCAGGTCGAAGACTTCTGGAACCAGTACTACGTCGGCGCCACTCACCAATTGGGCGACAGCTCGGCGCTGAGCCTGACCACCGGCCTGAACTACTACAAGACCGTCGACACCGGCAAAAAAGCCATGGGCGAGATCGACAACGACACCTTCTCGCTGTCACTGGGGCTGACCCATCAGGCCCACAGCCTGACCTTCTCCTACCAGGAAGTGGCCGGTAACGAGTACTTCGACTACCTGCACGAAACCAACGGCATCTACCTGGCCAACTCCCTGCTGTCGGACTTCAACGGCCCGAACGAGAAATCCTTGCAGATCGCCTACGGCCTGAACATGGCCGAATACGGAATACCCGGCCTGAAATTCAACCTCTACCAGGCTCGCGGCTGGGGCATCGACGGGACCCACTACAAAGGCACCGCCTACAGCGGGGTCAAGGCGGACGGCACGGTGTTTGGCGTGCGCACCATGGACGGCGAAAGCCACTACGAATACGGCATCGGCGCCTCCTACGCGGTGCAGAGCGGGCCGCTGAAGGACACCGCGATCCGCGCCACCTACACCACCCACCGGGCCAGCGAAAACCAGGCTGACGGCAGCATCAACGAGTTCCGCATGGTGACCACCATTCCATTCAACATTCTCTAACGCGGCAGTGGCCTGGCGGGCCCATGACGGGCCCGCCATTGCAGCTAATCTGCTTCCATTGATGGCAGAGGGTTTTCCATGAACGTGCATCCCTTGAAAACGGCAATTGCCGCCGCATTGCTGAGCATCGCCGCCGATGTGTCGGCCAAGCCCCTGGTGGTCTGCAGCGAAGCCAGCCCGGAAGGCTTCGATATGGTCCAGTACAGCACCGCCGTCACCGGCGATGCAGTGTCGGAAACCATCTTCAACCGCCTGGTGGGCTTCAAGCCCGGCACCACGGACATCGAACCATCCCTGGCCGAATCCTGGGACATCAGCCCGGACGGCCTGACCTACACCTTCCACCTGCGCCAGGACGTCAAGTTCCACCGCACGGACTACTTCACCCCCAGCCGCCCCCTGAATGCCGACGACGTGGTCTGGAGCTTCCAGCGCCAACTGGACCCCAAACACCCCTGGCACGACAAATCCAGCGTGGGTTACCCGTATTTCGAAAGCATGGGTTTCAAGGCGCTGCTCAAAAGCGTCGAAAAAGTCGACGAACACACCGTGGCCTTTACCCTGACCCGCCGCGAAGCACCGTTCCTGGCCGACATTGCCATGGCCTTTGCCTCGATCTACCCGGCCGAATACGCCGACCAGTTACTCAAGGCCGGCAAGACCGCCGAACTCAACAGCAAACCCATCGGCACCGGCCCCTTCGTCTTCAACCGCTACGCCAAGGACGCCCAGGTGCGCTTCAAGGCCAACCCGGACTATTTCCTCGGCAAGCCCCCCGCCGACCCGTTGATTTTCGCCATCACCACCGACAACAACGTGCGCATGCAGAAACTCAAGGCCAACGAATGCCAGATCGCCCTCTACCCCAAGCCCGATGACATTGCCGGCATCAAGGCCGACCCCAACCTCAAGGTCGATGAAATGGCGGCCATGACCACCGGCTACATCGCCATGAACACCACCCGGCCGTTCATGAGTGACGTGCGGGTGCGCAAGGCGATCAACATCGCCTTCGACAAAGAGGCCTACATCAGCAGCCTGTATGGCCCGGACTCCGCAGTGATCGGCACCGGGCCTTACCCGCCGACCCTGCTAGGCTTCAACAACGCCCTGAAGAACCCGCCCCGGGACCTGAACAAGGCCCGCGCCCTGCTCAAGCAAGCCCAGGTGCCACCCGGCACGGTCTTGACCCTGTTTACCCGTAACGGCGGCGGGCCGACCAACCCCAATCCGTTGCTGGGGGCACAGATGATGCAGGCCGACCTGGCGAAGATCGGCCTCAAGCTGGACATCCGGGTCATGGAGTGGGGCGAGATGCTCAAGCGTGCAAAAAATGGCGAGCACGATATGGTGTCCGCCGGTTGGGCCGGCGACAACGGCGACCCAGACAACTTCCTCACGCCTAACCTGAGTTGTGAAGCGGCGAAAAACGGCGAAAACTACGCCCGCTGGTGCAATCAGGCGTTCCAGGACTTGATCGACAAAGCCCGCACGGGCACTGAACCGGCCGCACGGGCTGCGCTCTATGAACAAGCCCAGGTGGTTTTTGACCAGGATCAACCCTGGATTCCCATGGCCTACCCGAAGTTATTCACGGCCATGCGCAAGAACGTCGAGGGCTACCACATGAGCCCCCTGACCACGAACAACTTCGCGACCACACAAGTGAAGTGATAAGAAACGCCCGTTGCCGTTGACCCCAACGACCACGGGCACGCCTAACCGGCTGATGAGGTACACCCAACGATGTTTAGTTTTATTGCCCGCCGTGTGGGGTTGCTGATCCCCACATTCTTCGGCATCACTTTGCTGACCTTTGCCCTGATTCGCATGATTCCCGGCGACCCCGTGGAAGTCATGATGGGCGAGCGTCGAGTCGACCCCGAGATGCACGCCCAGGCCATGGAGCGTCTTGGCCTGAACAAGCCGTTGTACGCCCAGTACCTGGACTACATCGGCAAGCTGGCCCAGGGCGACCTGGGGGAATCCCTGCGTACCCGCACCAGTGTGTGGAGCGAGTTCACCTCGCTGTTCCCCGCGACCCTGGAACTGTCCATGGCCGCCCTGCTGTTTGCCGGGATCCTCGGGCTGCTGGCCGGGGTGATCGCCGCCTTGAAGCGCGGGTCGCTGTTCGACCATGGGGTGATGGGCATTTCCCTGACCGGGTACTCGATGCCGATCTTCTGGTGGGGCCTGATCCTGATCATGTTCTTCTCCGTCAGCCTGGGCTGGACCCCTGTCTCCGGGCGCATCGACCTGCTGTATGACATCGAGCCCAAGACCGGTTTCATGCTGATCGACACCCTGCTCGCCGACGAGCCCGGCGCCTTCCTCGACGCCCTGCATCACCTGATCCTGCCGGCCATCGTCCTGGGCACCATTCCCCTGGCGGTGATCGCCCGCATGACCCGCTCGTCGATGCTCGAAGTGCTGCGTGAAGACTACATCCGCACCGCCCGCGCCAAAGGCATGTCGCCGGCCCGGGTGGTGTTCGTCCACGGCCTGCGCAACGCGCTGATTCCGGTGCTGACGGTGGTCGGCCTGCAAGTCGGCACCCTGCTGGCCGGCGCCGTGCTGACCGAAACCATCTTCTCCTGGCCCGGCATCGGCAAATGGCTGATCGAAGCCATCGGCGCCCGGGATTACCCGGTGGTACAGAACGGCATCCTGCTGATCGCCTGCCTGGTGATCCTGGTCAACTTCGTGGTGGACATCCTCTACGGCTTTGCCAACCCACGCATCCGTCATCAGCGCTGAGATCAAGACCATGAGCACACCCACGCCTTCGGTAGCAGTCGATCAAAGCCTGCTCTACCCCTCGGTTTACAAAGAATTCTGGCATGCGTTTTCCCGTAACAAGGGCGCCGTGGCCGGCCTGCTGTTTATGTTGCTGGTGATTTTTTGCGCGATTTTCGCGCCCTGGGTATCGCCCCATGACCCCAGCGAGCAATACCGCGACTTCCTGCTGACGCCGCCGGCCTGGCTCGAAGGCGGGCAGATGCAGTTCCTGCTAGGCACCGATGAACTGGGCCGCGACCTGCTGTCACGGCTGATCCAGGGTTCACGCCTGTCGCTGCTGATCGGCTTGTCGTCGGTAGTCATGTCGCTGATCCCGGGGATCCTCCTCGGCCTGTTCGCCGGGTTCTTCCCGCGGCTGCTGGGCCCGACCATCATGCGCTTGATGGACATCATGCTGGCCCTGCCGTCCCTGCTGCTGGCCGTGGCGATTGTCGCCATCCTCGGCCCAGGCCTGATCAACACCGTGATCGCCATTGCCGTGGTTTCTTTGCCGTCCTACGTGCGCCTGACCCGCGCCGCAGTGATGGGCGAGATCAACCGCGACTACGTGACGGCCGCCCGCCTGGCCGGTGCCAGCCTGCCACGCCTGATGTTCATCACTGTGCTGCCCAACTGCATGGCGCCGCTGATCGTCCAGGCCACCTTGAGTTTCTCCTCGGCGATTCTCGATGCCGCCGCCCTGGGCTTCCTCGGCCTGGGCGTGCAACCGCCAACGCCCGAGTGGGGCACCATGCTGGCCTCGGCCCGGGACTACATCGAACGCGCCTGGTGGGTCGTGAGCCTGCCCGGACTCACCATTTTGCTCAGCGTGCTGGCAATCAACCTGATGGGCGACGGCCTGCGCGATGCGCTGGACCCGAAACTCAAGAACGCCGCCTGAGGAGATTCCCATGTCACTGCTAGAAATCAAGAATCTCAATGTGCGCTTCGGGGATGCCAAGGCCGTGCCTGTGGTCGATGGCCTGGACCTGAAGGTGGACAAGGGTGAAGTGCTGGCGATCGTCGGCGAGTCCGGCTCCGGTAAATCCGTGACCATGATGGCGCTGATGGGCCTGATCGAGCACCCCGGCATCGTCACCGCCGATGCCCTCAACTTCGACGGCAAGGACATGCTCAAGCTCAGTGCCCGGCAGCGTCGGCAGATCGTCGGCAAGGACCTGGCGATGGTTTTCCAGGACCCGATGACCGCACTGAACCCAAGCTACACCGTGGGCTTCCAGATCGAGGAGGTGCTGCGCCTGCACCTGAAGATGTCGAGCAAGGCCGCCCGCAAGCGAGCCATCGAACTGCTGGAAAAAGTCGAGATCCCCGGCGCCGCCAGCCGCATGGACGCCTACCCGCACCAACTGTCCGGCGGCATGAGCCAGCGCGTGGCGATTGCCATGGCGATTGCCGGCGAGCCGAAACTGCTGATCGCCGATGAACCCACCACCGCCCTGGACGTGACCATTCAGGCACAGATCATGGAGCTGCTGCTCAACCTGCAACAGGAGCAGAACATGGGCCTGGTGCTGATCACCCACGACCTCGCCGTCGTGGCGGAAACCGCCCAGCGAGTCTGCGTGATGTACGCCGGGCAAGCCGTGGAAGTCGGCCAGGTGCCGCAGCTGTTCGAGATTCCCGCCCACCCCTACAGCGAGGCGCTGCTGGCGGCGATTCCGGAACACAGCCTGGGCGCGGCGCGCCTCTCCACACTGCCGGGCATCGTTCCCGGCCGTTACGACCGGCCCCAGGGTTGCCTGCTGTCACCCCGCTGCCCCTATGTGCAGGACAACTGCCGCAGCCAACGCCCAAGCCTCGACCCGCAAGCCGCCAGCCTGGTGCGCTGCTTCTACCCGCTGAACCAGGAGGTGGCGTAATGGCCGTCGTTCTTACTGCCCGCGACCTGACCCGGCATTACGAAGTCTCCCGTGGCCTGTTCAAGGGCACCGCCCTGGTGCGCGCCCTCAACGGTGTGTCGTTCGAACTGGAGGCCGGCAAGACCCTGGCCGTGGTCGGCGAGTCCGGCTGCGGCAAATCCACCCTGGCCCGGGCCCTGACGCTGATCGAGGAGCCGTCTTCCGGCTCCCTGAAAATTGCCGGCCAGGAAGTGGCAGGGGCCAACAAGGCCCAGCGCAAGCAACTGCGCAAAGACGTGCAGATGGTGTTCCAGAGCCCCTATGCCTCCCTCAATCCCCGGCAGAAGATTGGCGACCAGTTGGCCGAGCCGCTGCTGATCAACACCTCGTTGTCGGCGGCTGAACGCCGGGAAAGGGTCCAGGCGATGATGAAACAGGTGGGCCTGCGCCCTGAGCATTACCAGCGCTACCCGCACATGTTTTCCGGCGGGCAGCGCCAGCGCATCGCCCTGGCCCGGGCCATGATGCTGCAACCCAAAGTGCTGGTGGCGGATGAGCCGACCTCGGCCCTGGACGTGTCGATCCAGGCCCAGGTGCTCAACCTGTTCATGGACCTGCAGCAGGAGTTCAACACCGCCTACGTGTTCATCTCCCACAACCTGGCAGTGGTGCGTCACGTGGCCGACCACGTGATGGTGATGTACCTCGGGCGCCCGGTGGAAATGGGGCCCAAGGAAGACATCTACAGCCGTCCGCTGCATCCCTATACCCAGGCGCTGCTGTCGGCCACGCCGACCATCCACCCAGACCCGGACAAGCCGAAGATCAAGATCGTCGGCGAACTGCCCAACCCGCTGAATCCGCCGTCCGGCTGCGCCTTCCACAAACGCTGCCCCTATGCGACAGAACGTTGCAGCACCGAAGAACCGGCCTTGCGTTCCCTGGACCACCGCCAAGTGGCCTGCCATTACGCCGAGCAATTCGTCGCCTAACCTCGCGACGCCCTGTGGGAGCCGGCTTGCCGGCGATGGGCGCGCTGCAAAATCCGGGCTGGGGCTCGGTTTTTGTGGAGCGTGATCTGGCGTGACCACTGGCAAGCCAGCGCCTACACAGGGCGCGGTTCGGCTTGCCGGCGATGGGCAATAAAAAACCCCGCCGTTCGCACGGCGGGGTTTTGGGTGTTGCGGGACCGCTTAGTGGTGTTCGCGGGTGGCACGGAATTTCACGTCCGGCCAGCGCTCTTCCATCAGTGCCAGGTTGACCCGGGTCGGGGCCAGGTAGGTCAGGTGACCGCCGCCGTCCAACGCGAGGTTTTCCACAGCCTTGTTGGAAAACTCTTCCAGCTTCTTCTTATCGCTGCACTCGATCCAGCGCGCGGAGTACACGGTGATCGGCTCGTAGGAGCACTCGACCTTGTATTCCTCTTTCAAGCGGCTGGCCACCACATCGAACTGCAGCACACCGACGGCGCCGAGAATGATGTCGTTGCTGCGCTCGGGGAAGAACACTTGGGTCGCCCCCTCTTCGGCCAGCTGTTGCAGGCCCTGGCGCAGTTGCTTGGATTTCAGCGGGTCCTTCAGGCGTACACGGCGGAACAGTTCCGGGGCGAAGTGCGGGATGCCGGTGAAACCCAGGGTTTCGCCTTCGGTGAAGGTGTCGCCGATCTGGATGGTGCCGTGGTTGTGCAGGCCGATGATGTCGCCGGCGTACGCCTCTTCCAGCTGTTCACGCTCGGAAGAGAAGAACGTCAGGGCGTCACCGATGCGCACGTCCTTGCCGGTGCGTACGTGGCGCATTTTCATGCCCTTGTCGTACTTGCCCGAACAGATGCGCATAAAGGCAATGCGGTCGCGGTGCTTGGGGTCCATGTTCGCCTGGATCTTGAACACAAAACCCGAGAACTTCTCTTCCTCGGGCTCCACGGTGCGCTCGTTGGCCACGCGGGGCAGCGGCAGCGGCGCCCAGTCCACAACGGCATCCAGCACGTGGTCCACACCGAAGTTGCCCAGGGCAGTACCGAAGAACACCGGGGTCAGTTGGCCGTCCATGAATTCCTGTTGATTGAATTCGTGACAGGCGCCCTGCACCAGTTCCAGTTGCTCGATAAAGCGCTCGTACTCGTCACCCAGGTGGGCGCGGGCTTCGTCGGAGTCGAGCTTCTCGATGATCTTCACCTCGGTCCGCTCATGACCATGACCGGCGGTGTAGACAATGATGTAGTCGCCCGAGAGGTGGTAGACCCCTTTGAAGTCGCGGTAGCAGCCGATCGGCCAGGTGATCGGCGCCGCCTTGATCTTCAATACCGCTTCGATTTCGTCGAGCAGTTCGATCGGGTCGCGGATATCGCGGTCGAGTTTGTTGATGAAGCTGACGATCGGCGTGTCCCGCAGACGGCAAACGTCCATCAGGGCGATGGTCCGTGGCTCAACGCCCTTACCGCCGTCGAGCACCATCAGCGCCGAGTCCACGGCGGTCAGGGTGCGATAGGTGTCTTCCGAGAAGTCTTCGTGGCCCGGAGTGTCCAGCAGGTTGATCATGTGTTCGCGATAGGGGAACTGCATGACCGACGTGGTAATCGAGATACCCCGCTGCTTCTCCATCTCCATCCAGTCGGAGGTGGCATGGCGATCGGATTTACGGGACTTCACCGTACCCGCCACAGAAATAGCCTTACCCATCAGCAAGAGCTTCTCGGTGATGGTGGTCTTACCCGCATCCGGGTGGGAAATAATGGCGAAAGTGCGGCGTTTCGCGACTTCGGCGGCCTGTTTGGTCATGGGAAATCGCCTGGCAGGTGATTCAAAAAAAGGGCGCAGATTATAGCCCAAATTGAACCCAGAACCGAACCGTTGAGCACTCGGACGATGGCTAAATACTGTCATTGAGGGAACCTTTTGAAACGCCGGGGCGTCCACTCCCCTGTTACGGCTCGGCGCCAGGCGGCTGGAATATCAGCCACTTAGCCTCGTCGAGCCGCGCTTATGGCCCGTGTACACGCCGCTTAGCCGGCCGCCACGGGCTGCTTCTCGCGCTCATTTTTCCGGCAGCCAGGCATGGCCTTGTCACACGGGAAAGTGCGCGCCGCCCGATATAAAGGAGTCCGCCTGTGGCTATTCGCTATGGCAAAGGGCTGATAGGAGGCGTGGCGGTAATCGCCCTCCTGGCCCTGCTGGTCCATTGGATCGGCATCAATACGATCGAACACTACCGCGACGATCTGTTGTTCTACCTGCAAGCCCATCTGTACCTGGTACTCGCTTCAATGTTCGCCGCCCTGGTGGTGGGGATCCCCGCCGGCATCTTCCTCAGCCGACCGAACATGGTCGGGCGGGCCGAGCGCTTCATGCAGATCTTCAACATCGGCAACACCATTCCCCCCCTGGCCGTGCTGGCCATCGCCCTGGGGATTCTCGGCATCGGCGCTGGCCCGGCCATCTTCGCCCTGTTCCTCGCCTCCTTGTTGCCCATCGTGCGCAACACCTACGAAGGCCTGAAAAACGTCCAGGGCTCCCTCAAGGAAGCCGCCGTCGGCATCGGCATGACCCCGCGCCAAGTGCTGTGGAAAGTCGAGTTGCCCAACGCCGTGCCGATCATCATCGGTGGGGTCCGCGTCGCCCTGGCGATCAACGTCGGCACCGCGCCCCTGGCGTTCCTGATCGGCGCCAACAGCCTGGGCAGCCTGATCTTCCCAGGCATCGCCCTGAACAATCAGCCGCAACTGCTGCTCGGCGCGGCCTGCACCGCCCTGCTGGCCTTGCTCCTGGATGGCCTGGTGACCCTGGCCAGCCGCCTCTGGCTGGAACGTGGCCTGCGCGCCTCTTGAGCCTGGACTGAGCAAAGGAATCGATATGAAGACATTAGCGATGATCATGGGCTGCGTCCTGCTGCTGGCCGGAGCCGCCCAAGCCGCTGAAAAACCCCTGGTGCGCATTGGCGCCCGGGTATTCACCGAACAGACCCTGCTGGCTGAAATCACCTCCCAATACCTGCGCAGCAAAGGCTACGACACCCGCATCACCGGCGGCCTGGGCAGCAACCTGGCCCGCAGCGCCCATGAAAGCGGGCAGTTGGACCTGCTCTGGGAATACACCGGGGTGTCCCTGGTGGCCTACAACCACGTCACGGAAAAGCTCGACAGCGAGCAATCCTATGCCCGGGTCAAAGAGCTCGATGCCAAGCAAGGGCTGGTCTGGCTGACGCCGTCGAAATTCAGCAACACCTACGCCCTGGCCCTGCCGGAAAAAGTCGCCCAGGCGTACCCGCAGATCAACAGCGTCAGCGACCTGAAAAAAGTCCTGGACGCCGAATCCAAGGACAACCACTTGGTGGCCCTGGACACCGAGTTCGCCAACCGCTCCGACGGCCTGGAGGGCATGGTCAAGCTGTATGGCATGAACCTGACCCGCAACAACATCCGCCAGATGGATGCCGGCCTGGTCTACACCGCCCTGCGTAATGGCCAGGTGTTCGCCGGCCTGGTCTACACCACCGACGGGCGCCTCAACGCCTTCAAGCTGAAGCTGCTGGAAGACGACTTGCACTATTTCCCGGACTACACCGCTGCGCCGGTGATCCGCCAGGCCTTCCTCGACGCCCACCCGCAACTGGCCGCCGACCTCAAGCCCCTGGCCGAATTGTTCGACGACGAGACCATGCGCCAGCTCAATGCCCGGGTCGATGTCGACCACCAAAGCCCGTCCGCCGTGGCCGCGGATTTTCTGCGCCAGCATCCACTGAACTGAGGGAGGAAACGTCATGGAATTCTTGAATGCCTTTTCCCATCTCGATTGGCAGCAAGTGCTGCAACTGACCTGGCAGCACATCACCCTGGTGGGCATCGCCGTGACCCTGGCGATTGTCTTCGGCGTGCCCCTGGGCATCCTGATGACCCGCTTCCCCACCCTGGCCGGCCCCCTGCAAGCCAGCGCCACGGTGCTGCTGACCATCCCGTCCATTGCCCTGTTCGGCCTGCTGCTGCCGTTCTACTCCAAGTTCGGCCAGGGCCTGGGCCCACTGCCGGCGATCACCGCGGTGTTTCTCTATTCCCTGCTGCCGATCATGCGCAACACCTACCTGGCGCTCACTGGTGTGGAGCCGGGCATTCGTGAAGCTGCCCGGGGCATCGGCATGACCTTTGGCCAGCGCCTGCGCATGGTCGAACTGCCGATCGCCGTGCCGGTGATCCTGGCCGGGGTGCGCACCGCCGTGGTGATGAACATCGGCGTAATGACCATCGCCGCCACCATCGGCGCCGGCGGCCTGGGCGTACTTATTCTTGCTTCCATCAGCCGCAGCGACATGTCGATGCTGATTGTCGGCGCCGTGCTGGTCAGTCTCCTGGCCATCTTCGCCGACCTGCTTCTGCAATGGCTGCAACGCACGCTGACTCCAAAAGGACTGCTCAAATGATCGAACTTCAAAACCTGACCAAGACCTTCCAAAGCAACGGCAAGACCATCACCGCCGTTGATTCCGTAAGCCTGACCGTCAATGAAGGCGAAATTTGCGTATTCCTCGGCCCTTCGGGCTGCGGCAAAAGCACCACGCTGAAAATGATCAACCGCCTGATCAAGCCCACCTCGGGCAAGATCCTGATCAACGGCGAAGACACCACCGACCTCGACGAAGTGACCCTGCGCCGCAACATCGGCTATGTGATCCAGCAGATCGGTCTGTTCCCGAACATGACCATCGAGGAAAACATCGTGGTGGTGCCCAAGCTGCTCGGCTGGGACAAGCAGAAATGCCACGACCGCGCCCGCGAGCTGATGAGCATGATCAAGCTGGAGCCCAAGCAGTACCTGCACCGCTACCCGCGGGAGCTGTCCGGTGGCCAGCAGCAACGGATCGGGGTGATTCGCGCCCTGGCGGCGGATGCGCCGCTGCTGCTGATGGATGAACCCTTCGGTGCGGTCGACCCGATCAACCGCGAGATGATCCAGAACGAATTCTTCGAGATGCAACGGGCCCTGAACAAGACCGTGATCATGGTCAGCCACGACATCGACGAGGCCATCAAGCTCGGCGACAAGATCGCCATCTTCCGCGCCGGCAAGCTGCTGCAGATCGACCACCCGGACACCTTGCTCGCCCACCCGGCGGATGATTTCGTCAGCAACTTCGTCGGCCAGGACAGCACCCTCAAACGCTTGCTGCTGGTGAAGGCCGAAGACGCTGCGGACAACGCACCGTCGGTGAGCCCGGAAACCCCAGTGGCCGATGCCCTGGAACTGATGGACGAACACGACCGCCGCTACGTGGTGGTGACCTGTGCCGAGAACAAGGCCTTGGGCTATGTACGTCGTCGCGACCTGCACCGCCAGACCGGGACCTGCGCCCAGTACCTGCGGGAGTTCAATGCCACGGCCGCCTACGACGAACACCTGCGGATTCTTCTGTCGCGCATGTACGAGTTCAACCGCTCGTGGTTGCCGGTGATGGACGCGGAGCGGGTGTTCCTTGGCGAGGTGACCCAGGAGTCGATCGCGGCGTACCTGAGTTCGGGCCGCTCTCGCGGGGCCAAGACCAGCATCGTCTCGCCGGCCGAGACGGCGCTGGCCTGATAGACCCAATCGCCGGCAAGCCGCTCCTACAGGCCTATGTAGGAGCCGGCTTGCCGGCGATCAGCCTGACGCCATTTCCCCTGAATCCTCTCATCTAGGGAACATCAATTCGTCACACCTGTCGGTTACATAAGTGGGTGACCGAGACCACACGACGGAAGCGTGCAAAAACGCGACATTTTTTGTTGATCTCAAACCCCTCACGCCCTAAAGTTCGCGCCGAACGTCCATGCTGGAAACGATCCATCCGGCTCAAGTACTGACGACGAGACAGCAAGGTCACCCGCGGCGCAGCGCCAGGTTGACCTTTTTGCTTTCGGCGACATGCCTTGGGAAGTAGGCGAACCAAAGTGGGGATACGGAGGACGTTCAGAAGGGTGTGTCATCAATGAGTTCTCGGCTGCGAACTCATTGATGACACACCCTCGCACCCATTGATTACTAACGTTTGCCAGTAGGAGCTCCCAAGCATGTCGATTAACGTCGAAGATTATTTCGCGCGCGAAACCTTTCAAAAAATGAAGGCTTTCGCCGACAAGCAAGAAACCCCATTTGTAGTGATCGACACCGCGATGATCAGCCAGGCCTACGATGACCTGCGTGCAGGCTTCGAATTCGCCAAGGTCTACTACGCCGTCAAGGCCAACCCGGCCGTCGAGATCATTGACCTGCTCAAGGACAAGGGGTCGAGTTTCGACATCGCCTCGATCTACGAGCTGGACAAGGTACTGGACCGCGGCGTCAGCGCCGACCGCATCAGCTACGGCAACACCATCAAGAAGTCCAAGGACATCCGCTACTTCTACGAGAAGGGCGTGCGCCTGTTCTCCACCGACTCCGAAGCCGACCTGCGCAACATCGCCAAGGCCGCACCGGGCTCGAAAATCTACGTGCGTATCCTCACCGAAGGCTCGACCACGGCTGACTGGCCTCTGTCGCGTAAATTCGGCTGCCAGACCGACATGGCCATGGACCTGCTGATCCTCGCTCGTGACCTGGGCCTGGTGCCTTACGGCATCTCCTTCCACGTCGGTTCGCAACAGCGCGACATCAGCGTATGGGACGCCGCGATCGCCAAGGTCAAAGTGATCTTCGAACGCCTGAAGGAAGAAGACGGCATCCACCTCAAGCTGATCAATATGGGTGGCGGCTTCCCGGCCAACTACATCACCCGCACCAACAGCCTGGAAACCTACGCGGAAGAAATCATCCGCTTCCTCAAGGAAGACTTCGGCGACGAACTGCCGGAAATCATCCTGGAGCCGGGCCGTTCGCTGATCGCCAACGCCGGCATCCTGGTCAGCGAAGTGGTGCTGGTGGCGCGTAAATCCCGTACCGCCGTCGAGCGCTGGGTGTACACGGATGTGGGCAAGTTCTCCGGCCTGATCGAAACCATGGACGAAGCCATCAAGTTCCCGATCTGGACCGAGAAGAAAGGCGAGATGGAAGAAGTGGTGATCGCCGGCCCAACCTGCGACAGCGCCGACATCATGTACGAGAACTACAAGTACGGCCTGCCCCTGAACCTGGCCATCGGCGACCGCCTGTACTGGCTGTCCACCGGTGCCTACACCACCAGCTACAGCGCAGTTGAGTTCAACGGCTTCCCGCCGCTGAAATCGTTTTACGTTTAAACGCAGCGGCAAGCGTTAAGCGGCAAGAGAAAGCCCATGACCTGTCATGGGCTTTTTCGTTTCTGGCCGGGTGTGGCGTCGATGATTGAAAACGATGGGGTTTGAATCCGGGTGATTTAAGCCAACGCAGCCAGGCACTCGGCGTCCCGTTCGTCTCCCAGGGCTGCGGCTCGCTGATGATAGGCCAGGGCCAAGGCGCGGATCTGCGGCTGCTGTGCCTGCAACAAGGCACCTCGGGCCACGCGGAGGAAGTTCAGGTTGCCACCGGCCAGGGCCTGGTGCAGCCAGTGGAGGGCGTCTTCGATGCGCCCGTTGGCAGCCAGCACCGCGGCGTAGCTGAACTGCCCGCGAAAGTCGCCGCCTTCGGCCGAGCGCCGGTACCAATCCCGAGCCGCCAGCGGGTCGGCCTGGCACACCAGCCCCTCCTCCAGATAACGCCCCAACAGGTTCATGGACTTGGCATGCCCCAACTCCGCCGCGCGACGGTAGCAAACCAAGGCCAAGGCGTGGTTTTCGGCCACACCACGACCGGTGGCCAGCAGGTTGGCGTAGTTGTACAGCCCCCAATCCAGGCCGGCGTCGGCCGCTTGGCGATACGCTTCGGCGGCCACAACAGCATCGGCAGCGCCGCCCCAGCCATGCTCCAAGCAGCGGCCCAGCATGTTGCGCGCCATCAGGTGCCCGCGCCGGGCGGCAATCTCGAACCAGACCCGCGCCAGGGCCTGGTCCTGCTGAATACCGTGGCCGTCGAGAAGGATCTGCCCGAGCAGGGCCTGGGCTTCCAGCACGCCTTCCTTGGCGGCAGCGAGCACCGCCTGGGCAGCACGGGCCGGACTGTGTTCGAGCATGGCGCGCAGTTGCTCGCCGTCGAGGACTTCTTCGCGGCGCAGTTGATAGCTCACGGTTACACCTCGGCCCAGCGACGCAGCAGGTTGTGGTAGGTGCCGGTCAGGCGAATCAGCGAAGGATGGTCAGGCATGTCCTGGGTCAAGGCCTGGATCGCACCGTCCATCTCGAACAGCAAGGCGCGCTGGCTGTCTTCGCGCACCAGGCTCTGGGTCCAGAAGAACGAGGCATAACGGGCGCCCCGGGTGACCGGGTTGACCTTGTGCAGGCTGGTACCCGGGTACAGCACCAAGTCCCCCGCCGGCAGCTTGACCCGCTGCTGGCCGAAGGTGTCCTGGATCTCCAGCTCACCGCCGTCGTAGTCCTCAGGGTCACTGAAGAACAGGGTCGAGGACAGGTCGGTGCGTACCCGCTCCGCGCTGCCCTTGGGCTGGCGCACGGCGTTGTCGATATGGAAGTCAAAGCTGCCACCGGCGGTGTAGCAGTTGAGCAGCGGCGGGAACACCTTGTGCGGCAACGCCGCGGACATGAACAGCGGATGCTTCCACAAACGCTCAAGCATCGCCGTGCCAATTTCCATGGCCAGCGGATGCCCCTCGGGCAATTGCAGGTTGTGCTTGGCCTTGGCCGACTGATAGCCGGCGGTGATCTTGCCGTCCGCCCAGTCCGCCTGCTCCAGGGCTTCGCGAATGCGCAGCACCTCCTCTCGAGTGAACACGCCAGGGATGTGCAGGAGCATGGCAAGGTACCTGAAGACAAAGGATCGCCGATGATATTGATTCTTATTGACGCTGTAAAACCCATCAGACGAACGAGTTCGTAAAAACCGTAAAGGAAAAGTGTAAAGAATGTAAATTCAATGCGAATGTAAACATTTCTCAATTGATACCGATACTTGTTTCTCCTATATTCCGCGGCCTCAAATCCTTGGGGAGGGGAATCACATGTCACGCCACACACCACTTTCTGCCGTCAGTTCACCGCGCTTGCTTGCGTCTGCAATTGGCGTGGCACTGACGGCAGGCTCCGCGGCCCATCTGGCCCAGGCCGCTGAAGAGACGGATCAGAAGCCGTCGAGCAATGCCATTTCCCTGGACGCCACCAGCGTGTTGGGCGAACAGGACGAGACGTCCTACAAGAGCGACAACTCCGCCTCCAAGAAATACACCGCGCCCCTGCGTGAAACGCCGAAAAGCGTCACGGTCATTCCTCAGCAAGTCATGCGCGACACTGGTGCCACCAACCTGGTCGACGCCTTGCGCACCACCCCGGGCATCACCTTTGGTGCCGGCGAAGGCGGCAACCCCGCCGGTGACCGACCGATCATTCGCGGCTTCAACGCCGAAAGCGATGTGTTCATCGACGGCATGCGCGACCCCGCTTCCCAAGGCCGGGAAATCTTCAACGTCGAATCCATCGAAGTCAGCAAGGGCCCGGGCTCGGCCTTTACTGGTGCTGGCTCCACCGGTGGCAGCCTGAACCTGATCTCCAAGACCGCCAAGCTGGGCAACTCGTACAACGGCGGGTTCACTTGGGGCTCCGATCAGACCAAGCGCACCACCCTGGACCTGAACCAGCAAATGACCGACACCTCGGCCGTGCGCTTGAACCTGATGAAGCACGAAGCCAATGTCGCCGGTCGCGATGCCGTGGAAGTCAGCCGCTGGGGCGTGGCACCCTCGTTCGCCTTCGGCCTGGGCACCGACACCCGGGTCACTGTGGGTTACTACCACCTGAGCACCGACGACCTGCCCGACTACGGCATCCCGCTGACCCGCAGCACCAACCGCAGCAAGTACAACGTCGACAAGCCGGCCAACGTCGATAAAGACAACTTCTACGGTTTGACCAGCCGCGACTACCGCAAGACCACCAGCGACAGCGGCACCTTCAAGATCGAACACGACCTGAATGACAGCCTGACCCTGTCCAACAGCTTCCGCCTGTCCCGTTCGACCCTGGACTACATCGTCACCAACCCTGACGACAGCCGTGGCAACGTGGCCAATGGCACCGTGTACCGCAGCCCGAAAAGCCGTAACTCGACCTCCAAGGGCTGGTCCAACCAGACCGACCTGAGCGCCAAGTTCGACACCGGCTTCATCGAGCACAGCCTGGTGACCGGCATCGAGTTCTCCTACCAGGACACTCACAACCGCGCCTACGACGTCACGTCGGCGGTCAGCGGTAGCACCTGTAACGCCGCTTTGATTGCCAACGGCGACTGCACCAGCCTGAACAACCCGTCGCCGGGCGATGCCTGGAACGGCACCATCAAGGACAGCCGTGCGTTCACCGACACCGACACCAAGACCGCCGCGGCGTACGTCTTCGACACCCTGAAATTCGACGAACAATGGTCGTTGAACCTCGGCCTGCGTTTCGACGATTACCAGACCCGCTCCAGCGGCTATGCCACCCGCGCACCGATCGGCGACTTCTCCCGGGAGAACAGCTCGCAGCTGTGGAACTACCAGATTGGCCTGGTCTATAAACCGCTGCCCAACGGCAGTGTGTATGCCGCCTATTCGACCTCCAGCAACCCGGCCGGCGAAACCAGCGGTAACGGCAGCCTTGAGTTGACCGCCGCCAACACCAGCCTGGAACCGGAAAAGAACCGCAACTACGAAGTGGGCACCAAATGGGACTTCTTCGGCGATGACCTGTCCTTGACCGCAGCGCTGTTCCGCACCGAGAAAACCAACGCGCGGATCGACGACCCGGACGGCGGCACCACCCAGGTGCTGGACGGCGAGCAGCAAGTCAACGGCGTGGAACTGACCTACAGCGGCAAGCTGACCCGCAACTGGAAGGTCTACGGCGGCTACACCTACATGGAAAGCGAAGTGGTCAAGACCACCCTGGCGGCGGACGAGGGCAACCATACGCCGAGCACACCACGGAACAACTTCACCTTCTGGTCCACCTATGACGTGGTGCCCGAGAAGCTGACCATCGGTGCCGGCGCCACCTTCGTCGATTCGCAGTTCGGCAACATCGCCAACTCGGTGGAGATTCCGTCCTACTGGCGCTACGACGCCATGGCGTCCTACAAGCTGAGCAAGAACGTCGACCTGCAACTCAACGTGCAGAACCTGACCGACAAGCGTTACTTCGACCAGGTGTTCCAGACCCACTACGCACACGTTGCCGCGGGCCGTACTGCACTGATGAGCGCCAACTTCCACTTCTGATCGCGAACCGCTGCGCCTGGCCATTCAAGCAGGCGCAGACACGCTCAGTGGCGCTGCCAAAGCCCCACGCACTTCGGTGCGTGGGGTTTTTGCGTAAAAACGAATGAGTCTCGACCACACACGGCATAATGCGCGCCGTGCCGATTATTTTTGAACGTACAAGGCGGTTCTTGTGTTGAAAAAAACCCTGCTCCAGCTGCACTGGTTCTTCGGTATCAGCGCCGGCCTGGTGCTGGCGCTGATGGGCGTCACCGGGGCCATGATGTCCTTCCAGGACGAGATCCTGCGGGTCATCAACCCTTCGGTGCTGCAAGTCGAGAAGCAGCCCGCCGGGGTATTGCCGCCGGCCGAACTGGTGGCCAAGGTCGAGGCCGCCGAGGGCAAGACCGTGTCCATGCTCTGGGTGGAAACCGACAGCGGCCATGCCGCGCGGGTGTTCTTCACCCCGCCGCCCGGCGAGCGCCGTGGACAGATGCGTTACTTCGACCCCTACACCGGCGAATTCCTCGGCGATGCCGTGGGCCAGGACTTCTTCGGCCTGATGATGCAGTTGCACCGTTTCCTGGCCATGGGTGACAGCGGCCGGCAGATCACCGGCGCCTGCACCCTGATCCTGATCTTTTTCTGCCTGTCCGGGCTGTACCTGCGCTGGCCGCGCCAAGTGGCCAGTTGGCGCGCCTGGCTGACCCTGGACTGGGCGAAAAAAGGCCGTGGCTTCAACTGGGACCTGCACGCCGTGGCCGGCACCTGGTGCCTGGTGTTCTACCTGCTGGCGGCGCTGACCGGCCTGACCTGGTCCTACGAGTGGTACAGCAACGGTGTCACCAAGCTGCTGTCAGACTCGTCGCAGATCGAACGCAAGCGCGGCGCACGCGGCGCGCCACCGCCCAAGGGGCCGGCCCCGGTCGCCGACTACAACGCCATGTGGAGCAGCCTCTACAGCAACGCCGGCAAGGACCTCAACGCCTACAACTTCCGCATGCCGCCCGTGGCCGGGCAGCCGGCCACGGTCTACTACCTGCTCAAGACCTCGCCCCATGAGCGAGCCCTGAACCAGATCCAGATGGACCCGGCGACCGGGGTCATCAAGCAGCATGACCGCTACGCCGACAAGAGTTTCAAGGCGCAGTTGCTCACCAGCATCTATGCCCTGCACGTGGGCAGCTACTTCGGCCTGGTGGGGCGCATCCTCATGGCCCTGGCCTCGGTGTGCATGCCGCTGTTCTTTATCACTGGCTGGTTGCTGTACCTCGACCGACGCCGCAAGAAGCAGCAGATCAAGGCCGCGCGCCAGGGCCTGGAAACCCACACCGGCGACGCTCCGGCGTGGCTGATCGGCTTCGCCAGCCAGAGCGGTTTTGCCGAACAACTGGCCTGGCAAACCGCCGGGCAATTGCAGGCGGCGGGGCTGCCGACCAAGGTCCAAGCCCTGGCCAGCCTCAGCGAAGACGACCTGCGCACCTCGAAAAACGCCCTGTTTGTGGTCAGTACTTTTGGCGACGGCGAGGCACCGGACAGCGCCCGGGGCTTTGAGCGCAAGATCCTCGGCCGCGAACTGCCCCTGGACGGCCTCAATTACGCCGTGCTCGGCCTGGGCGACCGCCAGTACCCGCACTTCTGCGGCTTTGCCAAACGCTTGCATGCCTGGCTGACAGCCCACGGCAGCACCACCCTGTTCGCCCCCATCGAAGTGGACAGCGGCGACACTTACGCCCTGCGCCATTGGCAGCAACAGCTCGGGCAACTGACCGGGCAAGCGCCGGTGGACCTGTGGCAGGCACCGACCTTCGCCAACTGGACCTTGGACCGGCGTGAACTGCTCAACCCCGAGAGCGAGGGTTCCGGCGTGTACCTGCTGGGCCTGAGCGCGCCCGCCCCCACCAGTTGGCTGGCCGGGGATTTGGTGGAAGTCATGCCGCGCAACAGCGACTGGGCGGTGGAATTCTTCCTCAATGGCCTGGGCCTGGACGGCGACAGCAAAGTGCAACTCGACGGCCTGCAGGAGACCCTGAGCCAGGCCCTGACCAGCCGCCAACTCCCGGAAAACCGCAGCCACTTGGTGGGCCTGCATGCCCAGGCCCTGGTGGATGCCCTGGTGCCTCTGAGCCTGCGTGAATACTCCATCGCCTCGATTGCCAGCGACGGCCAACTGGAGTTGCTGGTGCGGCAGGAACGTCATCCCGACGGCAGCCTGGGCATCGGCTCCGGCTGGCTGACCGAGCACGCGCCTGTGGGCTCGGCCATCAGCTTGCGGGTTCGCCGCAACAGCGGCTTCCATCTGCCGGCCGAACCTTGCCCGCTGATCCTGTTGGGCAACGGCACCGGGCTGGCAGGCTTGCGCAGCTTGCTCAAGGCCCGTATCGCCGAGGGCCAGCAGCGCAACTGGCTGTTGTTTGGCGAGCGCCATGCCGAGCATGACTTCCACTGCCGGGACGAGCTGCAGGAATGGCGCACGACTGGCGACCTGGAGCGCCTGGACCTGGCCTTTTCCCGGGATCAGGCGGAGAAAATCTACGTGCAGGACCGCCTGAGAGACGCCGCCGACGAGCTGCGAGCCTGGCTGGCCGACGGCGCGTCGATCTACATCTGCGGCAGTTTGCAGGGAATGGCGTCAGGGGTGGATCAAGTGCTCAACGAAGTGCTGGGCGCCACGCAGGTGGAACACCTGATCGAACAAGGGCGCTACCGCCGCGACGTTTACTGAGGCGTCAGACGCTTCGCCGGCAAGCCGGCTCCTACACCAATCGTGCTGCACCCTCCGTAGGAGCTGGCTTGCCAGCGAAGGCGTCGGCCAGAACGGCGCAGGGCTCAAGGGCCTATTCGCCGGCAAGCCGGCTCCTACACCAATCGTGTTGCACCCTCCGTAGGAGCTGGCTTGCCAGCGAAGGCGTCGGCCGGAACGGCGCAGGGCTCAAGGGCCTGTGCGCCGGCAAGCCGGCTCCTACGAAGAGGCGGGTTGCAGGGCCAGCTCCACCGCCTCAGGCCGTTTCACCACCGCATACACCACCGCAGTGAGCAGGCTGCCCGCGACAATCGCCAGCAGGTACAGCAACGCATGGTTGATGGCATTCGGGATCAGCATGACAAACAGGCCGCCATGGGGCGCCATCAGTTTGCAGCCGAAGTACATCGACAAAGCCCCGGTCAGGGCGCCGCCGGCAATGCTCGCCGGGATCACTCGCAACGGGTCTTTGGCGGCAAACGGAATCGCGCCTTCGGAGATAAAGCACAGGCCCAATACCAGGGCGGCCTTACCGGCTTCGCGTTCGGTCTGGGCAAATTTGCGTCGGGCAATAAAGGTGGCGATGCCCAGGCCAATGGGCGGCACCATGCCCGCGGCCATGGTCGCGGCCATCGGTGCATAACTCTGGGAGGCCAGCAGCCCTACCGAGAACGCATAGGCCGCCTTGTTGATCGGCCCGCCCAAATCCACACACATCATCCCGCCCAGCAGCACGCCCAGCAGAATCGCGTTGGTGGTGCCCATGCTGTCGAGGAAGTGGGTCAAGGCTTCCAGCATACCCGCCACCGGTTTGCCGACCACATAGATCATCACCAGGCCGGTGAACAGGCTGGCCAACAACGGAATGATCAGAATCGGCTTCAGCGCCTCGAGGCTTTGCGGCAGGCGTGCGTATTTGTTGATCGCCTTGGCCGCATAACCGGCGATAAACCCGGCCACGATGCCGCCAATGAAACCGGCACCCAGGGTGCTGGCCAGCAAGCCGCCAATCATCCCCGGCGCCAGGCCCGGACGGTCAGCGATGGAGTACGCGATGTAGCCCGCCAACAGGGGCACCATCAGCTTGAAGGCGGTTTCGCCACCAATCTGCATCAGGGCCGCGGCCAAGGTGCCCGGCTCCTTGAACGCGGTAATGCCGAACACGAAGGACAAGGCAATCATCAGGCCGCCTGCCACCACCATCGGCAGCATGAACGACACGCCGGTGAGCAGATGCTTGTAGGCCCCGGTCTTTTCCTGCTTGGCCGGCGCCTGGCCGCCACTGGCTGCCGACTCCTGCTGACCTTCAGCCAGGGCCTTGTTCAGCGTGGCCTCGGCTTGCTTGAGGGCGATCCCGGTGCCACAGCGGTAAATCTTCTTGCCGGCAAAACGCTCGGTGGCGACTTCAATGTCCGCCGCCAGCAGCACCACGTCCGCCTGGGCAATGGCCTCGGCGCTCAAGGGGTTGCGGGCGCCCACCGAGCCCTGGGTTTCCACCTGCAGGTCGTAACCCAGGCGTTTGGCCGCCTGTTGCAACGCTTCGGCGGCCATAAAGGTGTGGGCCACCCCGGTCGCAGGCGGTGATCGCCACCAACCGCGGCACCGATTGCGCAGCCGCGGTCACGGGTTCTGCAACGGCTGTACCGGCGACATACACCTGGGCTTCTTCGGCGCCACGGCGCAGCACCGCGTCCACATCCTGCAGGGCCTGGGACGGCGTGCTCTGATAGACCCGCTTGCCGACAAACCGCGACATATCCACAGGCCCGGTGCTGACGACCAGCACCCACTCGGCCGCTTCGATGGTGCCTGCCGACAACTCGCGCTCGGGATGGGCATCGTCATGCACTTCAACGCTGGTGCTCCAGCCCTGGCGCTGGGCCGCAGCATCGAGCAAACGGGCACAAAGCACGCTGGTGACCATGCCATTGGGGCAGGCGGTAATAATGGCTAACTTCATAAGCAACCCTCTTATTGTTCTGTGAGGGGATGAACGCGCACCCCCTGCTCAAGCTGCGCCAGTTGCGCGGCGTCGCTGATGCCGAAACCGATCTGGGTCACCGCCATGGCGGCGATGGCGGTGGCGGTGCGCAAGGTCTGTTCGGCGCTGTGGCCACTGAGCAAACCGTGGAGCATGCCGGCCAGCAACGAGTCGCCGGCGCCCACGGTGCTGGCCACCGTGACCTTGGGCGGCAACGCCTGCCATGTCGGCGCCGTGCTGAACCAGTTCACACCGTCGGCGCCATGGGAAATCACCACGTGCTCGACGCCCTGGGCGTGCAAGCGCTGGGCAGCTTCGGCCTGGGCGGCCAACGACAGCACCGGACTGCCCAGGGCATCGGCCAGTTCTTCGGTGTTCGGCTTGATCAGCCAGGGGCCCGCCGCCAGGCCGGCGCGCAAGGCGGCGCCGCTGGTGTCGAGGACGACTTTCAAACCGAGGTTCTTCAGGCGCAGTAGCAACCCGTGCAACCACTCCGGGCTGACGCCCCGAGGCAGGCTGCCGGCCACCACCACCGCGTCGTGCCCGGGGGCGATCTGCTCCAGGCGTTCGAGCAGTGCCTGCTGCGCCGCCTCGCTGACCTGCGGGCCCGGGCCGTTGACGTCGGTGATACGGCCGTCATGCTCAGCCAGCTTGATATTGCTGCGGGTGTCACCCGGTACGCGGACAAAGGCGTCGACAAAACCACGGCGGGCAAACAACGCCTCGAACGCCTGGGGATTGTCTTCGCCAAGAAAGCCGCTGACCGTCAGTTGATGACCGAGGTCGGCCAGCACCTGGGCCACGTTCACGCCTTTACCGGCGGCATGGGTGAGCATGGCTTCGCTGCGGTTGACCTGGCCCGGTTCCAGGCGCGCCAACTGGACGGTAAGGTCCAGCGCCGGGTTCAGGGTCAGGGTAAGAATCGTTGCCATTACATGGCCTCCACAAGGGCACGCACGTCATCGGCGCTGCCGACGGCCAGGGCCTGTTGAGCAAGGGTTTGCGCCTGGACCAGGCTGAGTTCGCGGATCCGCGCCTTGACCTCGGCAATGCTGCGGCCGGAGACGCTGAGTTCATCCACCCCCAGCCCGACCAGCACCGGCACCGCCAGCGGATCGGCCGCCAGCTCGCCACAAACGCCGACCCATTTGCCGTGGGCATGGGCGGCGCGCACGGTGATGTCGATCAGTTGCAGCACAGCCGGGTGCAGGCCGTCGGCCTGGGCCGACAAGGTCGGGTGACCGCGGTCGATGGCCAGGGTGTATTGGGTCAGGTCATTGGTGCCGACGCTGAAGAAGTCCACTTCCTTGGCCAGCACCGGCGCCAGCAAGGCAGCGGACGGCACTTCGATCATGATCCCCAACTGCAAGTCGGCTACCGGGATTTCCTGGCGCAGGCGCTCGGTCATGTCCCGGGCCTGGCGCCACTCATCCACGCTACCGACCATGGGGAACATGATGCGCAGCGGGCGGTTGTCGGCCGAACGCAGCAAGGCGCGCAACTGGGCTTCCATGATCTGTGGGCGTTGCAGGGTCAGGCGGATGCCGCGCACCCCGAGGAAGGGGTTTTCTTCCTTGGCAATCGGCCAGTAAGGCAGCGGTTTGTCGCCGCCGACATCCAGGGTGCGCACCACCAGCGGACGACCGGCCAGGCCATCCAGCACACGGCGGTATTCGGCTTCCTGGGTGGCTTCGTCCGGGGCTTGCGGGTGAGCCATGAAGATCAGCTCGGTGCGCAGCAGGCCGATGCCTTCGGCACCGTTCTCCACAGCGCTGGTGACGCCGGAGCTTTCGCCGATGTTGGCGAAGACTTCGACGTGATGGCCGTCAGTGGTGTGGGCCAACTGATGACGTTGCTCGGCGGCGGCCTTGAGGCGCTGCTCGCGGGTGTCACGTTCTTCGGCGGCCCGTTGCAGGGTGGCACTGTCGGCGTCCACATGCAGGCGGCCGCGCTGGCCATCGAGCAGCAGAGGCGTGCCGGACTTGAGTAGCAAGACGCCGGCGCCGGCGCCCACCAGGGCCGGAATGCCCAGGGCCCGGGCGACGATGGCGCTGTGGGCGGTGGCGCCGCCACGGGCGGTGAGGATGCCGGCCACACGGGCCGGGTCGAGGCGCGCCACGTCCGACGGGCCCACTTCGTCCATCACCAGGATGTAGGGCTGCTCAGGCTCGGCGGGGGTTTCCACACCACACAATTGGGCCAGCACCCGACGACCGATGTCCCGCAGGTCGGCGGCGCGTTCAGCGAGCAAGGCGTCCTGCAAGGACTCCTGCTGCTTGGCCGCGGCTTCGATCACGGTCATCCACGCGGCTTCCGCGCTTTCACCCTGCTTGAGGCGGGTGTCGACTTCATCGGTAAGTTCCGGGTCGTCGAGCATTTCCTGGTGGGTGATGAAAATCTCGCGGATGGCCTTGGCCTTGCTGCGCTGGATCAGACCTTCGATATCACCACGCACATCGGCCAGGGCCTGCTGCAGGCGCTGGCGCTCGATGGCGGTGGACTCGCCGCGCAGCGGGTAGTCGATGGCCTGTTGCACCTGGATATGGGCCGGGCCGATGGCAATCCCCGGCGCGGCGGCAATCGCCTGGACCAGGCTACCGGACGCCGGGGCGCTGACGGGCACAGCCACCTCTTCAACCACTTCCCGAGGTGCGCTCACCGCCGGCAGCGGCTCGACTTCTTCGCCCAGGCCTTCTTCGATGGCGGCCAACAGCGCCGGCAAGGCATCGGCAGCAATGCTCGGTTCGGCGATCAGTTCCAGCACCTGGCCGCGACGGGCGCCGAGGCTGAGCAGCTTGCTCAGGCTCTTCACCGACACGGCGGAATCCTTGCCGTCGACGATGCGAACGCGGATCTCGCCTTCAAAACTCTTGGCCAGTTGCGCCAGGATCTTCGCCGGCCGCGCATGCAGGCCGTGGGCGTTGGCCAAGGCGATACGGGCGCTGGGCCAGTCCGCCGGCAATTCGCCGCCCAGCACTTCGAGCACCGCCCGGCTGCTGGTGGCGCGGCCCAACTCATGGCCACGGCCTTCGATCAGCAGCGCACACAAGCGCTCCAGCAGGGCCTGGTGGGCCTCGCCGAGGCTGGCCAGGCAGAACAGCCCGCTCAGGGGCTGACCCAGGTAACGAATCGGTTTGTCCGGGGTGACAAAGGCCAGGCCCGGGCGCAACACGGTCTGCTCGCTGTGCAGCCACCACAGGCCATCGCCCAGGGGCAGCGCTTCCACCTGTTGCAGCACGGCGGCAAAGCCATTGCTCACGCACTCGGCCTGGCGCAGCAGGCGAGCGCCACGCCACACCAGCTCTTCAAAATCTTCAGCGGCCACGCCCAGGCCAATCATTTGCGCGTCCAGGGCCAGCTCTTGCGGCGCCCCTTGCAACAGCTTCAGCAAGGCTTCAGGCGAACTGGCGCGACGCAAAGCCTGGCCCAGGTCGGTCTCGCCCAGGGCCCGGGTCAGCAGTTGCAGCAAGCGCAGGTGTTCGTCGGATTTGGCGGCAATGCCGATCGCCAGGTAGACGATCTGGCCGTCGCCCCAATCCACACCCTCGGGAAATTGCAGCAGGCGCACGCCGGTGGCGAACACCTGGTCACGGGTTTCCGGAGTGCCGTGGGGGATGGCAATACCTTGTCCGAGAAAGGTCGAGCCCTGAGCTTCCCGGGCCTTGAGGCCGGCGAGATAACCCTCGGCAACCAAACCATCGGCAACCAGTTTGTCGGCCAGCAGGTGCAGTGCCGCGGACTTATCCACAGCCGTTTGGCCCATGGATATCTGCTCTATGGTGAGCTCGAGCATGCTTTCTCCTATTTAGCGCGGGGGTGGGCGCTAGGTATTGTTTTGAATGATTCAGCTTAGGTGTCTTTAATGCCACAAACAGGACTGATTGCTTGGCAGGCAGGCTTCCGGTTTGTTTATAACCCTGGAAAATACGCTTGCTGAAACGTTTAATCTAGAATCTTGGGCACGTTACTCGATAATGTCGCATCCTTGAAGCCCTTCCGGTCGAATGCATGTTCCGACGATGGTCGTCTGCCCAGATGGAGTAGGATCGGCCAAAATCCTGCCGCATGCGTCAAAAAACAAGGAAAAACCGGGTTGAAACTCAGTGATATCGCTCGGCTGGCCGGTGTGTCTGTTACCACTGCCAGCTACGTCATCAACGGCAAAGCCGAACAACAACGCATCAGCAGCAGCACCGTCGAACGGGTGCGCGCGGTGGTCGAAGAACATGGCTTCACCCCCAACCCGCAGGCGGCCGGGTTGCGCAGCCGGCGCACCCGGACCCTGGGTTTCATCCTGCCGGACCTGGAAAACCCCAGTTACGCCCGCATCGCCAAACTCTTGGAACAAGGTGCCCGGGCACGCGGCTACCAGTTGCTGATCGCCAGCTCCGACGACGCCCCGGAAAGCGAGCGGCAACTGCTGCAACTGTTCCGCGCCCGGCGCTGCGATGCGCTGTTCGTCGCCAGTTGCCTGCCCGCCGACGATGACAGTTATCGCCTGCTGCAAGAGCAAGGCTTGCCGATCATCGCCATCGACCGGGTGATGCAACCTGAATTGTTCTGCTCGGTTGTCAGCGACGACCAGCAAGCCAGCCTGCACCTGACCCGCAGCCTGTTGCAGCCCGAACCCAAGCAGATTGCCCTGATCGGCGCCCGCCCCGAACTGAGCATCAGCCAGGAGCGGGCTGCCGGTTTCCGCCTGGCCCTGGAAGGCTTCGACGGCGAAGTATTGGTCGAACACGGCGAGTCCTTCAGTCGTGAATGCGGCCGGCAACTGATGGAAGAACTGCTGCAGCGCCTCGGCCACCTGCCGGACGCCCTGGTCACCACCTCCTACGTGTTGTTGCAGGGGGTGTTCGATGCCCTGCAGGACTTCCCGCT
Source organism: Pseudomonas morbosilactucae (assembly GCF_023241665.1). Taxonomy (NCBI): domain Bacteria; kingdom Pseudomonadati; phylum Pseudomonadota; class Gammaproteobacteria; order Pseudomonadales; family Pseudomonadaceae; genus Pseudomonas; species Pseudomonas morbosilactucae. The sequence continues at coordinate 9,526 of NZ_JALQCX010000078.1, read as the reverse complement.
CAAATCCCGGCCCCTGCGCCTGGGCACCTTTGGTGACACCCAGTTGCTGGACTTCCTGCCGCTGCCGGTGAACGCCATGGCCCAGCAACATGCCTTGATGGCCGACAAGGCGCTGCAACTGGCCCTGGCAGCCATCGAAGACAACCATTACCAGCCAGGCGTGCAGGCCATTCCCCGGACCTTCAAGCAGCGCATCCTGCAGGACTGACGCGTGGAATTGATCGACAGCCATACCCACCTGGATTTCCCGGATTTCGATCAGGATCGCGTCGCGCTGCTGGCGGACAGCCGCGCCCTTGGGGTGCGGCGAATGGTGGTGCTGGGGGTCTATCAGGGCAACTGGCAGCGGGTCTGGGATCTGGTGCAAAGCGATCCCCAGTTGTACGCCGCCTTTGGCCTGCACCCGGTGTATCTGGACCAGCACCAACCGGCCGATATCAAGGCGCTGGGCGACTGGCTGGCCCGGTTGGTGGGCCATCGCCAGCTATGCGCGGTGGGCGAAATCGGCCTGGACTACTTTCTGCCGCACCTGGACCGGGAGCGCCAGCAACAGCTGTTTGAGACCCAATTACAGCTGGCCGCAGACTTTCAATTGCCCGCCCTGCTCCATGTGCGGCGCAGCCACGCGGCAGTGATCGCCACCCTCAAGCGCTTCAAGCTCAAACGTGCGGGGATCATCCACGCCTTTGCCGGCAGCCGTGAAGAAGCCCGGGAATACCTCAAGCTGGGGTTCAAGCTGGGCCTGGGCGGCGCCGCCACCTGGCCCCAGGCCCTGCGCCTGCGCAAGGTGATCGCCGAGCTGCCGCTGGATTCGGTGGTCCTGGAAACCGACTCGCCGGACATGGCGCCCGTCATGTTCGCCGGGCTGCGCAACAGCCCCCAGCACCTGCCGGCCATCTGCGCCGCCCTGGCCGACCTCATGGGCATCGCCCCCGAGCAATTGGCCGCCGCCAGCACCGCCAATGCCTGCGCGCTGTTCGGCTGGCCAGCCACAACGGCCTGAACTCAGACGCGAAAAGCGCCGATCAGCTGCTTCAACTGCAACACCTGGACCGACAACTGGCGACTGGCGTCCTCGGTCTGGTGGGCGCCTTCCGCCGTGCGCTCACCGGCACGGTTGATTTCGACGATGTTCTGATCGATGTCGTGGGCCACTGCCGTCTGTTGCTCCACGGCAGCGGCAATCTGCTGGTTCTGGTCGACGATCATGCCCACCGCGCCAAGGATGTTTTCCAGCGCCTGCTGGACCTTCTCCGACTGCCCGACCGTGCCGCTGGCCATCTCATGGCTGCTGCCCATGGCCTTGACCGCCGCGCTCACCCCGCCGTGGAGCTTGGCGATCATCTGTTCGATCTCTTCAGTGGATTGCTGAGTGCGCTTGGCCAGGGTCCGCACCTCGTCGGCGACCACGGCAAAACCGCGCCCCTGTTCACCGGCCCGGGCCGCTTCGATGGCGGCGTTGAGGGCCAGCAGGTTGGTCTGTTCGGCGATGCTTTTGATCACTTCCAGCACCCGGCTGATGGACTGGCTGTCGCTGGCCAGTTGGTTGATTACCACCACTGACTGGTCGATCTCGCTGGCCAGCCGAGCAATGCTGCCTTGTTGGGACTCCACCAGCCCGCGCCCGCTGAGGGTTTCGTCATTCACGCTGTGGGCGCTGCTGACCGCCGCCGCGGCACTGCGCGCCACCTCCTGGGCGGTGGCGGACATCTGGTTCATCGCCGTGGCCACGAGTTCGATCTGGTTGCGCTGACCGGCCACCGCCTGGTTGCTCTGGGCCGAGACGTTCTCCACCTGGCCGGCCTGGCGCTCGACTTCGTCGACGGTCTGGCCCACTCGCTCGATCAGGTCGTGGATCTTCAGCACCGTGCCGTTGAACACCTTGCCCAACTCACCCAGCTCATCACGGCTGTGGGCGGTGAAGCTGACAGTCATGTCGCCGGCGGCCACCTTGTCCATCACGCCGCCCAGGCGCTTGAGGGTGGTGCGGGTCGAGGCATAGAAGCCGCCATACAGGTAAACAATCAGGAGGAACACCGCCGCCAGGGCCAAGACCAGCAGGACCATCTGGCTGCGGTTCTGCTCCAGACGCTGTTGCAGCTCTACCGCAAGGAAGCCCAGGGTCGCCTCGTTGAGCGCGTAGGTCTGGGCCATGAAACCGCTGAGCTGGTCATAAAAGCCCTGCCAGGGCGCGTCCAAGGTGTCGGCCATCACCACCTGCTCCTCGAACAGCTCGCTGGCCTGCTTGAGGGTGCCGCGACTGGCGTCGGCGCGGGCCTGCAGCGCGTTGCGGGCGGCGGGGCTGGCGGCCAGGGCGTCGTGCAACTTGAGGCCGTATTCAGCCTGCAGTTTCTCGATCTGCACCAACAGCTCGTCGAAACGCGTGCTGGAGGATGAATTCAAAAAGCCCAGGCCCAGGGAGTAGGCGCCCATGGCCCGGCCCTCGCCCAGGGTCTGGGTGATTTGCGGAGTGACGCTGGTGATCAATTCGCTGAGTTGGCGAATGTCGCTCTGGCTGTCGCGGCTCAGGCCCGACTGGCTGGCGATGATCTGGCTGAAAATCTGTGCGCTGCCCAGCAGCTTGCCGATCATTGCACTTTTGCTTTGCAGGGATTTTTCCGCCTGCTGCGCCTTGAACGCGGCAATCAGTTCGTCACGCTTGCCATCGAAGACCTCGACCTGCTCAGGCTCCACCGTCACCGCGTGCAACCCCTGCAGACGCTCAAGCACAGTCTGCTCCAGAGCGTTGATGGTGCCTTCAATATCCCCCGCCTTGCCCGATTGCCCCAGGCTGGTGTTGATCTGCACCAGGTTGTTGAGGGTTTCCAGGTCGCGCCGCAGGCTCAGGCTGCTGCCCAACAGGTCAAGGCTTTGCAGCTCCACCTGAGTGCCCTGGAACTCGCGATAGGCATCGCGCACCAGGTAAAAGTTGGTGACCAGCATCGGCAGGAAAAACAACACGCTGATCAGGCTGAACTTCATGCCGAAGCTCAGGCGGTTCATCAGGGCCACGGCGGGATAGAGCAAGCGCTTCACAAGGAAGTCCCCCAATTGTTTTATTGTTATGGGCAGGCACGAGAAAGCAGCAGATCGCCACTATTTCGACGCTGTTTCTGTATAGCGCAAATCCACAGGAGGTTTTGTAACTTAAAGTTAACCGCGCTTAGGGGCGGTCAGCGGGACACGGCCAAGGGCCGTCTGGAAAGGAAGCCGTGGCGAGGCAGGTGCCTCGCCACTCGTTGGGATCAGAGCAACAGGGTCCACAGGGCAAAGCCGGCGTACCAGAGCACCGCCGCACGCAGCAGCAGCTCCCAGATCCGGTCCAGGCTGTTGATGCCATCGGCGCCCGCCGCCGGTGCCGGGATCTCCCCCGCCACCAGGCCGACCTTTTCCACCAACTGCGCAGCGCTGATGTTCCAGTTCAGCAATTCGTGGAGCATCACCCGGCTGACCGCCACGAAATTGCCCACCAAGGCAAAGCTGGCCGCCAGCAGGCGCACCGGCAGCCAGTCGAAGGCGTGCCTAAGTTGTGCGGCGCGCTCCACCAGTGCCGGGTTTTGGCCCCGCTCGGCAGCCAGGGCCAGCAGGCGATAACTCAAGGCTGCCACCGGCCCCAGCAGGAAGTACCAGAAAATCACCGCGAAAAAGCTCTGGTAGGCCTGCCACAGCAAGTGTCCCTGAACCCGCTCCAGCAGCTGTTCGCCACTCTCGGCGCAGATGTTCAGGTCGCGCTGGGCGACATGGGCCGAGGCTTGCAAGTCCTCTCGGCGCCAGGCGTCACGGAACGGGCCAAGACCCGCCAGCAGATCGCCACGACCCAGGGCGTAAATCAGCACCAGCAGGTGCACCGGCAGGGCCAGCAAGCCATAAAGCAGCGGCTCCAGCGCCCACAGCAGCAGGCCCAACAGCAGCACCGGCACCAGCACCAGCAAAGCCAAGGTCAGCCAGGGACGCTGGCTTAACCGGGGACTTGCTTCCAGCCTGGCCAGCTCGCCCAACCAAGGGCCGTCCCGCTGGATACGTTGACGCAGCGCGGAGAACTTCTCGACCCACACCGCCAGCAGCAACACCAGAAAACTCATTGTTCTTCCCCCTGCTCCAAAGCGGCACGATAACGCGCCCAATCGAATCCTGGCCCCGGGTCAGTCTTGCGCCCGGGAGCGATATCGCTGTGCCCACAAATGCGCTGCACGGTGATGGCGCTGAACGCTGCCCGCAACTGCCGGGTCAGGCGAATCAAGGCCGTGTACTGGGCATCGGTGAACGGCAACTCGTCGGTGCCTTCCAGCTCGATCCCCAGGGAAAAGTCATTGCACGTCTCGCGTCCCTCGAAACAGGACACCCCGGCGTGCCAGGCCCGGTCCAGGCAAGAGACAAACTGGGTCACGCCACCGTCGCGCTCAATCAGAAAGTGCGCCGACACGCGCAAATCGGCGATCCCGAGAAAGTAAGGGTGTTCGGTGACATCCAGGCGATTCTGGAAGAATTCCTGCACCTTGCCCGTAGCGAACTGGGCCGGCGGCAGGCTGATGTTGTGAATCACCAGCAGGGAGATTTCGCCCCCCGGGCGCTCATTGAAATTGGGTGATGGGCAATGACGCACACCGTGAAACCAACCCGTGGCAGGGTCCAACCGCATACCGTTTCCTTCAACTAAAGCCTTGGGTGGCTCAGTATGCCGCGTTCGCCCCACAGGTTGCGATCACTTGCCGCGATTGAGCCGTTGCAAGGTGCCGATCACCGACTCCAGTGCCCGGTCGAACAGCAGAGTATCGTCCAGCGTACGCACCGCACCGCGCTGAAACTCCAGGGCCAGCCCCATGCGCGTGCGCTCCAGGACCTTCATCCCGGTGCGGTTGACGAAGATGTACTTGGCCACCGGCTGCTCGACGATTGCCGCCAATTTGCAGCGCACGTTGATGTCGTCGTCCTCGAGGAACTCGACCCACGCGCCCAGGCGCAACTGGTCGACCTGGAGCACGCCCGGGTCGGTCGCCGCCAGGGCCAGCGGCGCCGCCTCAAGAGGGCCCTCTTCGGCGGACGGCAGGACGATTTCCTGCTCGACCTTGACCAGCGGCGAGCGTGCGGCGTCGATCACCGCCACCGAAGCCTCGGCCTGTTGCTCGAACAGGTCCAGGTGCAGGGCCTCCAGTTGGCTGAAGAATTCACTGGTGGCAAAGGGGTCGAACGCGGCGCTGCTCAAGCCGTCGCGCAAGCCTTTGAGCAGGCCCGGCACCAGCGCCAGTAAGCGCATTGCGGCATCCGGTTGCGAGTGACGCTGCACACTCCAGATCAGCTCCTCCATGATGTTCAGCGCGGCCTGCCACTCCATCGACGCTTCGCCGTGCTTGAGCCAACTGAGCAGCAATACCTGGCTCCAGGCCTGCTCGACGAACTCCACCACCACTTGGGGCAAGACTTTGCCCAGCAACGCATCATTGAGTGCCTGCTCGACGCAACGCCGGGCCAGTTCGGCCTTGGCTCGGCCCTCTTCGGCATCCCGTGTGCGCTGTTCCAGCAACTCACTGCGCCGGCGCTCGTCGGTGGCGAATACCAGGAAGTCCGCCAGCAGCTCGGAAAAAATTGCCGGGTCGTCGACAAAATCATTCAGCAAACGCTGCACCACCTGCTCGATCCGCAGGTACAGGCTGTCGCGCTGGCCATCGTCGCAGGCTTCCCAGCCCATGGCCGCCGTGGCGATTTCATTGAGCAGGCGCCGGGCCGGGTGGTTACCGCGGCTGAAGAAGCTTTTGTCGAGCACCGCCACCTTGAGCATGGGGATCTGCAGGCGGCCAATCAGCGCCTTGAGGGAGTCCGGCAGGTTGCGGTCATCGAGGATGCATTCGAAGAGCATGGCGATCAGATTGATCACGTCCTCGTCGACCACATCGACCACCCGCGACTTGCCACTCTTGACGCTGACCCGGGTCAGTAGCTGTTCCAGCTGGTTACGCAGGTCGAAATCGTCCAGGGCACTGTGGGCCGGCACATATTGCTGCAAGTGCGACAGCAGGCGCAGCAAATCGCGAGTGGAAATGGGCTGGGTCTCGGCGCTGGCTTCCAGGGTCGGCGCGACGCTGCCGCGTACGTGAAACAGCAGCGCCTGCAATGCACCGAAGACTTCATGGACGCTGTCGTCGATGGTCGAAGGGCCCGCCCCGGCCGGAGTGGACGCCTGTGCGCTGTAGGAATGGCGGTTGACCGCCCGGTCGGTGGCCCGGCGCGCCGGCGTGGGCAGCAACTCAGGCAACACGCCGGTGACGATCAGCAATTGGTTGGCTTCGGCGTACAGATGGTCGGCGTCGCTGAGCACGTAGCGTTCGAAGAGTTTGAGGATGATCAGCTTGACCTTGATCTCCACCCCCAGGCTGCGCCCGGCCTGCATGAAGTACCCACAAAGCCTGCCCGGGCCCATGGGGTTGCTTTGCTCATCCAGGTGCTTGCCCAACAGTGCACTCAAACGCGCGGTCAACTGCCCAAGGACCAGCCCGTCGCGCTTGAGCACCTTGGCCACCATGGCTTCCAGGGCCACGGCCTTTTCCAGGTCATCGGTGGTTTGGGCCGAATCGTCGACCGTCGCGGTCGGCAGGCTCAGCGGCGGCTCGTACTGCACCAGGCCGGCGAAGGCTTCGAAGAATTGTTCGAGGAACGCGCGCTCAATGCTTTTGCGCTTGAGGCGCAGGTCGCGCATGGCTTCGAAGAACGTGTTCTGGTCGACGTTGTTCTGCGCCCGGTCGGCCATTTCGAAGAGGGTATCGTCGGCGTTATCGAACAGTTCCTGCAGGCCATGGCGCAGTTGCTGGGCCGCCTTGTCACGAACCTGAAGCAGCAGCACAGGCAGGCGGGCAAGCGGCGAAGCCGTCGCCTGATCTGTAGCCGCCTTGTGCAAAGGCACTACATTCCCGTCGTTGTGCATCCAAGCCTCCTGAAAGGTGGTTCTTCGGTTCGAATAATGCGCCGACAACGCTCACAGTCGGCTCTCAGCGGAAGCAGGTGCACTCCACTGCACGTCGGTATTGAGAGGGAATCAAGGAACGTCAAAGCTATGACGTCAATCGAAAGGCGGATTATCTGGCAAAAGCCCCCTCTTGTGCCAGCAGACTCTGCAACGCGTCTTCAATTAGCCTGCGCCGTCACTGCCTGAAGTCTCAGACAAGCCGAGCCAATTCAGGTTCGCCGGAGGTGAAGGTATTTGCCGCCTTGGGTTCGCCAAGGCCATGGCCCTATAATCGGCGCACTTTGTTTGTGGAGCCCGTTATGCCGAATCTACGCCTCGCCGACTTGACCGCCGAAATCGAAGCCAATGTGCGCCGCGCGTTGCTGGAAGACATCGGCAACGGCGACATCACCGCGCAACTGATCCCGGCCGAACGCCTGGCCAAAGCCACCATCATCACCCGTGAAGCCGCCGTCATCAGCGGCACGGCCTGGGTCGACGCGGTATTTCGCCAGTTGGATCCACGGGTGGCGGTGCATTGGCAGGTCGCCGATGGCGAGCGGGTCAGCCCCAACCAGGTGCTGTTTCACCTCGAAGGCCCGGCCCGGTCGCTGCTCAGTGGCGAACGGTGCGCGCTGAACTTCCTGCAATTGCTGTCTGGCGTGGCGACCCGCGCCCAGTACTACGCCGATTTCGTCGCTGACACCCAGGTCAAGCTGCTGGATACCCGCAAGACCCTTCCGGGGCTGCGTCTGGCGCAAAAGTACGCGGTGACCTGCGGCGGCTGCCATAACCACCGCATCGGGCTGTACGACGCCTTCCTGATCAAGGAAAACCACATTGCGGCGTGCGGTGGCGTTGCCCAGGCCATTGCGGCCGCCCACAAGATTGCCCCGGGCAAGCCGGTGGAAATCGAGGTGGAAAGCCTGGAGGAGCTTCAGGAAGCGCTGGCGGCGGGTGCCGACATCATCATGCTCGATGAACTGAGCCTGGATGACATGCGCGAAGCGGTGCGCCTGAATGCCGGCAAGGCCAAGCTCGAGGCCAGCGGCGGGATCAATGAGAGCACCTTGCGCCCGATCGCCGAAACCGGCGTCGATTACATCTCCATTGGCGCGATGACCAAGGATGTGAAGGCCGTGGACCTGTCGATGCGCTTGAGCATCTGATCCAGGAAAAACGCCAGCCCTGATCAGGCTGGCGCTCGGGTCATACTTCGATTTCGTTGAGTTCCAGATAGTCCTGCAGGTCCATGCCCAGTGCTTCAGCCACTTCCTGATGCACTTCAAGGCGCATGGCCTTGAGCTCTTCCGGGTTCTCGGCCACCAGGTCCAGAACCAGCTCCCAGGGCTCGATGCCCCGCGACTCCGCCTCGTCCTCAAAAGCCCACTGCGCCTGCTGCTTCTGCTCTTGCGGGCTCAGGGCACTGATTTCTTCTTGCAAGGAAGGCGTGGCAGCCAAGTACCTTTCAAGCGCTACGTCGGTTCTTGCTTCTTTAGGAATCATCTCGTTCTCTCTGATCATAGGAATGGAAGATGGATCTGGATCGTTGGGATCTCTTTGCCGCAAAAAACCGCTGCACATGCCGGTTTATCTGGCCCTCAGAACCATTCGGGATCATCTGAAAACAGCAAGCTGGTGCTCAGACAGGGTCTGAATATAGGACCTTTGGCCCACGATTTATATGGGTCACGACATCAATTTCCTAAGAACCTGTACAAAGCCCACACCACCGCCGCCCAGGCGGGACTGCACCCCGGAACCGAAATCAACATTCGCAGTCATAGCGATGTGCCACATCGGCACTTCACAAGGAACCCAGTGATGCCCAAGCGTTCAACCTCCTCCCCAGCCCTTCTGGCCACCGCCTTGGCGACCTTGCTGCTGGGCGGCACATCCCTGGCGCAGGCGGCCCAGGCCGGTATCGAGTTCAGCCCGGACAACGGCTCGTCATCCGACAGCATCGGCACCCTTCGCCGCGATTCCCACGGCGTGTACACCCTACACAACTCACGTTTCAGTGCTAATGACTTGCAGAACCTGCAGGACAGCCTGAAGCGCAGCAACGCCGATGTGGAGAGCCTGAAGAAGACCGTCAGCGAACAGGCCCGTGTCATCGAAGAGCTCAAACGCAACAATGGCTCCAGCTCCAGCAGCAATGACCAATCCAGCCTCAAGCGCAGCGTCAGCGATCAGGAGCGCCAGTTGGACAAACTCAGCAAGCAGGTAGAAGACCTCAAGCGCAACGGGGGTTCGGGTTCCAGTTCAAACAGCAGTGAACTGTCCGACCTCAAGCGTACGGTGAGCAATCAGGAACGTCAGTTGGACCGACTACAGCGCAGCCTCGATGAGCTGAGCCGCAAGGTGAGGTGAGCCCGGGGGCCAGCGCCTGAAAGGGCTGCTGCCGATCAATGGCGGGAGTCACATGAGTCGGAAAGGAGTGGTGCCGGAGACAGGAATCGAACCTGCGACCTTCGCGTTACGAGTGCGCTGCTCTACCGACTGAGCTACACCGGCGTGGGCTAAACCTAGCACCGGCTCCGGGGGCAGGCAAATGGCAACCCTGTTTGCGCCCCACAGCAAAACGCC
>NZ_JALQCX010000077.1:0-9376 GCF_023241665.1 Pseudomonas morbosilactucae | reverse complement strand
AGTCCGTGTGGGCCCACCAATTCGAAAGCCGCGCATTGCGCGGCTTTTGGCTTTCTTGCCCAGTCAATTATGGCGATCACTTGCCTATCACCGTCCACATACCGTCCACAACGCCATATCTAACGCAAGATTTGGTGGGTGTATTTTCTGGATATCCAGCCTTCAACACCCTCCTCTGCGACTACTGAAACGTAGAGCCAGTCTCTATTACTGCTATCCAAGACCTCAAGAAGCGTCCTGTCCGAAAGATTCACATTGACCAATGGAGCTTTCATCTGCGGCTCAGTCCTCAAGCGCACCCCTCGCCCTTCACAGATCGATAAGGGCTCAGGAACTCCAAAGGTGCATCACAAAGGGTGCTTCTGACGGCCCTTGCAACCTGGTTAGACGTCATCGTTGGAAGTAGTTTCGGCTGTAGCGAACAAAGATCATCACGAGCACCATTTACAGCGAGAAGAGAAACACAGAGCCAACAGATCGCTTTATAAATGGTAAAAAGGTGTAACCGTTGCGCAAGCGTAAGCGACTCTACTGTTTCGCCACTCTCTAGGCGCCCGATAATCTGCTGCTCAAGTTCGATCTCCGCGGCAGTAACTACCCTCGCATCGCCGGACAAATTAACCGAAACAGATGCAGTACCACCTAAAGTTACGAATGACCCAAGATCAGGCCCACGGCCAGATATCAAATACATTACCAATGGAGATCGCAAAGCGGCCGCGACTGTTCCACCAAGAGCCTCGATGTTCCTCGCCATTTGTCCAAACTGAGTCGAGCCTGCCACGGCATCTACATGCCGGATAACAGACTGTATCTGGCTTACTACTTCGGGCCGAAACACTGACTTCACGGTATTATCTATCTCGAACAAAGCAGAGCCGATCGCTTTTATAGCTTCAGGATTCACCAATTGGCTGACCAATCTTATTTGTAACTCACCACTGTTCCACATCGCCTTACGTTGATCTAAAACGGTCCCACCCGAGCTTTGTTCCTCAGTCATGCCCCTGCTCCTAGTCGACACAATTGCGTTTAGATAGCGGATTTAAATTAACTACGTCGGCCAAATGACCAGGACTGAAATGAGCATATTTTTGTGTCATAGCCAAGGTTGCGTGACCTAAAACACGCTGCAAGGTCAAAATATCACCACCAACTTGCATATAATATGCGCCAAATGTATGTCGCAACACGTGCGTCAACTGACCTTCAGGTAATTCCAACCCAATCTGGCTCACAACTTTCCGGAAGATATTGTATCCAGGTCGAAAAGGTAGGGCAGCGTTCAGACGCAACTGCAGCTCCGGGCTAATCGGGACAGAACGATTCTTGCTTGACTTAGTTTTATTGTAGTGAATTAGACAATTGCGCACTTGGCGCGGCAATAGTTTCTCTGCTTCTCCCCATCTAGCACCTGTCGCCAAACATACTTCTGCGATCAACTCAACATCAGAATCTTGAGCAGCCAAGGCTTGAAGCAAGCTTGTAATTTGATCGGCTGACAAGTACGCCATTTCGGCCTCATCAAACTTTAACTTGCGAACCTTGGATAATGGATTTTCGCCCTCCCACTCCCCAAGTCGCTCCAACTCGTTGAATACTGCCTGCAGATAAGAGAGTTCGTGGTTCAGCATATTGGCGCTGATCGGCTTAACCTCTCCATTCTTCTTGCTAAAGCCTCGGCCCGGGGTGCTTCTCGTATGCCGACCCTCGGCACGTTCAGCACGGTATGCCGCAAAATGATTCGCCGTAAATTTGGCTGCCTTGGGATTGCCCATTCTCTCGACCATTGCCGCCAACAATCTCTGACGCTGCTCTCCAGTTTTCAGATTCTGGCCATGCAACCGAAACCACAAATTGACCAAATCGCTGAGGCGCCGCTCATCGAGTTTAGGCTGTTTTTTAAACTCTCCTTTTGAGCCGTCGCCCATGATGCGACGCTCCACGTGCATCGCCTCATTCTTCGTCTTGACAAGCCGCCGGATCCGAGGACCCGCCCTACCCTCTGGCCGACAATCCACAAGCCACTGCCCGTCTTCCTGCTTCTTGATTGACATGGCGTTATACGGGGCTGACCTGGCCGCAGTCCGGAGCTGTGTCGCCCGTCATCAGCCAAAGCACGTATTTTTTGAAGCGCTGCTGGTGGGTGATCTTGAGCAATGCAACCGAACTCACCTCAATCCTCAGGGCAAGCTCGTATTTTTTGTAGCTACTCAAGCTTATCCCTGTGGCCTCGCACAGCTCGGCCTGGGTCAGGCCTTCCTTTAGCCGTATCGCCTTCAGTTTTTCCGCCAACTCCATCACCTGATTCCTTCTTGACAGGGTTCCGTATGGGTACTTATATTGGTTCCATATGGGTACTTTTGGCCCATATATCCATAAATATCAGAAGGTGAGGTTATCAGAATGCAGGTCGTCATCGACACGCCATACATGACCATCTCGGAGTTCACACGGCGCTCCGGACAATCCACGAGTGCAGTTGAGAATGAGATCAAATCGGGTAAGTACATCATTCGACCCAAGAAGGAAGGATCGAAGGGAGCTGTCCTACTGAATATGGTCCACATGACCATGGAAGCCGCTAAGCAAGCAGAACGTGTACTCGACGCATCTGCAAGCATCCAGCGGTAAGGGCCGGTAATGAACGCAAGAACGCGCATCACCCGGGACCACTTCGAAGAAATCTATCGGAGCGACGTGGTTAAGGCCCTGGAGAACGACCGGGAGTTGGACTTTAAGGACATTGGCGACAAGTACCTGCAGAAAGGAACGTGCCCAAACTGTGGTAAGGAAAAGCTATTCATCAGTCGCTCCAAGCCCTACCGCTTGAAGTGCAACCGGGACAATGAATGTCAGTTTGAGCAGAACACCCGCGAGCGTTACAGCTACCTATTCGAAAACCTGAGCGAGCGTTTTCCGGCGACAGAAGCCAACCCCAATGCCACGGCCGATGCTTACTTGCAGCGCAACCGAGGGTTCGAGGTTGGCAAGCTGTCTGGCTGGTACAGCCAGGCTCGACGCAAGATGGCGTCCGGCGACGTTGCCGACACTGTCCGGTTTCCACTCTGCAACGGCTACTGGGAGCGAATCATCGACGAACGCATGGTTGCGGCCAACAAAGGCGACAAGGCCGGCATCAAGTTCAAGATGAGTTACCAGAACAACGGCTGGATGCCCCCAGGACAGACCATCGATAAAAGTGATCGGGTGTTCGTCGTGGAAGGGATTTTCCACGCCATTGCACTGCACCTGGCTGGCTACAAGGCCATTGCTTCGATCAGTTGCGTGAACTTCCCCTGGGAGATTGTCGAAGCCCACAAGGGAGCATCAGTGACGTGGGTCATTGGCCTGGACGACGACAAAGCCGGTCATATGTACATCCCCAAATACCTCAAAATGCTGCGCGGCATGAGTGAGATTGGTTGGGTCGCCCTCGCTGGCCAGCGTGACTGGGACGACGTGTATCGAGATGGTGAACTGAACGACAAGTTCATAGAGGACGCCTGTTATCGCGGCCAACTGTTCACCGCTGGGAACACAAACAAACTCGCTTACCTGCTGTACCTAAGGCGTCCGGCCGGGTTCTACCTGCTGGAATTCCGGAATCAGCTCTATTCGGCCCGCGTCAACCAGGCCGAACTGAGCAAAGACCTGGGCGAAGACAAGGTGGATGGCAACCGCGAGATCTTCGCCCGCCATGTGCGGATCGCTCAGATCTCAAACTGCATCCCCAACTTGGACTATCTGGAAAAGGACATCATCACCGGAGAACAGCGCTACTACTTCGACTTCCAGTTTCCCGATCGGACCCGAAGCGTCCAGGCTCCGCTGCCATCAAGCGCAATCGCGGAGCCCCGAGGGTTTGTCCGGGCCATGCTCGACTTCACACCAGGAGGCAACTTTGAGGGCGGCGCTCGAGAACTGGCCATGCTCAAGGCCAAATGGCTGAACGACGAAAAGCGGCCAGTGCGGACTGTGCGCAGCCTTCCTTTCATTGGCTACGACGAGGACTCCGGCACCTACTGCTATCCCCAGTTCGGCTTTCACGGCGGCAGAGAGATGCCGGTCAACAGCCACGGTTTCATCGAGGTCAAAGGTGCCGGCGTGAAAACCGCCCTGGTGAACACCAAGTTCGAACGCGGTGCCGACTTCGACGCTGAGTGGTTCCCCGACTTCCTAGCGGTTCACAGCCTCAATGGTCTGGCTGCATTGTCCTGGTGGACGGCTTCACTGTTCGTTCAGCAGATCGGCAGTCAGCAGGCATCGTTCCCGTTCCTTGAGCTGACCGGTGAGCCCGGAGCGGGCAAATCCACACTGCTGCGCTTTCTATGGCGAATGATCGGCCGCGACAACATGGAAGGCATCAAGCCCAGCGGTACGGGTGCCAGTGCCGTGGGCCTATCACGTGCCTTTTCCGAGGTCAGCAACTTACCAGTGGTGCTGATCGAATCAGACCGGACGTACAACGACGCTCAGGGCCGCACAATCACGGTCCAGTTTGCCTGGGACGAAGTTAAGCCGATGTTCGACTACCACGCGCCCTTGCGCGTGACTGGTGCAAAGACGGCCGGCAATGAAACCCGGATCAGCATCTGGCGCGGCGCCTTGGCCATCTCTCAAAACGAGAGCGTGGACGGGTCCGAAGCCATCCTCTCCCGCATCGTGCATCTCCACTGCACCAAGGATCACCACTCGTTGGCACTCAAGCCAATGGCCGATCGGTTGAAGTCGATGAAGGCCAAAGAACTGGGAGGCTATCTGCGCCGCGTCCTGGCCTTTGAAAAGCAGTGGCTGGAGCGTTACTTCGAAGCGTTCACACGCTACGAGGCGCGTCTGCAGTCGATTAGTGCCCTGACCGAGGCTCGGATAGTTCTATGCCATGCCCAGGTGCTTGCTGCTGCGTACGCGACCCAGCCGCTGTTCCCCAGTTGGACCGACAGGGACACAGAAAGTCTGGCCGGGCACTTGGAGGCGCGAGCGATCGCCAGGCAACAGCGGTGCCGCTCAGAGCACCCGACCGCCGCTCAGTTTTGGCAGATCTATCACTACCTAAACGAAGACGTGGTGACGATCACCGACGGCGACGGAACCCGGGAGGAGATCCGCGAAACCTTGAACCACAGCAACGATCGGCAAGTGATCGCCATCAACATTCAGCACTTCCAGCAGGCATGCCGCCAGGCCGGCCAGGAGGTTATCTCCGAGGCCATGTTGCGGCGAGCGCTGCCGCAGAGCACCACTCACCCTTTCATAGAGATCCGCAAAGTCCGTTCACCGCTGGAGAAACGCTCTATCTGGTGCTGGCTTTTCAGCAAGCGAGGGAATGCCTGATGAAACGTATGAACTGCAGTAGGTGGGGTGCCCTGCCAAGTGAAAAGACGAAGGCATGCGCAGAAGTCGTTGAGGTCCGGAACATCCGGAACATTCAAATTAATAGAAAAAATATTCAATCAATTCAGTCATTTAACTCAATAAATCTGTTCCGGCATTGCTGGAACAAACCGGAACGCCCCGGAACAAATTTGTTCCGCCATGTTCCGCCAATGTTCCGGTCAGCAATTTCTCCGGAACAGCGCTACAACCCACGTCCCACGGGGTTCTCCGCCGTTTACCTCAATGGTGTGTTCCGGAATGTTCCGGTAGAGCCGGAACAAGCCAACCAAGCTGGAAGCCCCGTACGGCGAGGCTTTCAAATTTTCTTGTGCCCCGTGTTCCGGATGTTCCGGGCCTTCCGCAGCCCTGCGCATGTTTTCAACGTAGGAGAACCAAAAATGACCGCTCTCAATACCCCTGCGCGCTCCGAAATGCCCCCCAAGCCTCTGGACTTTGCCCATTGCTGGCAGCAGGCCGTCGAACTGGTCGGACTGTCGTCCGCCGTCCCGCTGGTCACCACGCTGAAAGAACTGAGTATCGCGGGAGCGGGAATCTCGCCACTTCTCAAGCGCCTGCAGTCATTGGACACACCGCGCCGCGCCCTACTGCTGACCATGGCCTGCATGGCCAACCCAAAGCGCGCTGATTGGCTCCAGGGCGAGGTGGGTTTGCACTTCGGACAACTGACAGCTGCAGACCTGGGCACTGAAGTGTTCCAGGTACTGGTCGGCTTACTGGCGTCCTTTCCCTTCGCTAGTGCAACTCCGGACCCGCTGGATCATTGCGAATGCCCAGGCGACTGGAGCGACCTGGAACAACTCGTGGGCCGTTGCACTCGTTGTAAGCACCCCGCCCTTTTCTGAACGACAACCTGGAACAACATCATGAAAAAAACTGAATTAGACGAGCTGACAAGCCACCTACGACTTGAGGCGTTCCGCGACTTCGCCCGAGGTCGCATCAATCTGGACCTGCTACAGAACGATGGCGAGCGGTTCACGCACTCCACTGTTCAACTGATCTTTGAGGCATTCCTGGCAGAGGCTGCTGGTGGGCAGGTGATCGGCCAGCAGCTTTACGCCGGCATTAAAGAGGGCAGCAGATACCACTCCCAAATCGAGTTCGGGAATTCTTGTGGTTGGCCCCACCCATTCCCTATTCGGTTAGAACCATGCCCCGAGGGCTATGTGGTAAGGGGCGGTGTTGGTGGCAGGTATCGGATGGAGGATGTGGACCTCTACGTGGTCAAGCACGGCTCCAAAGTGCGCGTGGCCTGAATAGGAGTAGAGAAAGGATGAACATTCGCTACAGCGCCAATGCTCTGAAAGGCTGCCTGCAGTTACCCAACTTCTACGTGGATCTCTGCACGCCCGAAGACTTGGCTGAACTCGCCACCATCGGGCATTGGCAAGAACATCCAGAAGAAACCCCGACTCAGATCACCGTCGTTCACCTGCTGGACGTAGATGGTCAGGACCTGGGGATATTTGAAGTGCGCTGTGAACAGCGCCCGGTATTCACCGCCAGCCTGTTGCGGCAGGCGTGATAGAGACGGTGTCGAGGAGTTCGCACCTCCCCGACACCAACCACCAGCAAAGGAGCAACACATGCAAGCGATACATCCAAGCGGTAGCGCGGCACAGGCTACCACAGCACCAGATCGGCAGCTGGCCCTGGTAATGGTTGGCAAGGCATTGATTGAATACCAGGTGCAAAAGACGCCTGACTCCCGCTGCCAACTTGAAGCCCTAGCAGCTCAGGCCGAGCGCCTGGGCGCCCTGTCTACCAGCGATACCACCTTGCTGGCCGAGCTATTGGCGCGGCCTGTTCTCAAACCAACTTTGAACTGAGGTCGTTATGGTGATTATCGGTTGTCATTCCGCTGGGCTTTAGCAGCCAAGGCCGGATGGAACAAGGGGGCGGCTTCGGCCGCCCTTCCTAGTTCTGGCTGATAGCTTATTGCCACTCAATTCCCAAACTCCCGCCCCGCCAATTCAGGCAACCTCATTCAAGGAGTAGTAAATGAAAAACCTGAACATCACGGAGATTCGCGGCGAGCTGCAGGGCGCGGCCACCATCATGCACATGATCGTCGAAATCTCATCTGCTGGAGTCCAACTGAGCGACGAAGGCCGTGCAGGACTGCTTGAGGTAGGCATTGCTGCCATAAATCGAATTGAAAGCGCCGTAGCAGCACTCGGGGACTATGAGGCGGGCAAAGCCCCTAGTTGATCGAACAGCAACCGCTGCTGTGCTTTAGGTAACTCGCGGAGTCGGTCGAACAGAAGGGAGTCAACCGACTTCGCCGATGGGCTCAGGGTATGCGAGAAAGTCAGGTGAGCAACCCAAGAATGCCCGCAGTGTACGTCCAGGCACTGGCAATAGAGTTTCCTGAAGTCAGGGGAAAGCGCCTCGCTGTGCCCTATTCGTCCCTTGTGCCCACACTTGCAGATAACTCTCATGCATCCCTCCCCAGGGGTCCTATTCAGGTACTATTTTGCCACAACATGTAGTGCTTTCATTGAGTTACAGCCTCTATATCAAGTGATTTGATCTGTAGCCGCGGGCTCTCTCCAAGCAATCCGCCGATCCTCCCGCAACGTGTCATTGACCTGGTTGAACAGCTGACAGATCGGCCTGATCTCGTTGCTGGTGTACACCCGATCGATCTTCTCGATATCGCCAAAGCCACCGCTGTTTTCCGGGATGATCCCGGCCAGTGCCGGGTTCATTCGCCAGGCGGCAATCACGTCGTTGCGCGTGATGTTCTTGACCTTCTCCAGCTCGTCCTTCGCCTGGAAGTCCCCCACGGGGATGATCTGAATGGCGTTCTCCTTGCCATTGGGGATGTTGACGAACATCGACCGGAAGTTGCCCACGCCTTTGCTGGAGCTGATCTGCGCACGCAAGTTGTCTTCGTCCTCTTCGGTCAGGTCCGGGTCGTTGGTGTAGAAGATGTAACCGGCGTGGGCCCCGTTGCTGTAGTAGCGCCGGCGGAACAGGGTCGCGGCCTCGTTGAGTAACAGCGCCTGCATGCCGCCCAGGTAGTCCGGCACGCCGTAGATGTTCTGCTCCACGTCGTAGTCCAGGACGTGCTCGATCTCATCCTGGTCAAAGTCCATGAACTTGTTTTCGGGCAGCAGCATCCGGAAGCCGCCATCGACCTTTACCCGCATATTGATTGCCGCCAGGTGCTGCAGCTCCAGGACTTGGCCAAAGGCGTTGGTGTCGCGGTAGAAGAAGGCTTCGCCGAACACCATGTAATCCAGGCCCGCGCAGCCCATCGTCTGCGCGCTGCAGCCGGCCGAAGGGATGAGTTCACGCAACAGCAAGTTGCGCTTGAACTTTGGAATGGCGCCGTGGTGCGCGTTGGCGCGCAGCAGCTTGGCCAGGCCCGCACGCGACACTGGCGGCTTGTAGATCTCGCCGTCGTCGCTGAGAAACACCCCCAGGTACTCGCCGATGTTGCCCGACAGCACCTGCTCGGGCTCGCCGAAGGTGAACGCCCGCATGGGCTGTTGCTGTCGCGCCTGCTGGACTACCGGGCGTTTTTTGTGTCGAGGCTTGGGCATTGTTTCCACTCGTGACGTAGCGGCTACGGCGCCGCTTGTTAGTGTTCAAAGGTTCGTTGTGCAGTGCATGCATGATTGCCCACGCGATATCGGCGTGGCCGGTGGCGTCGGTGCGCGAAGCGCTGTAGGTGACTTGGCCGCTGCCGGTGGTGCCGCGCTTGATCGTCAAGAAGGCCTGGGCAATGTCGGTCCAGCCGGCGTCCCACTCGATCCGGCTGCCCTGGATCGTGTCCTGGGCTTTGAGCACCAGAAGGTTTTCGTTCTCCAGGCTGTAATGGATCGAGGTCGCTCGCGGGTAGAAAGTCGCGCACCAGGTCGAATACGCCGTAACCGATGCCGGTCGTATCGATACCGATGTGCTGCACGTTGAAGCGCTCTGTGAGCTTCTTGACCTGGTCGCCTGATACTTGAAGGACTGCCCCGACCAG
>NZ_JALQCX010000076.1:0-9230 GCF_023241665.1 Pseudomonas morbosilactucae | reverse complement strand
GGCAAGCGGCAAGCGGCAAGCCACAAGCCACAAGCCACAAGCTCACCTGGCGTTTCCCTTGCCGCTGCCTCCCCTTGGAGCTCCCCAACATGACCGTTAAACAGATCCGTGCCTTTCTGGCTGTAGCCCACAGTCTGAGCTTTGCTGTGGCCTGCGAGCGGCTGCATCTGTCGCAGTCGGCCTTGAGCCTGACCATCAAGGCCCTGGAAGAAGGCTTGGGTGGGCGTTTGTTTACCCGCAACACCCGCAACGTGGCCCTGACTCCGGAGGGCGAGGCCCTGGTGCCGTTGGCCCGGCGCTTGATTGCCGACTGGGACAATGCCGAGGACGAGTTGCGCCAGCGGTTCACCCTGCAGCGGGGGCGGGTGACCCTGGCTGCGATGCCGTCCTTTGCCGGTAACCTGCTGCCGCCGATCCTCAAGGTATTCCGTGCCCGTTACCCTCAGGTGAATGTCACGGTCAACGATGTGATCAACGAGCAGGTGCTGGAGATGGTCCGCGACCGCGAGGTGGAACTGGGGGTGGCCTTCGAGCCGCAGGACAGCGCGTCCCTGGCGTTCACTCCGTTGTACATCGACCGTTTCGTCGCCGTGGTGCCCAGCGATTCGCCCCTGGCCCAGCGCCGTGACATCGATTGGCAGACCCTGTTGCAACAGCCCTTTATCACCCTGCAACGACCGTCCACGGTGCGGGTCATGCTGGAAGAACACTTGCGCGCCCGGGGCATGCCGCTGCCGGTGGAGTTTGAAAGCCATCAATTGGCGACCGTGGGCCGCATGGTCGCCAGCGGCCTTGGGGTGAGTGCGGTGCCGGCCCTGTGTGCGGGGCAGATGCGCGAGCTGGGCGCCCATTGCCTGACCCTGGGGGAGCCAGTAGTCGAACGGGCGATTGGCGTGCTGACCAAGCCCGGGTACGAGCTGTCGACGGCGGCCCAGGCGCTGTTCGACATCCTCCGCGAGCAGGCCTTGCCGATCGGCCATTGAGTTCAGGCGCCCAGGCGTTCGGCCAGCAGCGGTAACAGCTGCTCGCAGGAAACGGCGATCTTCAGGTCAAGCAGGTCGTCGGCGCGGGTCTTGCCCACATTGATCGCCAGCAGCGGCTTGCCCTGGTCGACCGCTGCCCGGCACAGGCGAAACGCCGAATAGGCCATCAGCGACGACCCCACCACCAGCAAGCCTGCGGCCTGTTGCACCGCTGCCTGAGCCTGGGCGGCCGTGGCGGTGGCCACGTTCTCGCCAAAAAACACCACGTCTGGCTTTAACCGATCGCCGTCGCAGAGGGGGCAGCGGGGCACTTGGAAGCGCGCTTCGAAGGCCGGCTCCAGCAGGGTGTCGCCGTCCGGCGCCTGCTGCGCATCGACACCGGCCAAGTAAGGGTTGGCGGCCTCCAGTTGCTGTTGGATGGCCGCCCGCTGGCTGCGTTCGCCGCAGTCCAGGCACAGCACCCGGTGCAGGCTGCCGTGGAGTTCGATGACGCCCTGGCTGCCGGCCTGGTCATGCAGGGTGTCGACGTTCTGGGTGATCAGGGCGCTGATCTGCCGCCGCGCCTGCAACTGCGCCAGGGCCTGGTGCGCGGCGTTGGGCCGGGCCTGGCAGATGCGCGGCCAGCCGAGCATGGCCCGGGCCCAGTAGCGGCGCCGCGCCGTGGCCTGGCCGAGGAACTCCTGATACATCATCGGCTGCTTGCCCCGGCGTACGCCGTCCGGGTCGCGGTAGTCGGATCCGCAGGCGGTGCTGATGCGGCGCCGGTCAGGACCACGAACGGCCCCTCGGCCATGCGCGGGATCAAGCGGTCGAGGGCCCTCTGGGCTTGGCTGTCGATCATGATGGGGGCTGATGTCCTGGGTCGCGACGGGCCATCAGGATTAAACCCAAAGGCCCATGGGCGCCAGTGTTTTTGCGCAAGGGCGTGTGTCAGCGGCGTTTGCCGAACACCGATTTGGGCGTCTTGCCGAAGAACCGGGCAAAGGCCGAGGTGAAGTTGTGCGGATGGCGATAACCCACCTGGTACGCCGCCTGGGCCACCTGGCAACCACCCTCCAGCAGGGCGTGGGCGCGGTGCATGCGCAGTTCCAGGAGCATGCGTTGCGGGGTGCTGTTGAAGCGGTAATGCAAGCCCTGCTTGAGCTTGAACTCGTTGAGCCCGACCGCTGCACAGAGGTACGCCACGGTCAGCGGCTGGTCCAGTTGGCGGCCCATGATGTCGCGCACCCGCTCCAGCTTTTCCAGGTCGTCGGCGCTGAAGCGCGGGTGGCTGGGCGGCTCTGGCGGGCTCAGGTGCTTGAGTTGTTCGGCCAGCAGGCTGAGGCCGTGGATGTGCCGTTGCAGCCGGTCGGCCGGGCCAGCGTTCAGGGCCTTGGCCAGGCTGAGGCTGGCGGCTGAGGTGGGTTCGAACGCCAGTTGGCGCAGGTGACCGTTGCCCAGCAACTGGCGGGCGCGGGCTGCCCCCAGGTAGCTGCTTAGCAGCTCTTCACCCACCAGCAGGCGCAGTTGTGAAACACGGCTGCCGGCCGGGTAACGGCGTTCGCCCTGGCTGATCTGGAAGCTGGTGACCGTGGTGTGCCCAGCGCGAAAGGCCACCGCCGCGCCGTCGGCGCCCAGGTAACCCGAATCGCCCTCCAGGCCGAAGGTCAGCACCAGCATGGGCCGGTTGTGGGGGCTGGCGGTGTCTTCCAGCAGCGCCCGGCTCGGGCGATAGCACGAGCGCAGCAGCATCAGGTCGGGGGCCAGGGCCAGCCCTTCGGAGTAGCACTCGCCACATTCGTCGGGTAACTGCTGGCGCTGCCAGCCATCGGCGACGGTGCTGAGGCAGCGCGGTTGATCGGCGGTCACTCGGTAGGACTGAGATGCTTTGTTGGCGAGCGCCACGGTGTTTCCCTCCCTGGCTCCGGTTGGCAGAGGAATGGCTCCGGAATGCAGAGCAACATACATGATAATGGTTCGCATTAGTCAATAGCCTGTTGCCCATTCGCTGCTCACCCTCAAAGGACGCGGCAGCTTGATCACTCAAGGGGGAACAGGATGAACAAACAGGTAGGCAAGGTCGGGCGCTATTCGCTGCTGGTGGGGTGCTGGTTGGGCGCCAGCCCGGCCCTGGCGGCACCCACCGAGCTGGCGCCGGTCAGAGTCACCGCCAACAAGGTCGAACAGGCCCAGGAACAGGTGCCCGCCAGCCTGACGGTGATCAACGCCGAAGACCTGGCCAAGGGCGCCATCAACGACCTTGAGCAACTGGCCCGCAGCACCCCGGGGTTCACCTTCCAGCCCTTTGGCCAGTCCGGTACCAACCTGCCGGTGGTGCGCGGCCTGAGCGCTGGGGCCACGGCTTTTTCTTCGTCAATGCTGATGCTGGTGGACGGGGTGCCGACCTTGATGGGCCAGGGTTTCGACCACAACCTGCTGGGGGTGGAGCGCATTGAAATCCTCCGCGGCCCGCAATCCACCCTCTATGGACGCAATGCCGAAGCCGGGGTGCTGAGCGTCCACACCCGCCAGCCGGACGCCGAACCTTACGCACGGCTGGCGGCGGGTAACGGCAGCCGGGGACGGCGCGACCTCAGTGCCGACACCAGCACCGAGCTGTTGGCCGATAGCCTGTCGCTTGGGGTGGCCGGCCAGTGGCTGCAGCAGGACGGTTTTATCGACAACCGCTACCGTGGCGGCCAGGCCGATGACCGCGAGCGCCACAGCGCGCGCACCGTGCTGCGCTGGGCCCCCGGGCCCGGCGCTGAGTTCAGCGGCACTGAAGTCAACCTGCGTTACAGCCGCCAGGACTACCGTGACGGCGGCTCGCTCTGGGGGCCGCTGGATGCCCGGCGCCGGGACGTGGCCTCTGGCACCTCCAGCTGGAACCATTCCAGCGGTCGCAGCCTGTCTCTGGACCTGGTGCATGAGTTCGAGTCTGGCCTCAAGCTGCGTTCGATCACCGCGCGCAATGACTTCTACGATCGGGTACGCCAGGACACCGACTTCCAGCCTGTCGACCGCTTCCATGTGCAGCGCGACTACCACATGAACACCCTGTCCCAGGAGCTGCGCCTGGAAGGGCAGTGGGGCACCAGCCAATGGCTGCTTGGGGCCTATGCCGACCGCGATGACCACGACCTGTCCTTTACCCAGAAACTGCCGCTGCGCCTGAACCGCACCGACGTGCAACTGGGGGGCAACACCACGGCCCTGTTCGGCCAGTGGATCCAGCCCCTGGCGGAGAACTGGTCCCTGACCCTGGGGGCGCGGGTGGAGCGCGACCAGGTGCACATCGAACCCGACAGCGGCAGCCGACAAAGCGCGCAGTGGCAGCGCTTCACCCCCAAGGCCGCCCTGCAATACCAGTGGCAGCCCGACGCCTACCTCTATGCCAGCTACGCCGAAGGCTTCCGCGCCGGCGGCTTCAATGCCTTCTCCAGCGCCGCCAACTACCCCGGCTATGACCCGGAAAAAGTCAACACCTATGAGGTCGGGGCCAAGGGCTGGCTGGCCGACCAGCGTCTGCGCTATTCGGCGGCCCTGTACTGGATGGACATCAGCGACATGCAGGTGCAGCAGATCGTCCAGCCCGGCGTGGTGTACATCACCAATGCCGCCGCAGCCCGCTCCAGCGGCCTGGAGCTGGAGGCCCAATACCTGTTCGCCGAGCACTGGCGCCTGCTGGGCGCCCTGGGTTTGAACCGCACCCGCTTCGACAGTTTTCGCGAAGGCAACAGCGACTACCAGGGCAACCACAACCCCTACGCCCCGGACGTCACCGGCCACCTCGGCCTGCGTTACGACGCCGACGCCGGCTGGTACGCCCAGGGCGCGGTCAGCGCCGTGGGCAAGACCTACCTCGATTCGGCCAACCAGTACCGCCGGGGCGGCTACGGCTTGATCGACCTCAACGCCGGCTACGACTTCGGCCACTACGGCCTCTCGGCCTATGTGAAAAACGCCGCCGACAAGCGCTACGACGCCGTCGGCTACCTCAATGGCACCGCCCGGGTCTACAGCCCACCGCGGGAAATCGGCCTGCAAGTGAGTTACGAACTATGAACGACCTGAACCTCGACGCGGCCCATCCGCTGCAACCCTATTGGGACCTGGCCCTGGCGGCGGTGCGTGGCGAAGCCCTGCGCATGGCCCTGGAATGGCAGTTGTTCAGCCGTTTGCAGCAACCGGCCAGCGCCGCTGATGTCGCTCGCCAGTTGCAGTTGGATGCGGAACACACCGGTCTCTGGCTGGAGACCCTGTGGAGCATGGAGCTGCTAAAGCGCGACGCGCAAACCCCGGCGCTGTACCGCAACACGCCACTGGCCGAGCGTTACCTGCGGGCCGAGGCGGCGGATTACTGCGGCGATGCTTGGGTTTTTCGCCTCCAGGGCCTGGGCCAGTTCGCCGGGCAGTTGGCGCAGCGGGTGCGTGAGGGGCGGCAGGCCCCGGCACCGGGCAACAGCGCCGCAACCATCGAGCACTGGACCGCCGCCGCTCGGGTGCAGATAGCTCAGGAACAACGGGCGGTCACCGTCGACCTGGCGCGACGGCTGATGAGCCGGATCCCCGAATTCGCCAGTGCCCGGCGCCTGTTGGATGTGGGGGGCGGCCCGGGTCTGGTGGCCATCGCCCTGGCCGGGGACAACCGGTTGTTGCACGGCGAGGTCTTCGATTTTGCCCCGACCGTGGCGGTGGCCGCCGAGAACATCCGCGCCGCCGGCCTGGAGCAGCGCCTGGGCGTGCGTGCGGGCGACCTGGCCACCGACCCCCTCGGCGAAGGCTACGACCTGATCTGGTGTTCTTCGGTGTTGCATTTCATGCCGGACCTGGACGCCACCTTGCGCAAGGTCCACGGCGCCCTGCACCCCGGCGGGGTGCTGGTCAGCGCCCATGCGGAAATCCCGCTCCAGGCCTGCGCAGCCCAGCGGGTGATGCCCTATTACCTGGCGATGCAGATGCAGGGGCGCCGGGTGACCCGAGCGGGCGAACTGCGCGAAGCCTTGGCGCGCAATGGCTTCGGCACCTTCGATGAGTACCCCGACCTAAGCTTTGCCGTGGCCCCGGTGACGGTGCTGGTGGCTCGGCGGGAGGCGCCATGAACCGTCGGCTGGAGCCGGGGGGCTGGGGCCGGCAACTGCTGTTTGGCTGGCTGCATGTTGCCCTGGCCTTGCCCAGCATTTACCTGCTGCTGGGGCTGCCCCTGGTGATGCGGGAACAGGGCTGGAGCGGCACCGAGATTGGCCTGTTCCAACTGGCCGGGTTGCCGGCGCTGGGCAAGGTGCTGCTGGCCTTGCCGGTGCAGCGTTATCGCGCTGCCAGTGGCCATTACCGGGCCTGGGCCATGGGCTTGTGCCTGCTGTTGGCGCTGTTGCTGGTGCTGATCAGCCAGCAGGGAATGGCAGCCCCACGCCTGTGGTTGTTCGGCCTAGCCCTGACGGCCAGCTTGCTCGCCACCTGGGCGGACATCCCGGTGAACGCCCTGGCCATCAAGCTGCTGCCGGGTGCGCAGCAGGTGCGGGCCGGCAGCATTCGCTCGGCGGCGCTGTTCCTCGGGGCCATTGTCGGCGGCGGGGTGATGTTGCTGGTCCACAGCCGCTGGGGCTGGGAGGCGCCGTTTGGCTTGATGGCGGCGGTGTTGTTGGGCGCCTTGGTGCTGCTGTGGCGGCTGGATGAAGGCCATGAGGCGGGCGCCGAAGTGCCTCGGGCATTGCCTTTGCTGGCGACCTGGAGCGGGTTCTTTCGCCAGCCCGGTGCCCGGCTCTGGAGCGGGGTGCTGCTGGGTGGCTTCCCCTTTGTCGGTGCGGCCTGGCTGTACCTCAAGCCCTTGTTGCTGGACCGTGGCATGGCCATGGAGCAGGTGGCTTGGGTGGCCGGGGTCGGAGGTGGTTTGGTCGGGGCCTTGGCCAGCCTGTGGGCGGCGCGCTTGATACGGCGTTGGGGCCTGGGTTTGGCGCTGCCGGTGTTTCTCGGTGGGGCCTTGCTGGCCCTGGTCGGCCTGGGCATCGCGGTCTACGGGCAGGTGTCACTGCCTTGGCTGGTGCTGGCGGCCTTGTGCCTGGCCACGGCCATGGGCGCGGTGTCGACGCTGGTGTTCGGGGTGATGATGGCGTTGGCCCGGGACCAGCGCCAGGCGCCGACTACGGCCTGCAAGCCAGCCTGTTTGTCCTTGGCCGGCTGCTGGTGCCGATCGCGGCAGGGTGGTTGCTGGATCGCGGCGGTTACCTGGGCATGCTCGCCGGGTTGTCTCTGGGGATGCTGCTGGTGTGGCTGGCGGTGCTGGCGGCCCGGGGCTCCCTGGCGCCAGCGAGCAGCGCCGAGGGGCGACCCCAGGAGTGAGCCATGGGCCCGGGCCAGGGCGTGGCGCCAGGCCCGGGCCGGATGCCGTCAGAGGCGGAACACATTCACCTGTTTCTCCAGGTTCTGCGCCAGCTGTTGCAGGGCGCGGGCGGTCTCGGTGGTTTCCTCCACGGCCTGGCTGTTCTGCTGGGACATCTGGGCGATGCGCTCGACGTTGCGCGCCACGTCCTGGCTGGCGGCGGTCTGTTCGCGCAGGGCCAGGGAAATCTGGTCCACCACCCGCACCACATTGCCCGAGGACTGGCGAATCTGCACGATGGCTTCCCCGGCCTGCTGTGCCAGTTCGACGCCGGTTTTCACCTGCTCCACGCCCACGTCCATGTTGCTGACAGCGTCCCGGGTGCCGACCTGGATCTTCTTGATCATCTCGGTGATTTCCTGGGTCGAGTTGGCGGTGCGTTGCGCCAGCAGTCGCACTTCATCGGCGACCACGGCAAAACCACGGCCTTGTTCCCCGGCGCGGGCGGCTTCGATGGCGGCGTTGAGGGCCAGCAGGTTGGTTTGCTCGGCAATGCCCTTGATCACGCTGACGATGCTGGAGATCTGTTCCGAATGCTGGTCCAGCTCGGCGATCTGTGTGGCCGAGGCCTGCACGGTATCGGCGATCAGGCGCATGCTGGCCAGGGTGTCCTGGATCACGCTGCCGCCTTCCTCGGACTGACGGCCCGAGTCGCTGGACATGCTGTGGGCTTCGCCGGCGTTGTCGGCCACGTGGTTGATGCTGACGGTCAGCTCTTCCACGGTGGCGGCCATGGACGAGGCGGAGTGGGATTGCTCGTGGGCCGACGCCGAGAGTTGGGTCGAGGCGCTGGAGATGCTTTGCGAGGCTCCGACCAACTGATCGGCCCCTTGCTTGATCTCGGTGATCATCGACCGCAGGCGCTCCTGCATTGCGGCAAAGGCGCCGAGCAGGTTGCTCACTTCATCCTGGCCAGTGCTGACGATCTGGCTGTCCAGGCGCCCGCCGGCAATCGCTTTGGCTACGTCCACGGCCTGGCGGATGCGCCCCACCAGGTTGCTCGACAGCGACCAGGCCACCAGCATGGCCAGCACCGCCGCGGTCAAGCCGCCGCCGATCAGGATCCACAGCGCCGAACGCTTGGCCTCGTCCATGGCATTGGAACGGGCTTCGAGCAGGCGTTTTTCGTCGTCCCGCAGCTCACCGATCAACTGGCGCATGCCGTCCATCTTGGCCTTGTCGCGGCCCTCGGCGATCCGCTCGGCCAGGGCACTCAGGGGCTGGCTGCCCGCGTTCACGGCGCGGCGCAGGTCGAGGTTGGTCTTCACGTCTTCCTGCATCCACTGCTCATTCAGGCGCTTGACCTGCTCCAGGCGTGCCTGCTGCGTAGGGTTGTTCTGGGTGCTGGCCTTGATCCGCGTGTAGTAGTCGTTGAAGGCCTTTTCGCCGTCCTGCAGGGGCTGGAGAAAACTCTCGCGACCGGTCAGGGCAAAGCCGCGCATGCCGGTTTCAACGTTGATCAGGCCGCGCAGCATGGCACCGGATTCGTTCAATACCTCGTAGCTGTGGATGTTGCTTTTGACGCTGCTGCTGACCTGATCGAAACCGCGCAGGGCGGCCAGCACCAGCAGCAGGATGATCAGCAGGACGACACCGAAACCGGCGTACAGCTTTTGCGAAATGCTCAGATTGGAAAACATAGGCGGGGCAGCTCCTAAACCGTTGACTGAATGCTTCACAGGCGCTTGCCGTTACTGGGGCGAAGTGATGGCTCAATGATGTTCAAATGACATCGACGGTCGGACTAAAGCTGTACAAAAAAAGTTTCATGTACAGGAAATTTTTTTGTAAGGGGGTACGGGAAAGGGGAGCTACTGCAGGCGGTCTTACGGAGGTGATCGCTACAGGTGGAGGAGGCGCTGGATGCTGCAACCGGCGTGTAGGAGCTG
>NZ_JALQCX010000075.1:0-5318 GCF_023241665.1 Pseudomonas morbosilactucae | reverse complement strand
TTCGCCTCCCGCTAACGAGTGATCGGAAGCGCAAGTGGTTGAAGTTGTTAAGGAAATCCTTGAAAACTTCTGAAAATAATCACTTGACAGCAAATGAGGCTGCTGTAGAATGCGCGCCTCGGTTGAGACGAAAGATCTTAACCAACCGCTCTTTAACAACTGAATCAAGCAATTCGTGTGGGTGCTTGTGGAGTCAGACTGGCAGTCAACAGATTATCAGCATCACAAGTTACTCCGCGAGAAATCAAAGATGTAACCAACGATTGCTGAGCCAAGTTTAGGGTTTTCTCAAAACCCAAAGATGTTTGAACTGAAGAGTTTGATCATGGCTCAGATTGAACGCTGGCGGCAGGCCTAACACATGCAAGTCGAGCGGTAGAGAGAAGCTTGCTTCTCTTGAGAGCGGCGGACGGGTGAGTAATGCCTAGGAATCTGCCTGGTAGTGGGGGATAACGTTCGGAAACGAACGCTAATACCGCATACGTCCTACGGGAGAAAGCAGGGGACCTTCGGGCCTTGCGCTATCAGATGAGCCTAGGTCGGATTAGCTAGTTGGTGAGGTAATGGCTCACCAAGGCGACGATCCGTAACTGGTCTGAGAGGATGATCAGTCACACTGGAACTGAGACACGGTCCAGACTCCTACGGGAGGCAGCAGTGGGGAATATTGGACAATGGGCGAAAGCCTGATCCAGCCATGCCGCGTGTGTGAAGAAGGTCTTCGGATTGTAAAGCACTTTAAGTTGGGAGGAAGGGCAGTTACCTAATACGTGATTGTTTTGACGTTACCGACAGAATAAGCACCGGCTAACTCTGTGCCAGCAGCCGCGGTAATACAGAGGGTGCAAGCGTTAATCGGAATTACTGGGCGTAAAGCGCGCGTAGGTGGTTTGTTAAGTTGAATGTGAAATCCCCGGGCTCAACCTGGGAACTGCATCCAAAACTGGCAAGCTAGAGTATGGTAGAGGGTGGTGGAATTTCCTGTGTAGCGGTGAAATGCGTAGATATAGGAAGGAACACCAGTGGCGAAGGCGACCACCTGGACTGATACTGACACTGAGGTGCGAAAGCGTGGGGAGCAAACAGGATTAGATACCCTGGTAGTCCACGCCGTAAACGATGTCAACTAGCCGTTGGGAGCCTTGAGCTCTTAGTGGCGCAGCTAACGCATTAAGTTGACCGCCTGGGGAGTACGGCCGCAAGGTTAAAACTCAAATGAATTGACGGGGGCCCGCACAAGCGGTGGAGCATGTGGTTTAATTCGAAGCAACGCGAAGAACCTTACCAGGCCTTGACATCCAATGAACTTTCTAGAGATAGATTGGTGCCTTCGGGAACATTGAGACAGGTGCTGCATGGCTGTCGTCAGCTCGTGTCGTGAGATGTTGGGTTAAGTCCCGTAACGAGCGCAACCCTTGTCCTTAGTTACCAGCACGTAATGGTGGGCACTCTAAGGAGACTGCCGGTGACAAACCGGAGGAAGGTGGGGATGACGTCAAGTCATCATGGCCCTTACGGCCTGGGCTACACACGTGCTACAATGGTCGGTACAAAGGGTTGCCAAGCCGCGAGGTGGAGCTAATCCCATAAAACCGATCGTAGTCCGGATCGCAGTCTGCAACTCGACTGCGTGAAGTCGGAATCGCTAGTAATCGCGAATCAGAATGTCGCGGTGAATACGTTCCCGGGCCTTGTACACACCGCCCGTCACACCATGGGAGTGGGTTGCACCAGAAGTAGCTAGTCTAACCTTCGGGGGGACGGTTACCACGGTGTGATTCATGACTGGGGTGAAGTCGTAACAAGGTAGCCGTAGGGGAACCTGCGGCTGGATCACCTCCTTAATCGACGACATCAGCTGCTCCATAAGCTCCCACACGAATTGCTTGATTCATTGAAGAAGACGATAAGAAGCAGCCCGAAATTGGGTCTGTAGCTCAGTTGGTTAGAGCGCACCCCTGATAAGGGTGAGGTCGGCAGTTCGAATCTGCCCAGACCCACCAATTTTGTGTGGGAAACGCCTGTAGAAATACGGGGCCATAGCTCAGCTGGGAGAGCGCCTGCCTTGCACGCAGGAGGTCAGCGGTTCGATCCCGCTTGGCTCCACCACTACTGCTTCTGCGTTTAAAGCTTAGAAATGAGCATTCCATTGTTGTGATGGTGAATGTTGATTTCTAGTCTTTTGATTAGATCGTTCTTTAAAAATTTGGGTATGTGATAGAAAGATAGACTGAACGTTACTTTCACTGGTAACGGATCAGGCTAAGGTAAAATTTGTGAGTTACTCTTAATTGAGTATTATCGAATTTTCGGCGAATGTCGTCTTCATAGTATAACCAGATTGCTTGGGGTTATATGGTCAAGTGAAGAAGCGCATACGGTGGATGCCTTGGCAGTCAGAGGCGATGAAAGACGTGGTAGCCTGCGAAAAGCTTCGGGGAGTCGGCAAACAGACTTTGATCCGGAGATGTCTGAATGGGGGAACCCAGCCATCATAAGATGGTTATCTTGTACTGAATACATAGGTGCAAGAGGCGAACCAGGGGAACTGAAACATCTAAGTACCCTGAGGAAAAGAAATCAACCGAGATTCCCTTAGTAGTGGCGAGCGAACGGGGACTAGCCCTTAAGTGGCTTTGAGATTAGCGGAACGCTCTGGAAAGTGCGGCCATAGTGGGTGATAGCCCTGTACGCGAAAATCTCTTAGTCATGAAATCGAGTAGGACGGGGCACGAGAAACCTTGTCTGAATATGGGGGGACCATCCTCCAAGGCTAAATACTACTGACTGACCGATAGTGAACTAGTACCGTGAGGGAAAGGCGAAAAGAACCCCGGAGAGGGGAGTGAAATAGATCCTGAAACCGTATGCGTACAAGCAGTGGGAGCAGACTTTGTTCTGTGACTGCGTACCTTTTGTATAATGGGTCAGCGACTTATTTTCAGTGGCGAGCTTAACCGAATAGGGGAGGCGTAGCGAAAGCGAGTCTTAATAGGGCGTCTAGTCGCTGGGAATAGACCCGAAACCGGGCGATCTATCCATGGGCAGGTTGAAGGTTGGGTAACACTAACTGGAGGACCGAACCGACTACCGTTGAAAAGTTAGCGGATGACCTGTGGATCGGAGTGAAAGGCTAATCAAGCTCGGAGATAGCTGGTTCTCCTCGAAAGCTATTTAGGTAGCGCCTCATGTATCACTGTAGGGGGTAGAGCACTGTTTCGGCTAGGGGGTCATCCCGACTTACCAAACCGATGCAAACTCCGAATACCTACAAGTGCCGAGCATGGGAGACACACGGCGGGTGCTAACGTCCGTCGTGAAAAGGGAAACAACCCAGACCGTCAGCTAAGGTCCCAAAGTTATGGTTAAGTGGGAAACGATGTGGGAAGGCTTAGACAGCTAGGAGGTTGGCTTAGAAGCAGCCACCCTTTAAAGAAAGCGTAATAGCTCACTAGTCGAGTCGGCCTGCGCGGAAGATGTAACGGGGCTCAAACCATACACCGAAGCTACGGGTATCACGTAAGTGATGCGGTAGAGGAGCGTTCTGTAAGCCTGTGAAGGTGAGTTGAGAAGCTTGCTGGAGGTATCAGAAGTGCGAATGCTGACATGAGTAACGACAATGGGTGTGAAAAACACCCACGCCGAAAGACCAAGGTTTCCTGCGCAACGTTAATCGACGCAGGGTTAGTCGGTCCCTAAGGCGAGGCTGAAAAGCGTAGTCGATGGAAAACAGGTTAATATTCCTGTACTTCTAGTTATTGCGATGGAGGGACGGAGAAGGCTAGGCCAGCTTGGCGTTGGTTGTCCAAGTTTAAGGTGGTAGGCTGGAATCTTAGGTAAATCCGGGATTCTAAGGCCGAGAGCTGATGACGAGTTACCTTTTAGGTGACGAAGTGGTTGATGCCATGCTTCCAAGAAAAGCTTCTAAGCTTCAGATAACTAGGAACCGTACCCCAAACCGACACAGGTGGTTGGGTAGAGAATACCAAGGCGCTTGAGAGAACTCGGGTGAAGGAACTAGGCAAAATGGCACCGTAACTTCGGGAGAAGGTGCGCCGGTGAGGGTGAAGGACTTGCTCCGTAAGCTCATGCCGGTCGAAGATACCAGGCCGCTGCGACTGTTTATTAAAAACACAGCACTCTGCAAACACGAAAGTGGACGTATAGGGTGTGACGCCTGCCCGGTGCCGGAAGGTTAATTGATGGGGTTAGCTAACGCGAAGCTCTTGATCGAAGCCCCGGTAAACGGCGGCCGTAACTATAACGGTCCTAAGGTAGCGAAATTCCTTGTCGGGTAAGTTCCGACCTGCACGAATGGCGTAACGATGGCGGCGCTGTCTCCACCCGAGACTCAGTGAAATTGAAATCGCTGTGAAGATGCAGTGTATCCGCGGCTAGACGGAAAGACCCCGTGAACCTTTACTATAGCTTTGCACTGGACTTTGAATTTGCTTGTGTAGGATAGGTGGGAGGCTTTGAA
This sequence comes from Pseudomonas morbosilactucae, assembly GCF_023241665.1. Taxonomy (NCBI): domain Bacteria; kingdom Pseudomonadati; phylum Pseudomonadota; class Gammaproteobacteria; order Pseudomonadales; family Pseudomonadaceae; genus Pseudomonas; species Pseudomonas morbosilactucae. The sequence continues at coordinate 838 of NZ_JALQCX010000075.1, read as the reverse complement.
GCGTGGACGCCAGTTCGCGTGGAGCCATCCTTGAAATACCACCCTGGCAACTTTGAGGTTCTAACTCAGGTCCGTTATCCGGATCGAGGACAGTGTATGGTGGGTAGTTTGACTGGGGCGGTCTCCTCCTAAAGAGTAACGGAGGAGTACGAAGGTGCGCTCAGACCGGTCGGAAATCGGTCGTAGAGTATAAAGGCAAAAGCGCGCTTGACTGCGAGACAGACACGTCGAGCAGGTACGAAAGTAGGTCTTAGTGATCCGGTGGTTCTGTATGGAAGGGCCATCGCTCAACGGATAAAAGGTACTCCGGGGATAACAGGCTGATACCGCCCAAGAGTTCATATCGACGGCGGTGTTTGGCACCTCGATGTCGGCTCATCACATCCTGGGGCTGAAGCCGGTCCCAAGGGTATGGCTGTTCGCCATTTAAAGTGGTACGCGAGCTGGGTTTAGAACGTCGTGAGACAGTTCGGTCCCTATCTGCCGTGGACGTTTGAGATTTGAGAGGGGCTGCTCCTAGTACGAGAGGACCGGAGTGGACGAACCTCTGGTGTTCCGGTTGTCACGCCAGTGGCATTGCCGGGTAGCTATGTTCGGAAAAGATAACCGCTGAAAGCATCTAAGCGGGAAACTTGCCTCAAGATGAGATCTCACTGGAACCTTGAGTTCCCTGAAGGGCCGTCGAAGACTACGACGTTGATAGGTTGGGTGTGTAAGCGCTGTGAGGCGTTGAGCTAACCAATACTAATTGCCCGTGAGGCTTGACCATATAACACCCAAGCAATTTGCTTAAGAAGCGAGTTGCGGTGTGTGAAGACGAAACGAACCGAAAGTTCGA
>NZ_JALQCX010000074.1:0-16549 GCF_023241665.1 Pseudomonas morbosilactucae | reverse complement strand
GTACTGCGCAACTTCTTGCGCAATGCTGACCGGTCAAGGCCGGGTAAATCCGCTGAAACTCCCTGTACACACGCCTAAGTGATTGAAATATAAATGATTCCCATATGATGGCATGGCTTTTGATATCTCCTCCCACTACCTGGCAGGCGATGGTGCCTGTCGGTCCCGATTTTTCAGCAAGGAGAGCACCCATGGCTACACCCGCGTACATGTCCGTCACTGGCACCAAACAAGGCCTGATCACTGCTGGCGCCTTCACCGCCGATTCGGTGGGCAACACTTATCAGGAAGGCCACGAAGACCAGGTCATGGTCCAGGGCTTCCAGCACGAAGTGATCATTCCCCGTGATCCGCAATCCGGCCAGCCGACCGGTCAGCGCGTACACAAGCCGGTGATCATCACCAAGGTCTTCGACAAGGCCTCACCGCTGCTGCTGGCGGCCCTGACCTCGGGCGAGCGCCTGACCGAAATCGTTATCCACTGGTACCGCACGTCCGCTGCCGGCACCCAAGAGCATTACTTCACCACCACCCTTGAAGACGCAATCATCGTCGACATCAAGGACTACATGCACAACTGCCAAGACCCATCGAACGCGCACTTCACCCACCTGGAAGACGTGCATTTCACCTACCGCAAGATCACCTGGACCCACGAAGTCTCCGGTACTTCCGGTTCCGATGACTGGCGCACTCCAGTGGCCGGCTAAGGCTGCCTGGCGTTGCGTCCCTCGGCCGGCATTGGCCGGCCGAGGGCTGTTGTACCCCCTGAAGAATTTCGACCTGTGTTGATGGGCCTTGGGCCTGTCAGCACAGGCCGCAGCATTGCACGAGGAACAAGGGATGTTCTCACCGGCCAACCAGCCCCATTTCACGCTGACCCTTGAGGGCGCGGACTTTCAGGTCCTGGCTTTCAAGGGCCGCGAAGCCTTGAACACACCGTTTGAATTTGAACTGGAGCTGGTCAGTGAAAAGGCCTCGTTGAACCTCGAAAGCCTGCTGCACAAGCTGGCGTTCCTGCAGCTGTCACCCACTGGCAGCGGCATCCATGGGCTGGTCTACAGCATTGCCCAGGGCGAGGCCGGGAAACGCCTGACTCGTTATCGGATTTCCCTGCGCCCGCAACTGGCCTACCTGGCCCATCGCACCAACCAGCGGATCTTCCAGCAGATGACCGTGCCGCAGATCATCTCGGCGGTGTTGGAGGAACACGGGATCCTCGCCAGCGATCATCGCTACCAGCTCAGCGCGGTGTACCCCGAGCGCATCTACTGCGTGCAGTACGACGAGTCCGACCTGCATTTCATCCAGCGCCTGTGTGAAGAGGAGGGGATCCACTATCACTTCCAGCACAGCGAACAGGCGCATTTGCTGGTGTTTGGCGACGATCAGACGGTGTTCCCCAAGCTTGCACCCGTGGCCTATCAGCAAGACACCGGACTGGTGGCCGAGGTGCCGGTGGTCAAGCGCTTCGGTTTGCGCCTGGCCACCCGGACCAGCCGCACCACGCGCCGCGACTACGACTTCACCAAGCCGCGCATCGAGCTGGAGAGCGACGCCAAGAGCGGCGCCAAACCGGACCTGGAAGACTATGACTACCCGGCGCGTTTCACCGATCGCGAGCGCGGCAAGCACTTGGCTAATCGGGCCCTGGAACGGCATCGCAGCGACTACCGCCTGGCCGAGGGCAACAGCGACCAGCCGGTGCTGGTGACCGGGCACTTCATGACCCTGACCGACCATGCCAACCCGGCGTGGAATGACCTGTGGCTGCTCACTGAAATCCACCACGAGGGCAAGCAGCCTCAGGTTCTGGAAGAGGTGATCAGCAGCGACGTCACCGACCACAAGGACGACTTTCACCAGGGCTACCGCAACCACTTCTGCGCTACGCCTTGGGACGTGCCTTATCGTCCACCCCTGGACCATCCGAAACCCAAGGTCCTGGGTTCCCAGCGAGCCGTGGTGACCGGCCCGGCCGGCGAAGAGATCTACTGCGACCCCTACGGGCGAGTGAAGGTGCAGTTCTTCTGGGACCGCGAAGGCCGCTTTGACGACAAGACCACCTGCTGGATGCGGGTGGCGTCGAACTGGGCCAGCCAGAGTTTCGGGGCCATCTCGCTGCCGCGCATTGGCATGGAAGTGCTGATCACCTTTCTGGAGGGCGACCCTGATCAGCCCTTGCTCACGGGTTGCCTGTACCACGGGGTGAACCTGCCGCCCTACAAGCTGCCGGACTTCAAGACCCTGGCCACGGTCAAGAGCAAGGAATACAAGGGCAGCCGCGCCAACGAACTGCGCATCGACGACACCACCAGTGAAATCAGCATCGCCCTGCGCAGCGACCATGGCGCCAGTGCCATCAACCTCGGCTACCTGACCCACCCACGGCCGTCGGGTGGCCAGCCGCGGGGCGAAGGTTTCGAGCTGCGCACCGACCGCCACGGCGCGGTGCGGGCGGCGGCCGGCTTGCTGATCACCACCGAGCCCCGGCCCCACGAAAGCAAACACCACAAGGACTTGCCGGAAACCGCCGAACGCCTGGCCACCGCCAGCGAGCAGCAGGACGGCTTTGCCATTCAGGCTCGGGAAAACCAGGCCCAGGAAGCCGGGGACCAGGATGACGTGGCCAAGGCCATGCACCGGCAGCACAAAGGCATTCTCGGGACCGGTCCGGGGGACGTGACCACCAACGAGTTTCCCGAGTTCGTCGAACCCCACCTGGTGCTGGCCAGCCCGGCCGGTATCGCCCTGACCACCCCACGCTCCAGCCATATCGCCACTGGCGAGCACCTGGCCTTGAGCAGCACCGGTCACACCAGCCTGGCCATCGGCAAACGCTTGCTGGCCAGTGCCAGCCAAGGCATGCGCCTGTTCGTGCAGAACCTGGGCTGGCGCCTGGTGGCGGCCTCCGGTGACATCGACATCCGGGCGCTTAAAGACAGCATCAACTTGCTAGCCAAGCTGAATGTCACGGCCAACGCCGACCGCATCACCCTGACCGCCAAGACCGAACTGGTGATCCAAGGCGGTGGCAGCGCCACGGTCTACAACGCCGGTGGCATCACCCATTCCACCACCGGGCCCTACACCGCCCACGCGGCGAACTTCGCCTACACCGGGGCCAAGAGCAACGCCGGGGTGTTTCCCGAGCCGCCGAAACCGAGTAAGGGCACCCTGGAACTGTTCAACCAGTACGCCAACCGCCTGGGCATCAAGGGGGGCGAATTCGAAGTGATCGACGCCTTGGGCAAGAGCCTCAAGGGCACCCTCGACGCCAAGGGCTTCGCCACCGTGGCCGGCGCCGCTCCGGGCCCGGCCCGGGTGCTGTTCGGGGCCGACCCTGCGGACACCTGGAGCCAGGGCAGCTACGTCGGCAAACCCGAGTGGCCGCCAAAGCTGCCTGGGGCCGACAGCATTCCGGCCCAGGTCCAGTCGATGGTTGCCAGCGTCCTGCCCAGCGGCAGCAGCGAACTGCTGGAGCAGGGCAAGGGCCTGGCACAAAGCGGCATGGGCCTGATGCAAAGCGCCCAGGGCGCGATGCAGACCGCGCAGCAGGTCAAGGGCGTGGTGCAGGGCGGGGTCGCCGGCCTGCCGCCACTGGCCAGCGCCGCCATGCCCAGTGCCTCGTCGTTGCTGGGGGCGGCGAGCAAGACCGGCCAACTGCCGAGTTTGCCCAGCCTGCCAAGCCTGCCCGCGGTGAGCCTGCCCAAGATGCCCCTTCAGACGCCAAGCCTGATGGCTGGTGAGGTGCTCTCATGAGCACTGAAACCACCGCCGAAACCTCCCGCGAGGTTCAAGTCGCGATCGTCCCGCTGAACCTCATCGAGGTCGAGGACGTCGGCCTTGGCGCCGCGAAGTTCGACACCTGGTTGCGCGAGGTCAGTGGCGACCTGGTCAACCTGGAGCGCATCAAGAACGTCTCCGGCGCCTTGCCGGTGGTGGGCAACGTCATGGCCTTGATGGATGCCCTGGGGGACATCGTCAACCTGGCCAACAGCAAGGAGCAGGACCCGTTTATCTGGGTCAGCCTGGGGATCAATCTGATCGGCGTGATCCCGCTGCCGCCGGGCATGGCGGCGGCGCGCATGAGCCTGCGGCCGATGCTGTCGCTGGTGCGCCAGGAGGGCAAGGCGATACTGGGCGACGCCCTGATCGAGACCATCGTCAGCCACCTCAACGCGACCATCGTCGGTGAGCTTGAAGACTTCGTCACGCAAGCCGAGGGCCAGCTCAAGACGGTGCTCGATGACGCCGGCAAGTTCGGCGAAAAAATGATCAATCAGATCGTCGACGGCCTGGAAGCCTTGGTCAACGGCACGCTCGACTCCACGGGCGACCTGGACGCGGCGAGCAAAAAACTCAGTGCCGCGGGGGACAACCTGCTGCATGACCCCAGCGCGACCATCGACAACTTCTTTGCCGCCGCCTTCAGCGCCTACAAAGCCGGGGCCAAGGGCCTGGCCAACAGCCTGAGCAGTAGTGTGGTGCCCAAAGAGGTCAAGGCCGAGGTGCTGCGTCAGACCCCGAAATTGCGCGCATTGGGCCCGCAATTGCGTGTCGAGTTGAACAAGTTGGGGGATGCCAAGGCCGAGCATTCCATCGAGGCCATGCGCCTGATCCTCGCCAGCGGCACCACCAAATGGCGGCTGCGCAATAAACACGGGCAAGGCACCAACGTTAAATCGGACGCCACCAGCCAGGCCAAACACAAGGCGGGGGCTGGCGAAGTGGAGCAAACCGCAACCGAGATACCGGCCAAGGGCAGCCCCAGTTGCTGCAAGAACGGTGCGCCCTCGGGGACCGGGCCGAGCATCAGTTTTGCCATGGGCTCGGAAAGCTTCAGTCACACCGATTTCAGCCTGCCAGGCCCGTTCCCGATCGACTGGACCCGGACTTACTGTTCGAGCCTGGCGGCGTACGACCAGGGTGTGCTGGGCGCCCGTTGGATCAGCGAACTGACCACCCGTTTTGACCTGGGCGATGACGGCGTGATGTTCCACGACCTCGATGGTCGCAGCCACGCGTACCCGCTGCCCAAGGTCGGCCTGTTCCACTACGACCCGATCGAAAACCTGACGCTGGTGCGCCCCAGCGAGCAACAACTGGTGCTGTGCCGTGGCTTCGAACGCAAGGAAACCTACGTCCGCTACGGCCAGCGTTACCTGCTGAGCGGCGTGGTGCTGCGCAACGGCGCGGGGATCATGCTGCACCACGAGCATCGGCATAACGACCTGCCGGTGCTCTCGGACCTGATCACCTACCAGGACGACATCAGCGAGGTGCTGCTGCACCTGGGCACGATGATCGACGAGCAGGGGCGCCTTACCGGCGTGTGGGAAATCCGCGACGGCGCCCCGCAACGGCAACTGTGCCGCTATCAATATGACGCCTATGGCGACTTGGTTCAGGCCCAGGACGAGAACGGTTCGGCCTGGAGTTATCAGTACCAGCAGCACTTGGTCACCCGCTACAGCGACCGCACCGGGCGTGGCATGAACCTGCAGTGGCAGGGCAGCGGCCCGGATGCCAGGGCCGTACGCGAGTGGGCCGATGACGGCAGCTTCGACACCCGTCTGGAGTGGGATAAAAACATTCGCCTGACCTACGTCACCGATGCCCATGGGCAGGAGACCTGGCACTACTACGACGTCCTTGGCTACACCTACCGCATCCGCCATGCCGACGGTCGTTCCGAGTGGCTGTTCCGCGACAGCGCGAAAAACGTGGTGCGCCATGTGCACGCTGACGGCAGCACCGACCGCTATAGCTACGATGACCGCAGCAATGTGCTGGAGCACATTCGCGCCGACGATACCGTGGTGCATTACGCCTATGACGACCAAAGCCAACTGATCAAGATCAGCGACGCCGAGGGTGGCCAGTGGCTGCGTGAGTACGATGACCGCAGCAACCTGGTGGTCATGGAGGACCCGCTGGGCAACAAGACCGAGTACGCCTACAACGCGGCGGGCCAGCCCACGGCGATCAAGGATGCCAACGGCAACGAGAAAAAACTCGACTACAACGATGCCGGGCAACTGACTGAATACGTGGATTGCTCCGGCAAGGCCAGTGCCTGGGAATACAACGCCTTGGGGCAGATGGTCGGTTTCACCGATGCCGCCGGCAATAAAACCGAGTACCAGTACAAAGCCGGCCAACTGGTGTTGATCAAACACCCGGACAAGACCGAAGAGCGCTTCGAGCGCGACGCCGAAGGCCGACTGCTGGCCCACGTCGATGGCCTTGAACGCTGCACCACCTGGAGCTACACCGAGGGCGGGATGATTGCCGAGCGGGTCGATGCCGCGGAGCAGACCCTGCGTTATCGCTGGGACCGCCTCGGGCGTCTGCTGGCCCTGGAAAACCAGAACGAACGTCGCGCCCACTTTCACTACGACCCCATGGGCCGGCTGCTGGAAGAGACCGGGTTCGACGGACGCACCACCCGTTACCAATACGACCCAAGCTCCGGTCGGCTGCACAGCACCCTGAATGGCGAACGCAGCATTGCGGTCAAATTCGACCCAATGGGCCGCCTGGTCGAGCGCCAAGCCAACCTGAACACCCTGTCGCAACGGGAAACCTTCGCCTACGACGGCAACGGCAACCTGGTCATGGCCAGCAACGCCGACAGCCGCTTGCAGTGGTTCCACGACCTGGCCGGCAACCTGGTCCGTGAGCACCAGCACTACCTGAGCCTGGAACAGCCCCAGGTTGCGGTCTGGCAGCACGAGTACGACGTGCTCAACCAGCGCATCGCCACCGTGCGGCCAGACGGCCACCGCGTCAGTTGGCTGACCTACGGCAGCGGCCATCTGCTGGGCATGCGCCTGGACCAGCACGAACTGATCGGCTACGAACGCGACGACCTGCACCGGGAAATCGCCCGTCACCAAGGCAACCACCTGCTGCAAACCCAACGCTGGGACCCGGCCGGGCGCCTGCAAGAACAATTGCTGGGCCGCAGCGACGACACCAGCACCCTGATCAAGCGCGAGTACCGCTACGACGCCGCCGGGCAACTCACCGACATCAACGACAGCCGCCGTGGCCCGCTGGCCTACCGCTACGACCCGGTGGGCAGACTGCTCAGCGCCACCAGCCGCCTGGCCGTGGAAACCTTCGCCTTCGACCCAGCCGGCAACCTGCTCGACGACCCAACCCACGCCATCCAGCGGCCCCTGGACCAAGACCCCAAACGCAGCAAACTGCTGGATAACCTGCTGCGCGAATACGCCGGCACCCACTACGAATACGACGACCGCGGCAACCAGATCCAGCGTTGGCAAAACGGCAGCTACAGCCGCCTGCGTTGGGACCTGTTCGACCGCCTCGTGCACTTCGAAGACCCGCGCCTGGCCGTGGAATACGCCTACGACGCCTTAGGCCGACGCCTACACAAAAACTCCAGCGCCCACTACAAACGTCGCCCCGAAGCCGGCTCCCAATGGAACCGCAACGAACAGGCACGCCGACAACGAGAACTCGGCTGCGGCTTCACCCTGTACGGCTGGGACGGCGACAACCTCGCCTGGGAAAGCAGCCCGGCCCAACACGAAAGCGGCACCGGCCGCACCGTGCACTACCTGTTCGAACCCGGCAGCTTCGTGCCCGTCGCTCAAGCCATCCGCCACCAACCCATCCGCCTGCTGAACCAACCGACCTACAGCGGCGACTACGACATCGACCACGACCCCCTGTGGAACCACAAACCACAGGCCCACCCCTTCGACGCCCTGGCCTGGTACCAATGCGACCACCTGGGCACACCGCAAGAACTCACCGACCAGCACGGCCGCGTGGCCTGGAGCGCACAGTACAAGGCGTGGGGAGAAATCAAGGAACAACGCACGGACTGGGCCGTGCAGCAGGGCATCACCAACCCGATTCGGTTCCAGGGGCAGTACCACGACCCTGAGACAGGGCTGCACTACAATCGGTATCGGTACTATGATCCGTCGGTAGGGCGGTTTGTTAGTCAGGACCCGATTGGTTATGCGGGTGGGTTGAATCTTTATGCGTATGCGCCGAATCCAGTGGGGTGGATTGACCCGCTAGGTCTCTGGAAGGGACAACCTAGAAGTACGAATGGGAGGTTCGCATCAGGGAATAGTCCAGATAAAAAGTGCCCATGTAAAATTGGTAAAGATGGAAAAGTACATGGTAATAGCCTAGATAGCGATGCTCCTGCTATAGGGTATACCTTGAGGGACCAAGAGTCAGATGAGGTTATGAAGTATGGTGAAACAACAAGAGGGAAAAAACGTTATACGGAACGTTATCTTAATGAGGAAAAAGTAATATTTAGGCCAGAGGAAGCAGGAACTAAGCGTGAGATGCATACGTGGCAGCACGAGAAAATTTTAGAGTATAAAGAAAATCATCCTGATGGTGCCCGTCCGCGTCTAAATAAAAGTGACTATTAAGGGTTTGATGTTATGAAGTTTTCTATGTCTGGAGAGATTGATGCAGATATTGGTAAGGGGGAACACGTTGCTAGAAACAAAATATTACCAATTTTATCTGAGTTGGTGGATCGGTTATCTTTGGAGATTGAGTTAGAAAGGTGGAGTTTTATATCTATAATTTTGTCAGATAAATTTATATCTGATTATCCTGAGGTTTTTAGGTTTCATAAGAAAAGCAAAGTTCTTGAATTTCGGCTGCAAATTGATCACGATGAATTTAAGCACGCCAATGAGCAGTTGCAAATATCTATGATGCTTGATTCTATTGAACGATCTGTCGGTCTCATGAGTAAGTTTAAAGTTATTGAGTCTGATAGAGCTTTGCTGTTAGATGCTGTAAATAAAGCTCGTGGGGAATTATTAGTTTCTCAAGCTGATTAAGTACATGTGGGTAATTAAAGTTATTCGTTATGGTATGGCTTGTTCTGTGAGGGCGGTATAGGGCTGAAGGCAGCACCGAACCAGTTTGGTAGCTGTTGTGTAAATGATAGGAATGCAAGAAGTATAGAGAAATACCTGTTTGTTTGAGATGTCTTAAGTGTTAATAAGGTTTGTGGTTTGAATATTTGAGCTTTTCAGTTATTTGCGCGTTTGATTTGATGTTTAATTGTTTTTTTGTATTGGCTGAAGTTAAGCTTTATGGTTGATGCTGCTGAAGTTTTTTGGGGCGAGCTATGAAAGATGTTATTAGGTTAGGGGACAGCACTACTCACGGTGGTGCTGTTCTTGAAGCTTTTTCCCAAACCAATCTCAATGGAAAACCCATTGCAGGAGTGGGCCATAAAGTCAGTTGCCCGTTGTGCAAGGGGGTTTTTCCCATCGCTGAAGGCAGTAGTACTTACACGGTAGATGGCACTCCGATAGCGCTTGATGGAATGAAAACCGCTTGTGGAGCAATTCTGATCGCCAGTGGACCGAAGGGCGCTGTAGTTAGCTAGCAGTTAGTAGTAGTTTACATCTGGCAGGTAGTTTCGGGCGTGGTCTTCAGAACTGAATGAAGTACTTGGAGTTTGATCGTAAAGGACCTGGCTCTCGTACTACCAGCAAAATGGCACGGTACCCATAAAACTCCCCATTCATCAATTAACGATATTTGCAATGCTTTAAGGTTATATATGAATTCAATTGATTTTAAGAGATTTAATATTGGCTCAATTATTCGGCCAACTGAAAAGTCTGATGCGCTTAAACACCAGCTAGGATTTTTTATTGATGTTTTGGAAATGTTGGATATTAAGTTTTCTGATTGTGAAAATGATCCTTTGCAACTGACGAAGAAATATATTAATGGGAAGGTTTCTATTGAAGAATGTAAGGTGGAGGCTTCAGGCTGGTGGGCGAAAATAGATGAGAAAGGGGCAATACGAGAATTTAAGGATCGAGAGGTGTTGATTGCACGGCTAGCTATTTGTCTGCTGTCAAATGATGAAGACAACATTTCTATTTTGGGAGATAATCTTTCGTGGTTTTTTGAGGTGTTGGGTTTCTTGGGGGTGGATATGAGGAAGCCAGTTGGAATGATGATTGAATACTTTGAGTTTAAATAAAATTTAATTTCAGCAGCGCTCGGCATTCGCACAGCAGCAAGGGCTCATTAACCCGATACGTTTCCAGGGCCAGTATCACGACCACGAAACAGGTCTGCATTACAATCGATACCAATATTATGATCCTGCGGTTGGGCGATTTATCAGCAAGGATCCGATCAGCTATGCGGGCGGGCTCAATCTGTATGCCTATGCGCCGAATCCGACAGCATGGGTCGATCCGCTGGGCTTGACCGGTAAAGAACTCGCTGCCGCTATGAATGGTGAAGGAACGCTCACACCTCCTAATTCTGCCGCTCACCACATTGTGGGCAAGGGGTTAGCGAGAGCATAACCAGCTAGAGATATCTTGGACCATCACGAGATTAAAATTAACTCGCCCGAAAATGGCGTGTTCTTGCCGAATAAAGACGATATGCCGGGTATTCGTCACTGTGGGCGCCATCCTCATGCTTATGTAGACACGGTAAATGAGCGCGTAATCGAAACGAACAAACGGGGAGGAAAGCCAGCTGTACTCGATGAGCTTGATAGTATGCGTGGGGCTCTGTCTTCTGCTGACAGAAACGCTCGTTGGGCAACTGTATTGGATAACTAATGATCCGGATTTTTAGATTGAAGTCGGATGTTGGGGCGTTTTCATCATTCATCGAAAAATACCCGGCAGGACAGGAAAGCATCATCGGTCGATCGATGGCCCAAGAGTGGAAGCCATTTGACGATAGCTTTCGGGCGGTAGAGTTAGTACTGCGCGCCAGTGATGACGGGAAGAAAAACTACCAGTTTGATATCAGCGGGGCACTAGGACCTTTCTTCGTGTTCAGTGAGCAGGCGGTGGAGGTTCTGTCAGAAAAGTTTCTTGGGAAGTACGGGCAGTTTCTACCTGTGATGACGCCAAGCAAGAAGAAAAAATTCTTAGGCTATTACCCTAACAATCCGGTAGCTGATTGTCTTGACTTGGAACGGTCGCAATACCGCACCTATGAGTACGGGTTGGTCATCCAAAAGGCAGTGTTGGTGCGTAGCCAGCTCTCGGATAGAGATGTGTTTGTGATCAACGAGGATATGAAGAGAGTTTTTGTAACCGAGAGATTTAAAGAAGAAGTAGAGAATTCTGGGCTCAAAGGGTTCGACTTCTCAAATGAGATTGATGTGTCCTGAATACGTTTTAGTGTCTTTACAGGCCATGAAAGAAGGGTGGTGTGTGTTGAGCGTAAAGCTGTGGGGCGCCTTATGGAAGATAAGCAATCACCTGTACTGATTCAGGTATATGTGACTGACGACGATGGGGCTGCTCGTGAGGAATTGCTCGCTCGTCAGATTGATCAGGGCACTTACGAGTTACAATGAATAGGGGGCGTATGGGGCGTAGTACAGATTAACGTGTCCCTGTGGTTTTGGTAAATGTGGAAAACTCATGATTAAATGGCTGTAGTGTTTAGAGTTTGGTAAGTTAGAGCTAAGCGTGAAATACATGCGTAAAGTATGAGGGAAGTCATCGCTACGCCCGCCCATGCCTAAATGAAAGTGACTGTTAAGGGGGTGGTGCCATGAAATTTTCCATGTCTGGTGAGATTGATGCAGATATTGGGCGCGGGGACATGTCGCTCGAAATAAAATTTTACCGATTTTAGCTGAGTTGGTGGAGGGGCATCTTTAGAGTTTGAGTTGGATAGATGGAGCTTCATATCTATTATTTTGTCAGGTAAGTTTGTATCTGATTATCCTGAGGTTTTTAAGTTTAACAAGAAAAGTAAAGTGCTTGAGTTTCGGCTTAAAATTGATCATGAAAGCTTTAAGCAAGCTGATGAATCATTGCAAATATCAATGATGCTTGATTCTATTGAGCGATCTATCGGTCTGATGAGTAAATTCAAAATGGTTGAGTCTGATAGGAATTTGCTATTGGATGCCGTAAACGAAACCCGGAAAAAGCTGTTGGTTTCTCAGATTGTTGAAAAGCTTTGATAGCTGAAATCATGATTTATGTAATGGCTTCTTCTAGCAGGGAATATTGATGTGGGCGATTTAAAGCTGATGTCAATTGGAGTTCTATTGTTATAGTTGGACTCAAGTCTATCAGCGTAGTGATCGTTAAAGATGCTTGCTAAATGTGAATTCTCAAGGTTGTACGCAGGCGGTAATTTGGTACGCTTCGAAGGCGAAACTATTGATTTAGCAGTGTAAATGAAACCCAAAAAAATCTGGTAAAGTATTTGATGCTTTGTTCGAATTCTAACTCGCCAGTTAAATATTTTTGAGAATTAATTACGTTGGTGTCTAATTGCTTGTTGAGAGTGGATTTTACGTTATATGATGACTATCAATGGTTAGCGATGTTATGACTCAAAGCGACCAATACTGATCCTGTTCGTGACAATGGCGGATTGATTTTTATGGATGTAAGTCGAGTTTATTGGGCCAAGAGGGGTTACATGAAAAAAGCAACGTACCGTCTTGAATACGTAACCTGTGGCGTATCTCATGGTTAATGATTTTTCGGAAATTGAGATTGAAGTATTTGCTGGGCCAAGTTCTACAGGGCCTGTTTTTGAAAAAGTTCATGCCCGAAAAATTGATGCGGATGTTTATGAGTTGCTCTCTTCTCCTGGTCTTACGCTGAATATGGCGAGAGGGGATGTGATTTCGATAAAAAATAAAACCGCTCCAGCAGAAATAATAAAAAGAGGCGGGAACTTCTGTATACATATTTATGCTGATTTTATACCAGAAGAATATATATTAACGTTGGCTGAGGAGGTTCGTGCAGAAATAGGCGGAATGTTGGATGGCAGGAATAACTGGGATCTTTGTTTGACCGTTCCATCTAGGGTGGGTATGCAACGTATCAATTCATTTTTTGATAAATTCACTGACGTTACTGGCGTTCAATGGTATTACGCAAATGTTTATAAGAATCTCGATGATCCTGAAGATGAAACGCTTCTGTATTGGTGGTTGAATGGTTAGTGAATGTATGTATTTATCATATGGCATCGGTTTTTATTTTAGTTGGCAAGGTTGAGCGTAGGGGGGCATCAGATGGCTCTCCTTGAATTCAAACAGTAGTGGATTGACATGCCTGCTCGCTGAGCAAATAAAAATAGCATAGTAAATATTTTATTGTTTGAGATGGGTTGGTTTTTTAAGTTGGATTAAGAAATAAAATATTAGATCAATTTTATTTAATGAGTTAGAAGTGGTTTGACCCGACTGGTACCACGGATGTACAAAGTTTGAGCAAGAGAAAAAAGGATGCCTGGATAATGTCCATGTGGCAATAAATAAGCTTTTTGCTTAACCTGTAATCGGTGTCAGACTTTTAGCTCTAGCATAATAATTAACTGGAGAGACCATTGAAGACAAATGACTTGTTAGCTTTTGAAGAACAGCAGAAGGATATTTGTGAGAAATACGGACTGCCCATTCACACGCCTGAAGCTATGGTAGCTATCGCATTGGATACATTACAAAAATCGCCCATTTATGGCTCAAGGATAGAACTGCCGGAGAATGGAACGATCAGTTGGTTTATTCATGGTGGAGAGTATTCCGCGGTAAGCGGTTTTTATCAGGCACTGCACACCGATCATTTGTTGGAAGAGCTTCCGGAAGTCTTAAAATATTTATCCTTGCCAGAGGGCGCGAGATTTATCATTGATAAAGAGGGCTACGAGGATGTCTGGATGTCAGATCAGAGTAGTGAAACATGATTGCCCATTCCATTGTTCAAAATGAGTGCACTTCGGAGTTTGCTGGACGGCCCGCAAGGGATTTGCAGTTGTATGCGGCGTTATGTTTGGAGATTTATTGTAAGTGGAAAGGTTTTTCTAATCCGTCTATCGATCAGCTGATTAAGCACCTAAATGACTATCCTCTGAATAACGAGTTATCTGCATGGGAAAGAAGGGGAGCATCATTGTCACTGAATGGGCGAGGGGATGAGATACCCCATGATCTTGTGGCGTTGATATCACCTAAGAGTATTGATGAGTTTTCTGCTGTTGTTGAGAGTGTTGTTGAAGTAGGTTTGATGGATATGCACGGGGCTGCCACAGATTTGCCGTTCATGTTTTTGAATAAGGTTGTTTCTATATTGCGTTGTAATAATATTGACCTGCCTCCTTCAGTAGGCAAGTGAGCGTGTTGTTCAGAATGCTTGAGTTGTTGTAAGGTTTTAATTGCAGATGAGAAGCAGGGTATGGAATAAGGTCTGGAAGCTCCATTAGCTGGGTTGTATATTAAGCGAGGTCTGAAGTTTTTAATTTGGTTGAAGTAGTACTGGTTGTGTAGAGTAGGTTGGATTTTTAATAAGGACGTTGCGGGGTTGTTTTATGATTTGCGATCATCCAGAAATTTCGATCAAGGTCTATGTCGGTTCAAATTCCGAAGGGCCTGTTTATGAAAATGTGCACGCTCGAAAGATTGATGAGCATATTTATGAACTGTGTTCGTCTCCCGGTCTGGCCCTGAATATGGCGATCGGCGATATCATTTCAATAAAAAATCAGAACGCCCCAGCAGAGATTTTGAAGCGGGGCGGGAATTTTTGCATTCATATTTATTCGAATTTTATCGAAGAAGAGTACATTGAAGACCTGCAGGAAGCAGTTCAAGTGTCGCTGGGCGGCACATTGGATGGCCGGTATAAGGGTAACCTCTCTCTGAATGTGCCAGCCAAAGCCGGTATGCAGAATATTAATATGTTTTTCAATCGATTCACTGAGGTGACGGGTGTTCAATGGTATTACGCGAACATCTATAAAAATCTCGATGATCTTGACGATGAAACGCTTTTAAATTGGTGGCTGGATAGCTAATGCCTGTGGGGCTCCTGCTGTGTTCCTGGGCTCTGTTATTTTCTAGCGACCATGAAAAAAGCCCTGTGCCATTGGCGCAGGGCTTATTCAATTCGTGTGTCGCTTATTTAGCGGTCTTGCTCGGCTTTGCCGGTTTGCTCGGTGCTGCGGGTTGCTCCGATTCGATCGGGTCAACCGTTTCGGCCACCGGGGCCGGTACGCTGAGCAGTTCGGACAAGGCGTCCGGCTGGCTCTTGAATGCCCTGGCGAACACGTCACGGTTTTTCGCCATGTAGATCCCGGCTTCTTCCACTTGCTGCTCGGTCAGGGACGGCACAGCTTTTTGCAACACTTCGGACAACAACTCAGCCAGCTCAAGCATTTTGTCATGACGATCAGCTTCGGCTTTATCCATGAACAAGCGCTCCAGATCTCGGCTGCTGCGGTATACCACTTCGACGGCCATTCACCACCTCACATGCCTTCACGATAATGGGTCTGTTACGACTACTGTGTTTATATACAGGCCGCAGGATAGGGGAAACGCCGGCCTTTGGATAGTGGCTTTTTAATGTAGTCGGGATTTTTGTTCTGTGGTGCATGAGGGCGTTACGTGCCTTGCGGCACCGCGCCATCATCTCAGTGTCGGGGCTCTGGCCTTTTTTCTGCATGCAGAACAACCGTCACGTCCAACCCGCATCATCCGGTCGAAACGACCTAAGGAAGAACCATCGTGAAAATCAATTGGGCCGAGAACCTGCGGCAGAACGTTCATCAACTGGCCGAGTCTCTGGGCAATCTGTTTGTCGAGTCGTTCCACTATCTGGCGCTGTTCGCCATCGGCGCGGTCACTGCGTGGGCGGCGGTGATGGAGTTCTTGCAGATGATCGAGGTCGGTCATATCAAGATCGATGACATTCTCCTGCTGTTCATCTATCTCGAATTGGGGGCCATGGTCGGGATCTACTTCAAGACCAACCACATGCCGGTACGCTTCCTGATCTACGTGGCGATCACCGCGCTGACCCGGCTGCTGATTTCCAACGTGTCCCACCACAATCCACCGGACCTGGGGATTATCTACCTGTGTGGCGGGATCTTGCTGCTATCGTTCGCCATCCTGGTGGTGCGTTATGCCTCTTCGCAGTTCCCGTCGGTGAAGATCGAGCACCCGCAGCGCAAGACCGGTGCGGGTTCCAGCGAACACCCTGAGGTGGAAAAGGGCGAGCTTTAAAGCCCCGCGGCCAGCCTTGGCTGGCCTTTGGCCCCAGGCGGCGGCAGCGTCAGGCTGTCGCTGTTGGTCATGGCTTCAAGAATCGCCACGGCGCTGTGGCCCTGTTCGATGGCGATGCCGAATTGAATGCTTTGCACCAGGCGCTTGAGGCGCTGCGGGTCGTTGCGCTGGGCGGCACTGATCATGCGTTTGGCGACGACGCGGCCGGCTTTGGACAGGGTCAGCATGATGCTGCCGTCCAGGCCCTGGATGCTGAGGTTGACCCGGTATTCCGGGGTGAAGGCATCGGTAATCAGTTGGAAAGGGTTGTCCATTGTGCGTCACCGCTTGATTGGATCGTGCAGTCATTGACCGGCTGTGATCGGGATTAGTTCGCGTTTCCAGACCACTGGCAGGTCAGTCGCTTGAGCGTTTTCAATGTCCGTATTGCTCATTGTCAGACAAAGCAAAGGACATGCCGGGAACCGCCGCGACCAATAAACCCCGGCATAAAAA